>NZ_JBFTNJ010000026.1:0-41585 GCF_056397425.1 Arthrobacter sp. 05N33_2
AAAAGCAAAAGGTCCGGAACACTGTTTCCAGTGTTCCGGACCCTTTCTCCAGTTGCGGGGACAGGATTTGAACCTGTGACCTCTGGGTTATGAGCCCAGCGAGCTACCGAACTGCTCCACCCCGCGTCGCAAGATCAACTCTACCTGCCGGTGAACTTGAGGCCAAATCGAGGCGACGTGATGTGCATCTCGCCGCCGACCGGAGCGTCCGCCCTGGTCGCCTCGGCCTCCCGGGCCGGCCAGGGCCGCACAGGGATGAAATCCGGTCCGGCTACGCCACAGGCCGGGTTTGCCCCTCCGTAGGGGCAAACCCGGCCTGTCGCACCGTTCACAGCCTGCGCCCGGCCCTCGCGCAGCGCGTAAGGACCTGCCAGGGTCAGCTGCGCAGCGTTAGCCGCCCGCCGTCGCCGACGGTGTGGGCGACGGTGTGGCGGTGCCCGCCGGCGCGGCCGGGGTTTCCAGCTTTGCTTCGGCCTCAAGTGCCTTTTGCAAGGCAGCGTTCAGCTTCTTTTGCTGCTCACCGTAGGTCGCGAAGTCGCCCTTCGCGAGGGCGTCCTGGCCGGCCTTGATCGCGGCATTGGCCTCGTCCAGCGCGGCCTTCAGGTCTGCCTTCGCGTCGGTAGTGCCGGGCGGCGGAGTGGCACCACCTGGCGTGGTGGGCGTGGCCGGTGTTTGTCCCTTGTTGGCCGAGTCACCTGCTGCGGCACCCGAATTTCCGCCGAAGAGCTGGTTCAGGGCCTCGTCCAGTGTGGGCGCGAACCCGATCTTGTCGCCGAACGCCACCAGGACCCGCTGCAGCGTCGGGTAGGAGGTCTCCCCCGTGGAGCGAAGATAGACGGGTTGGACGTACGCCATGCCGCCACCGACCGGCAGGGTCAGGAGGTTGCCGTTGAGCACCGCCGACGCACCCTGGCGCAACAGGTTAAGGGCCTGCGAAACGGTGGGGTCGGAGTTGAACTTGTTCTGCGCCTGGCCCGGTCCGGGGACCTGGGTCTCCGGCGGGATCTGCAAGAGCCTCAGCTGGCCGTAGCTGTCCGCTTTGACGCCCTTCTGGTTGCCGGCGTCGGAGTCCGCGGCCAGGAAGCCGTAGAGCACGTTGCGGGCGTTGCCGTTGACCACCTGCGGGATGAACGACGAGGTCAGCTGGAACGCCGGCTTGTCCTGGTCGGGCATCTTCAGCGACATGTAGTACGGCGGCTGTTTGACTTCGTCCTTGACGGTGGGGTCGTTGGGAACGGACCAGGCGTCAATGTTGGTGTAGAAGCTGTCCGGGTTGGTCACGTGGTAGCGGCCCAGAAGCTCGCGCTGGACCTTGAACAGGTCCTCCGGGTAGCGCACGTGGCTCATGAGCGCACCGGACATCTCCGAATACGGCTTCACCGACGTCGGGAAGATCTTCTGCCAGGCTTTCAGGACCGGATCCTGGTCGTCCCAGGCGTACAGCGTCACGGAACCGTCATAGGCGTCCACGGTGGCCTTGACCGAGTTGCGGATGTAGTTCACCGAGCTGTTTGGCAGGGCTACTGTCCGGTTCGCGGCGGTCTGTGAGTCGGCCGTGGCGGCCGAGAGCTGCTCCTGCTGGGAGTACGGGAAGTACGGGCTGGTGGTGTATCCGTCCACGATCCATTTCACCCTGCCGTCGACGACGGCGGGGTACGGATTGCCGTCAACAGTCAGGTAGGGCGCCACCTTTTCGACGCGGTCCCGCGGGTTGCGGTCGTAGAGGATCTGGGACTCGGCGTTCACGCCGTCGGAAAGCAGCAGGTCCGAGGACTGGAACTTGATCGCGTAAAGGATCTTGTTGAAGAAGCTGCCCACGTTCGGGCCGCCGTTGCCGGTGAAGGTGTACTGCGTCTCGCCGTCGCCTTCCTTGGCCGCGGGCCGGTCCTGCTCACGGTGCGGTGCACCGTCCGGGGCGCCCACGATCGAGTAGTCGGGTGAGTCCTGGCCGAAGTAGATGCGGGGCTGGTAGGTCGAATCGTTGCCGAGCGCGCCGGTGGACGGGATGCCCGCCTGCAGGAAGTCCGGCTTGCCGTCCACGGTGAACTTGTTGCCCTTGGCGGCGACGACGCCGTAGCCGTGGGTGTAGACCACGTGCCGGTTCAGCCAGGACTGCTGGTTCGTGGCGAGCCCGTCCGGGTTGAGTTCGCGGACGGCGATGACCGTGTCCTGGATCTTGCCGTCGATCTCGTAGCGGTCCACGTTCAGGGCGCTGGGGAACTGGTAGTAGGGCCGGTACTGTTCGAGCTGCGAGAACGCATCCGAGATCAGGTTCGGATCCAGCAGCCGGATGTTGGCGGTGGTCTGCGCATCGGGGGCCAGCGCGCCGGTGGTGGCGTTGGTGGTGGCGTTGTACCGCTTTTCCTGGACCTTATCCAGGCCGTAGGCGGCACGGGTCATCGCGATGTTCCGCTTGATGTATTCGTTTTCCAGCGTCTGCTCCGAGGGCCGGACCTGGAACTGCTGGATGACCCACGGGTAGACGCCGCCGGCCAGGATGGCCGTGATGATGAGCATGGCGGTGCCGATCACCGGCAGCCGCCACTTGCCGATGACCGCGGCGACGATGAACAGCACGGCGACGATGGCCGCGGCCACGGCCAGGATGGCCTTGGTCGGAATGACGGCGTTCACGTCCGTGTACAGCGCACCGGCCCAGCGCCCGCCGTTATTCTGCACCGTGGAGTAGCGGTCCAGCCAGAAGTTGAGGCCCATCAGCACCAGGAAGGCGGCGCCCGTGACAGCCAGGTGGATCTGTGCGGCGCGGCTGGTGAAGATCCCGCGTTCCATGATCCGGATGCTGCCGTAGAGGTAGTGGGTGAGGATGCCGGCAAGGCCAGCGATCACCGTGACGCTGATGAGGAACCCGGTGACGAAGCCGAGGAAGGGAAGAGTCATGAGGTAGAAGCTGATGTCGAGCCCGAACTGCGGATCGTTCTGGCCGAATGCCTCCTGGTTCAGGAACAGGAGGACTTTCTGCCACTGGCTGGCCGCGGCGCTGCCGGCGAACAGGCCAAAGAGGATGGGAAGCCCCACCATCACGACGCGGCGGATCGGTTCGAGCTGCGCCTGGTAGCGGTTGAGGTTGTCCCGGATTTCCGAATCGGGGGCGTATACCGGCCGCGCATGGTAGGCAACCCTGATGGCGAAGAAGACGGCCAGGAACATGACAGCGAAACCTGTCAGGAAGATCACGATCCTGGCCAGGTTCTCGGTCA
This sequence comes from Arthrobacter sp. 05N33_2, assembly GCF_056397425.1. Lineage (NCBI taxonomy): Bacteria > Bacillati > Actinomycetota > Actinomycetes > Micrococcales > Micrococcaceae > Arthrobacter > Arthrobacter sp. 05N33_2. Next base: position 3,219 of record NZ_JBFTNJ010000026.1, read on the forward strand.
GGAACACTWCGAAGTAGCCGAGCTGCTGGTACCAGAGGACATCCGTCCAGACATTGGCGAAGAAGATGAATCCGACCACGATCAGGGCCACGATGATCAGCGTCGGCGTCAGGGCGCCGCGTCGTGTCTGGGGTCTTCCGGGCGGGACAGTGCTGGCGGGACGGGACAAACTCGGTACCTCATAGCTGGTCGTCTACTGCTGGTTTTTAGTTATCAGTCGCTGCTGTGGCTCAGTCTGGCGACCAAGTGCCGGTGTTGCAGGTTGATGCATTCTAACGGCCGTCACCGCCGTTCCGTCAGGGCCCTGCAGCAGGGTCCCGGCGGGACGGCGCGGCCGTCAATTAGTGCCACGAGTGGGGACGGCGCTTAGTTCCGCGGCCAGTCTAGTTGTTGGTGCAGACCGGCAGTCCTGATGTGTCGSCSCCTGACGCGGCCAGTTCAACTGCCTTGCGGGCCTCGGTGAGGTTCTCGACCCGGACCACCTGCAGGCCGTCGGGGATGTGGCCCAGGACGTCTTCGCAGTTGGCCGCCGGAGCCAGGAACAGCGTGGCCCCGCCAGACCGCGCCCCCTGCATCTTCTGGGCGATCCCGCCGATGGGTCCTACGGCACCGTCCGGGGTGATGGTTCCGGTTCCGGCGATGTGCTTGCCGCCGGTCAGGTCCCCGGGAGTGACGGTGTCAATGATGCCAAGCGCGAACATCATGCCCGCACTGGGGCCACCGACCTTGTCGAGCGAGATGGTGACATCRAACGGGAAGGTGAACTTGTACTGCAGCAAGACGCCCAGGATGTAGCGGCCCGCACTGTTTTTGGCCGGCGTAATGGTGACTGGCACCCGGGCGCCGGCGCGTTCGACGATAACCTTGGCGGGCTTTCCGTTGCCGGCGGCCAGTTCCGCCTGGACCACGCCGAGCGCAGTGATGGGCTTGTCATTGATGGAGACAAGTTCGTCCCCTGCCTGCAGCAGTCCCTTCGAGGCGGAGTCGTCCGGGAGCCCGGCCACCTGCATTTTCTGCCCGAACGGAATCTTCAGTTCCTTCAGTGCCGAGGCGATGGCGTTCTCCTGGGAGGTGGTCATCGCGGTGGCGCTCTCCTGCTGGGACTGTTCCTTGGTGACGCCGGTGGGGAAGAGCAGTTCCTGGGGGTAGACGGCCTTGGTCCCGTTCAGCCATGCCGAGAACGCCTCGAAGACGCTGACCGGACCATTGGGACCGCCGTCGACATAGACAGTGGTCAGGTCCAGGCTGCCCTTGGCGGGAAACGACTCATGGCCGCTGACGCTGATCACCGGTTTGCCGTTGTCCTGGCCGATGGTGTTGAAGGTGGGGCCGGGAGACTCGATCACGTAGGGCACGGGCAGGCTCACCGCGGTGATGCCCAGTGCGGCGGCAAGCAGCCCCGAGACAAGCATGGCTGAAGACCGGTTGTTGCGCGGGCGCCGCACGCCGGCGCCAGCCAGTCGCGCCCACCTGCCCCGGGCAGGGCCGGCCGCTGGGTCGCTGGCGGGCTGCTCACCGTGGGTGATTGTCATTGAACGACCTCTCCGTGCCGGCACGAGGGGCTGCGGCCCTGCCAGGACAAGCCCGAGAGGACACCGCGACCACGCACCAGGGCCGCAGCCTAACCCGAGGCTGCCGCGTGCAAATATTCCAACTTCCAAGCCTACGCGCTTGGGACCCCGGACCGCTCTTTGCCTACAGCGAACGTGGCGCGGTTTCGGCAGACAGCCACTCTTGCACAGGGGTACCGTGAAGTTGAGAAGCAGCCACACCGACGATCGGCGGGATCATGACCTCCAACCCACTCAATCCGTCCAATGGCGACGAGGAGCCCAAGGATCCTTTGGCCGAAATGCTCAAAAACCTGATGGGCGGGCAGGGCATGGGCAATATCGACCCCGCCGAGCTCGCCAAGGCAGCAGGCCTCCCGGACGATCCAAACCTCCTGGCCCAGATGTTCTCCCAGGTGCAGGCGATGATGAGTGCCCCCTCGGAGGGGCCCGTCAATTGGCAGCTGGCACATGACAACGCCCGGCGCGTCGCCGCCAGCGGAACTGACCCCTCGGTCACGGCGCATCAGTCGCGGGAGGTCGATGAGGCCCTTCGGCTGGCCGAACTGTGGCTCGACCAGGTCACCGGGCTTCCGGCCACGGGACTGATCGGCCGGGCGTGGTCCCGCGCCGAATGGGTCGAGGAAACCCTTGGGACGTGGAAGCGGCTGACCGAGCCCGTGGCCAACAGCATTGCCAATGCGCTCTCGGCCGCCATGACCGAGCAGATGCCCGAGGAAATGAAGTCCATGATGGGCGGCGCCTCCTCGATGATCCAGAACATGGGCGGGGCGATCTTCGGCATGCAGCTCGGCCAGGCGATCGGCGCGCTCTCGGCCGAAGTGGTCAGCTCGACGGACATTGGCGTGCCCCTCGCAGACCTTGAAATGGCGCTCCTGCCGGCCAACGTGGCGAAATTCGGTGAGGGCCTCAGCCTGCCGGAGAACGACATCCGCCTGTTCCTGGCCGTGCGCGAGGCGGCACACGCCCGTCTCTTCGTCCAGGTCCCCTGGCTGCGCGGGCACCTGCTCGGCGCGATCGAGGCCTACGCCCGCGGCATCCACATCGACACGTCCAAGATCGAAGAACTGGCACGCGAGATCGATCCCAGCAACCCCGAGGGCATCCAGGAGGCGCTCTCGCAGGGAGTCTTCATGCCGCAGCGCACTCCCGCCCAGGAGCAGGCCCTCGAAAAGCTGGAGACAGCGCTGGCCCTGGTGGAAGGCTGGGTGGACGAACTCACCTGGGGTGCAACCGAGAAGATGTTGCCGTCCGCCGCCGCACTGCGCGAAACCGTCCGGCGGCGCCGGGCCACCGGGGGCCCCGCGGAGCACGCGTTCTCCTCCCTCGTGGGACTCGAACTGCGGCCGCGCCGGCTCCGCGAGGCCGCCACGCTGTGGGCCTTGCTCAAGGAAGAGCGTGGGGTCGACGGCCGCGACGCCGTTTGGCAGCATCCCGACCTGCTTCCCACGGCAGAGGACCTGGAAGATCCGCAAGGCTTCAGCGAACGCCGTAAACTCGCCGAAGCCAGCGACAGCGAAGTGGACGACGCCCTGCAGAAACTGCTTAGCGGAGGGTTCGACGAGCCGGCCGGCGCCGACGCCACGGACACCGAGGGCACCGCGGATTCAGAAGGCACGGCGGATTCAGAGGGCACTCCGGATTCAGAAGGCACGGCGGATTCAGAGGGCACGGACGAACCGGCGGCCAAGGACGACGACCGTCAGGACGGCGGACCGGACGACGGCGGCACGCCCAAGGCCTAGCCGAACGCTAGTGGGCCCCGGCCGGGATTTCGGTTCCGTCCGGGGCTTCGTCGTATCCGCCGTCGGACGCCAGGCCGCGTGAGGTCGCGAACGAGGCCCCTTCCAGGAAGGCCTTGGCACGCTCAGTCTCCGGGTACGCCGTCAGCAACCGCCAGAAGGCGGCATCGTGGCCGGCCACCAGGAGGTGGGCCAGTTCGTGAAGCAGCACGTAGTCGATCACCCACTGCGGCATGGGCTGCAGCTTCGCCGAGAGCCGGATGGTCCCTTCGGACGGCGTCGCGGAACCCCAGCGCGAATTCTGGTTGGTGACCCAGCGGACCGAGGAGGGCACCGCCCTGCCGCCCAGGTACTTCGCCGACAGATCCGCGGCGTGGGCGGCAAGGTCGGCATCGCTGCGGGGGCGGCGCCGGCCGGAACCCCGCGCCGCCCGGTCCCCCTGGCGCCGGAGTTTCTCCAGCATGCGATGTACCCACTCCCGTTCCTGCGCCCTGCTGAAGGACGCGGGGATGGCGACGACGGCGGTGCCGTCCTCCCAGAACGCGGCGACCGTGCGGCGTCGGCGCGCAGAGCGGCGGACCACTACCGGGGCGCCGTCGGCGGTGGTCAGCGGAATGGCACCCGGAACTGAACCGGGCATCACTGAACCGGGCATCACTGAACCGTGCTTTCGGCCAGGACTGTCAGAACGGCCTCGCCGTACTTCTCCAGTTTGGATGGACCCACGCCGGCGAGTTTGGCCAACTGCTCCAGCGACTCGGGGCGCGCCTCGGCGATCGCGGTCAGGGTGGCATCGGTGAACACCACGAATGCCGGGACGTCCGCCTCAAGGGCCACGTCCTTCCGCCACTGCCTGAGCGCGTCGAACGTCTGTTCCTCGTAACTGGGCGGGCACTGGTTGCAGCGGCCCACCTTGCGCTCCGCGCCGCTGGAGAGCATGCTGCCGCAGACCCGGCACGACGCCGGAACGGCCGCCTTCCGGCGCGGCGCCGGGCCCTTGCCCCGCAGGTGGGAGCTGGCCACCGAGTCGGGGCGCAGGCCGTCCAGGAAGCGCGAGGGCTTGCGGTTGGCGCGTCCGCCGGGTGTCCGGGCAGTGGACCAGGACAGGGACAGGTGTTCGCGGGCGCGGGTGATCCCGACGTACAGGAGCCGGCGTTCCTCGTCCACCGCTTCCGGAGTGTCCGCGAACGAGATCGGCACGAGGCCCTCACTCAGCCCGACCAGGAACACGGCGTCCCATTCCAGGCCCTTGGCGGCGTGCAGCGATGCCAGGGTAACGCCCTGCACAGTCGGTGCGTGCTGGGCCAGGGACCGTTCCTGGAGCTCGTTGACAAAGTCCGGGAGCGAGAACTGCGGGCCCCTGCTGATCACGAGTTCGTCGGCCAGCGCCACGAGGGCGGCCAGCGATTCCCAGCGCTCCCGGAGAGCGCCGCCGCTGTGCGGCGCCGCGTCCGTGTAGCCCAGGGAGGCGACGATGTCCCGGACCAGCTGCCCCAGCGGCTCGGGCGTGGCGGTTTCAGCCACCGCCCGGGTCGCGGCCCGGAGCTGCAGGATGGCGTCCCGGACCTCCTTCCGCGCGAAGAACCGCTCACCGCCGCGCAGCTGGTAGCCGATCCCCGCCGAGGCCAGAGCCTGTTCGTAGGCTTCGGACTGCCCGTTGGTGCGGAAGAGCACGGCGACCTGGCTCGCCGGTGTTCCGGCGTCGAGGAGTTCGCGGATCCGCGCGGCGACAGTGGCGGCCTCCGCCTCGTCATCCGAGCATTCGGTGAACCGTGGCACCGGGCCCGCCGGCCGCTGCGCTACGAGCTGCAAAGGCGTGGCCCAGGCGGCGTCCGCCACCGGGCCGCCGCTGCGCCGGCCGGCGAGGAGGTCGTTGGCGAGCCTGACTACCTGGGGCGTGGACCGGTAGTCCCGGATCAGCTTAACGACGTGGGCCTCGGGATACATCGCTTTGAACCCAAGCAGGTGCTTCGGGGAGGCGCCGGTGAAGGAGTAGATGGTCTGGCTGGCGTCGCCCACGACGCAGAGCTCGTCGCGTCCGCCGAGCCACAGCTCCAGGAGCCGCTGCTGCAGCGGCGAGACGTCCTGGTACTCGTCGACGACGAAATGCCGGTACTGTTCCCGGACGGTCGCTGCCACCTTTGGGTCCTCCTGCAGGATCCCCACGGTGATCAGCAGCACGTCCTCGAAGTCGATGACGTTGCGGTCGGTCTTGACGTCCTCATAGGACTGGAAGACCCGTGCCACGGCCGTCAGGTCGAAGCCGCCCGGATTGCCCCGGCCCTGGGCGTTCTCCAGATAGTTCGCCGGGGTCAGCATGGATACCTTGGCCCACTCGATTTCGGAGGCGAGGTCCCGGATGGAGGCGCGGTCCGTGCTGAGCCGGAGCCGCCGCGCGGCCTCGGCAATCATCTGTGCCTTGTGGTCCAGCAGGTTGGGCAAGGTGCCGCCGACCGCCTGCGGCCAGAAGAACTGCAACTGGCGCAGCGCCGCGGCGTGGAAGGTACGGGCCTGAACGTTGCCGACGCCGAGGTCACGGAGCCGGCTGCGCATCTCGGCGGCAGCCCGGGCCGTGAAGGTGACAGCGAGGAGCCGTTGCGGGCTGTACACCCCTGAGTGCACGCCGTAGGCGATCCGGTGCGTGATGGCGCGGGTCTTGCCGGTCCCGGCACCGGCCAGGACACACATGGGCCCCTGGAGGGTGCCGGCAACCTCGCGCTGCTCGGCGTCGAGGCCGCCGAGGATCCGTTCCTCCAGCGAACGGCCGTCAGGTTCGGGGGCATCGGCAGGCGGGGCATCGCCCGACGTCGTGCCGCCCGACGGTTCCCCGCCGGGGATGGTGCTGAAGTTCAATTTCTCTGTGGTCACTTTTGCTGCTCAGTCGGTAGTCGGTGTCCTGCGGATAGGGGCAGGCGGTGTCAGCCTGTATGGGGCAGTGTCAGGCGCTGTCCGCGGCGTCCTGAATGACRCCGCCGTACCAGTGTTCAATAAGGGACCGGGCGATGGAGAGCCTGCTGGAAATGACGATCTCGCCGCTGAGGACGGCGTCCTGCAGTTCGCTCCGGCTGAACCACCGTGCCCTGGTGACCTCGACGCCGTCGGGCCGGGCTTCGGTGTCCGGCGTGGTGGCCGTGAAGCCGAGCATCAGGGAGGCGGGAAACGGCCAGGACTGCGATCCAAGATACTGGGACGCGGTGACGCGGACCCCGACTTCCTCGCCGATTTCGCGCTGCACGGCCTGTTCGAGCGACTCCCCCGGTTCGACGAAGCCGGCGAGGGTCGAATAGTTCCGGGCGTCGAGTGGGCCGCCTCYGCCCAACAGCAGTCTCCCGTCGGGGCCCACCACGGTGACGATGATGGCCGGATCCGTCCGGGGGAAGTGCTCGGAGTTATCGGCCGGGCACCGCCGGACCCAGCCACCGGCTTCCGGCTGCGTGGGAGTGCCGCAGCGCGGGCAGTGCGTGTGGGTGGAATGCCAGTTGGCGATGGCGCTGGCTTCGATGAACAGCGCAGTGTCCGTGGCGTTCAGGCGTGCCGCGATTTCGCGGAAACCCACCCACTGCGCATCGCTCGGAACGCCGGCCACGTGAGCCTCGAATTCCTCGGCCTGGACTTCGAACTGAAGCGGGAGGACAAAGAGGACAAGCTCGGTGCCGGCGTCGAGGTCCGAACCGGCCAGGGCGGAACCGAGGTAAATCACGTGTTCGGGAGCGTACGGGGTGTTGGCCAGGTGCCCGGAGAGCTCGGCCGCGTTGAGGAGCACGAGGCTGTTGCCGCTGACGAGGGCCTGCCTGCCGGAGAGCACCACGGCCTGCGCCGCGCCTGAACCGACCAGCTCCGCGAGCATTCCGGGTTTCACCCGCGCCGCGGATCCGCGGTCGATCAGGGCCGGGCGCACGGGAAGGACCGTCTCCATGAGGTGGTTTGCCGGCAGGAGATGCAGCGGCGGCGCCGCACCGTCGGATGCCGGGGATTCGGAGGGTGTTTGCTGTGATGCCGATGAAGATGCCGCTGACTCCGCAAGACTCATACACCCACCGTACTGACTCGGGCAGACAATTGACATTTGCCGACCATGCCGCCGGGCGCTCCACAGCATGTGCGGGACAAGCCGCCTGCCCCGGATTCAGCGCCTATTTCCCTCCGATTTGTCCCCGATCTCAAGACTCGCCGGAGTGCATCGCCGACTTGGGCGCCGCTCAATCTACCGTGGAAGGGTGAGAAGGAAACCAATCGAACTGGCAGCTGTAGCAACGGCGGCGGTACCCGGCCTGACCCCGACCGCCGTCAGCTCTGCGCCCGACGATCCGGCGGACTTCGACGCGGCCCTCCTGCTGGACTCTGAGGGCAAGCGTTGGCGCGTCCGCTCCCCCCGGCATGCCGAAGCGAGCGCCCGGCTGGAAACCGAATTCCTGGTGCTGCGTGCGTTCGCTCCCGGCATCCGGGCCGAGCTCCCGTTCCTCATGCCCACAGTGGCGGGAACGGTCCGGCAAGGCCAGCTCAGCACGTTTGTCTATTCGCACCTGGCCGGCGCCACCCGCTCCCTGGACGAGCTCAGCAACGGCTCTCCCGCACTGGCCCGCGAAATCGGGGCGGCCCTGGCCGCGATCCATGACCTCCCACGGTCAATCGTGAGCAACGCCGATCTGCCGAGCTACACGCCCAACGAATTCCGCCAGCGGCGCCTCAATGAACTGGACCAGGCGGCCACGACCGGAAAAATCCCGCCGCTGCTGCTGCGGCGCTGGGAACACGCCATGGAAGACGTCTCGCTCTGGCGCTTCAATCCCTGCGTCGTTCACGGCGACCTCCACGAGGACAACCTGCTGGTCGAGGGTGAGCGCGTGACCGCAGTGACGGGCTGGACCGACCTGCGCATCGGTGACCCGGCGGACGACATGGCCTGGCTGGTCGCCTCCAACGAACAGGACTTTGTGAACGCGGTCCTGGATCACTACACCTCCAGCCGGCGCGACGCGCCCGATGCGCACCTGTTGCGGCGGGCCGCGCTCTCCGCCGAATTCGCCCTGGCGCAGTATCTGGTCAAGGGCATGGCCGCCGGCAATCAGGAAATGATCGACGAGGCGGAATCCATGCTCGCCACACTGGCCGAGGACGTGGCCGAACACGGCGGCCAGCCGATCAGCGTGGAACCGCTGCCGCAGCCGGTCGCGGCACCCGAACCCGGCACAGAACAAGCCATTGCCGACGCCGGTGCTCATGTCGATGCGCCGACGGTCCCGGCCGCGCCGGCCCCAGCGGCCAACGGGACGGCGCCCGCCGTCAGCAAGGTCACGCTGCTGCCTATGGAGCCGGTCACGGGCAGCGCTCCGGCTGATGATGCCACTGCCGGCATCAGTGCCAGGCCCGCTGTGCACGTCACGCCTATCCCCCGCGAAACGGGGGCTGACGAACCGGCGGCTGTCCCCCAGCCCATAGCAGACACAACCGCAGCCGCTGAAGCAGGCGACCAGGCAAGCGCCGAGCCGGGCGCCGGTAAGGCCGCAGGTGCGTCCGCCGACATCACCGCAATCCCCGGCGCCGCCAAGTCCTCCGTGCCCTCCAGCGCTGATGCCGCGCTGGACGGCGCCCCGCAGGCGGCGGCCCCCGACCCGGACTCCGGGAAGGTCAGTGAGGCCGGTGACAGCGACGCCGGGGCCGCGGTTCCAGCCGGTACCGACACATCGACGCAATCGATCGCCGTCGTCCAGCCCGGGTCCGGTGACAACACGTCAACCGCCGCAATCACGGTGGTCGACTCCGCGTCCCGCTAGCGACGGCTGCCGGCCGGTTCAGGTGTACTGCCCCGCCCGGATCGTTCGGCGGGCTTTGTCCGGCCGGCTGACATCCGCTAGGCGCCGCTGTGCGTCGCTGTCCTCCCTAGCGCCGCCGACACGATTTCCTCAAGCTTTTCCGCTGATCCGAGGTCATGGGGGCGGACCACCTGGTTGTCGGCCACGTAATAGAAAGCGGCCCGGACGTCCTCCAACGGGACCCCCTTGAGCCGGGCCCAGGCCAGCCGGTAGACGGCGAGCTGGACTGCCTTGACCTTCAGTTGGGCCGCCGAGGGGCGGCGGCCGGTCTTCCAGTCCACAAGATCCCAGCGGCCGTCGGCGTCGCGGAACACGGCGTCGATCCTGCCCCGGACCACGACGTCGCCGATCCGTGTCTCGACCGGGACCTCGACGTGGGCGGGGGCGCGGTGGGCCCACTCGGACTGACGGAAAGTCTCCACCATGGAATCCAGGCCGTAGGCCTCGTCGATGTGGTCGTCAGCGCCGGCTGCCTCACCCAGGTCCAGCATCCCAGCGGCGCCGAAGTATTCCTCCACCCAGGCGTGGAAGGCCGTGCCCTTGCGCGCCGACATCCCCGGTTCGCGCGGGATCGGCCTGCGCAGGCGGGCCACAACGGAGCCTGGGTCATCTTCCAGGTCCACGAGAGTCGACGCCGAGATGTGCCCGGGCAGATGCACATCCTGGACCACCGAACGCCGGGAGCGGCGTTCCAGCAAAGTGGCCGCCTCCTGCGCCCACCCGGCGGCGGGACCGCGCAGGATGGGACGTTTTCCGGCGTCCGCGCCATCCGGGCCGGATGCCATTGCCTGCAGGACACGGGCCGCTGCGGATTCCATGGCCGCCCGCCGGCCCGGGACAAGCCGCAGCCGTTTTCCCGTCCGGGGGTCATGCGGGCCCTCCAGCGGATCATAGGGCCAGGCGGCGACTTCGAGTTCAGAGGTCAGGGGGCTTTCGGCCGGCAGCGCGTCCTCGCTGACGGACAGCGGATGGATTTCGGCCGCGCCGTCGGCGGTGAGGCCCTCGAGCCCGGCAAGGAAGGGAGACATCTCCGCCAAACCGGCCCGGGACCCCACCCACGCCGCACTCGATAGCCAGAGCACGTGTTTGGCACGGGTGTACGCCACGTAGGCCAGGCGCCGTTCCTCGGCCTCGCCGTGCGCCTGGACGGCAGACTTGAACTCCTTCTCGGCGTCAAGCCAGCCTTTTTGGTCCGGCTGGTCCAGGTCCCACTGGGGCAAATCGGTGCGATCGCCGCGCAACGGCCACGGCAGTGCCGCACTGCCGCTGCTCCACCGCGAGTCGCGGCTGCTGGGGAACGCCCCGGAATTGAGCCCGGGAACGAACACGACATCCCATTCCAGCCCCTTGGAGGCATGCACTGTCAGCAGCTGGACGGCTTCGTGGTTCACCTCCGGCGCTGCGGCATCCAGACCGTTTTCCTCGGCCGCCGCAGCTTCCAGCCATGCGAGGAACGCCAGGACATCTACCCGCTGGGAGGTGTGCAGGAACCCGGCCGCCGCGTCCTGGAAGGCGTCCAGGTTGCGGCGGGCTTGATGGATGCTGATCCCGGGCCGGGCCGCAACTTCGATGTCCAGGAGCATCGCCCGTTCGACCTCCCCGAGCAAAGTGGTGAGGTCGTCCCCCATGTAGCTGCGCAACTGCCGGAGCTCGTCCGAGAGCCGCTGCAGACGGTCCCGGGCCTCCGGGCTCAGTCTGCGTCCGTGCGCCGAGGTCCAGCCGTCGCGGGGCAGCCAGTCCAGGGCCTCGACCAGGCTGGCGGCGTCCGTGATGTCGCCTTCGATCACAGCGTCATCCAGCGCGTCTTCGGCGGCACGCCCGTCATCCTCGGCACCCTGTCCGGCGTCGCCGGCCTCCAGGCCGCCGGGGCGACCCCGACGGCGGGCCAGGAAACTCGACCAGTCCCGCAGGGCCATCAGGTCCGCCGGGCCGATCCGCCACCGCGCGCCGGCCAGCAGGCGCATGAGGGAGTCCGAGCGGCCCGGGTCGGCCAGGACCCGGAGCGTAGCGACAAGATCGATGATTTCCGGCGTGTCCAACAGCCCGCCGAGCCCAACGATTTCATAGGGAATGCCCCGGACTTCGAACTCGCGGCGAATGCATTCCATCTGTGCCCGGCGCCGGCACAGGACAGCCATGGCCGGCGGAACCGGGTCGGCGGAGTGCGCGGCGTCGAAGTCCGTCACGCGAAATTTCAGCACGTCGCCTGCGATCGCCGCGGCCTCGGCTTCGTCCGTGGCGAACCGTCCCATCACCACCCTGCCGTCCACCGCGGCCGGGCTGGGCTGCAGTGGCGGGACCTCGACGGCGTCGGCGCTTTCCCGGGCCCCGGCGGCCCCGAGGTTCGCCGCCGCTTTGCTCAGCGGCGCCGAAATGAGGTTGGCCGTGGCCAGGATGTTGCGTCCGTTGCGCCACGCTGTAGTCAAGTAGGAGGTGGGCGCCACGGCAAAGCGCCGGGCCTGCCCGCTGCCCCGGTCCCGCGAGCTGCCCCGGTCCCCCTCGCCGCCGTGGGCGGTGTCGGTGCCTTCGCTGCTGACGAGGATCGGGAATTCGCGGACGAAATGGAAGAGTTGCCCGGCGGACGCTCCCCGGAATCCGTAGATGGACTGGTTCGGGTCCCCCACCGCGGTAACCGCATGGCCGTCGCCGAAGAGCCGGGAGAACAGCACCAACTGGGCGTGCGAGGTGTCCTGGAACTCATCGAGAAGCACCACCTTGTAACGCTGGCGCTCTGTTTGGGCGGCGACCGGAATCTCACTGGCCACCCGCGCCGCCAGGGCCACCAGGTCACCGAAGTCCAGGGCGCCGCGGGCGCGCTTCGCCTCGGAATAGCGGCCCACCATGTCCGCGACGCTGGCCCGCGTGCGAAGCATCGCGCTGAGCTCGCCCGCAGCCTGGGTGGGGTTCTTCTTGGCTTCTGCGACATACGGGAGCGACTCGAACGCGGCGACCCGCTCCAAGAGCCAGCCACGGACCTGGGCCGGGTCCTGCAAATGCTCGGAGCACTCTCCCGCCAGCTGGATCACGGCCTTGACGAGCGTTGATTTGGCGGACCGGAAGTGTTCGTAGTCCCCGTCAAAGGCTTCTACCACCTCGCTGGCGAGCTGGAACGACTGGGCGCCGCCGAGCAGCACGACGTCGCGTTCGACGCCGAGGCGGAGACCGTAGTCGGACACAATGCCGCTCGCATACGAGTGGTATGTGGAGACCTTGGGTTCGAGCGCATCCGCGCTCAGCAGCCCGGCAGGGAAGAGCGTGTTCCCGGTGTCGGCCGCCGCGATGCGCGCCAGCGCGGCCAGCTTGGCCCGGATCCGCGAGGCGAGTTCACCGGCGGCCTTGCGGGTGAAGGTGACGCCGAGGACTTCCTCCGGCCGGACCCAGCCGTTGGCGACGAGCCACACGACCCGGTCCGCCATGGTGGCGGTCTTCCCCGAGCCCGCCCCGGCGATCACGAGCCGCGGCGTGAGGGGCGAGGAAATGATCAGGGACTGTTCGGCCGTGGGGCTGTTCCCCTCCCCCAGCAGTGCCGACAGCTCTTCCGGGCTGAACCGCGGCTCAGGAAGGGGCTCGGGGAGGGGAGCCGGTGCCGGATGCGGGTCGGTCGGGCCGCTTGCCGGCGCCTCGGGGCTCATTCAGTAACCTGCTTTCCCCGCACGCACAGCGGGCACACTTCAGGGAGCCGGCAGCCGTGGCCGCCGTGGCCTCCCTTGGACGGATCGTGGCGGGCCTGGAAAACGCTGCCGGACATCACGCGGGCGGCGTCGCCGACCATCTCCAGTGCCCAGTTGTCCTGCGGATCCAGCGGTGCCTGGGCCTGGATGCCGGGGCTCTTGGTGGTGGTGCCCAGCTGGGCCAGGACGGCGCCGCCCGGCAGCGGCGGCGGACCATCGTCGGGACCCGCGAAGCCGCCGGCCAGCACGGCGGCCTGGTAGGCACCGAGCTGCGGGTGCCGGTCCAGATCCGCTTTGCCGGGCTGGCGTTTGCCGGTCTTGAGGTCGATGATCACCAGCCGGCCCTCGGCGTCGATCTCCAGCCGGTCGACCTGGCCCCTGAGCACGGCGGGCCGCGCCGGACCGGTGGTTCCGCCCTCGCCCGGATCGGATCCGGCCTGTGTGGAAGCGGCCTCCGCCGGAACGTCCGGCAGCTTCACCTCAAAGTCCTGTTCGACGCCGATCAGGCTCCGGCCCTCGCTGCGCATCACGAGGACATACTGGGCGAGCTTGCGGACCATGGACTCGGCTCGCTGGAAGTCCAGTTTGCCTTCCCAGTTGTCCTTCATCCCCAGCGTGGGCCAGCGCCGGACGAGTTCGGCGACATATTCGCTTCCCGAGGCGTCCGGGAGGTCCTGCGCAATGGCGTGGACCAGCGTTCCGAGGCTGCGGGCAAAATCGGTGGCGGCTTCACCGCCTGCGGCTTGGATAAACCAGTCCAGCGGAGATTTCTGCACGGTTTCGACCTTCGAGGGCGACACGAACACGGTACCGCCCGGCGGAACCACCGCCTCCTCCGAGGACAACTCCGCCAGCCCCCACCAGCTCGCGGGGTGCGCGCCCGGAACCGGCGGCTGGGCCGTGGCCAGGCCCCCCAGGACGGCCGCGGCTTCCGCCGATTCGGCCGCCCTCGGGTCGAGCTGGGCGTACTGCCGCAGCTCCGCTACCAGCGCCCGGAGCGTCAGCGGACGCTCGACCGGGGTAAAGCCCCGGCGGTCCTGCCCGGGCCGCAACGGCGCCACATAGTCCAGGAACGAGGACGGCTGCTCGTCCTCCGAGGACACCGCCGTGCAGATCAGCACCTCCCGGGCGCGGGACACTGCCGTGGAAAAGCTCCGGAGCTCGTCATAGCGTATTTCGCGCAGCCGGCTCTGCGGATCCAGTCGCAGGGCATACTCCACGCCGTGCTCGACGGCGTCGGCGAACAACGTGCTGCCGAGCAGTTCTCCGCGCARCCGGGTGTTGGGCCACACRCCTTCCTGMAGTCCSGGCACRATSACCACSGGCCATTCSCGGCCRGCSGCGCTGGCAGGGGTCATGAGCTCCACCGCGTCTTCCAGCTGCGCCCGGGCGGCCAGGGTATCCATGGGAAGTTCCTGGCTGAGCAGGTATTCAAGGAACTGCTCCGGGCCGGAACCCGGCAGCTGGTCCACAAAGCGTTCCGCGGTATGGAACAGCGCCATCATGGCATCAAGGTCACGGTCGGCCCGGGCACCGGCTGATCCTCCGGCCAGGGCGGCGTCGGTCCAGCGGGAGGCCAGGCCGGTGGAATGCCAGAGCGCCCAGAGCACGGTCTCGGCGTTGCCGCCGGGGGCACCGGCGGCGTCCCGCCCCGCTGCGATCATCCGGGCAATCCGGCGGGCCGAGTGACCCTCGATGCCCAGCGTTGCGAGCGCCCCCGGCTCCAGCAGGGCTTCGACCAGGAGCGCGTCGCTGGTGCGCCCGCCGCCGCCCAGGAGTTCCTCCCGGCGCAGCGACTGCCGCAGCCTCCGCAGTTCAATCGCGGTGGCGCCGCCTATCCGGGACGTCAGCAAGGACACCGCTGACTCGGGTGTGAGCACGGCAGGGTCCAGGGCCACCGCATAGGCATCGAGCAGCGGACGGACCGCGACCTCGTCCCGGACGGCGGATTCGGCGACGGGGATCCGGACCGGAATCCCCTGGCCGGCCAGGTACCGCTGCAACTGGCTGAGCTGGCCGCCGTTGCGCACGATCACGGCGATGTCCCCGAGTTCCCGGGCGTCGTTCAGCTGGGCTTCGAGGATCCGCTGGGCCACATACCGCAGCTCGTGGACCGGGGACGGCAGCAGGTGGGCCTCGACCGTCCCCGCCCGGGCGCCGGCGGCTCTGTCCGGTGTCGGGACTGGTTGCCCGTCCGGTGCCGGCACCGGTCCGGGCTGTTCGAGCCGGCGGGCGGACTGCCCGCCGGACCTGCGGGAGATGCGCCCGGCCACTGCCAGCCATGCCTCCGCCACTGCCGGGTCCTGCCGATGCGCCGTCCACAGGGGTCGTTCCAGGATCGTCCCGTCAGGTGCCAGGAGGCCGGGAAGCTCCGCCACGAGATCGGGGCGTGCCCCGCGGAAGCCCTGAACCACGGTGTCCGGCGAGGCAGTGATGATGGCATCCTTGCCGGCGGCGATGTCGGCGAGCAATTCGAAGACCGCCGGGTTCGCCTCCTGGATGTCATCCACGAGAATCAGCTGCAGGCGGTCGCGTTCGGCGGCGAGGAAATCGGGTGAGTCCTGGAAGATCTGGCGCGCGGCAGTGATGATGCCGGCGGGGTCGAAGGCCTCGGGCATGCGCAGGTCCAGGACATCGCGGTATTCGGAGTACAGGGCGGCCGCCGGAATCCAGTCCGGCCGGTTGCACTGCCGGGCCAAGGCCACAAGGTCCTCGGCGGTCCGCCCGGATTCGATGATCCGGTCAAAGAGCTGGCGCACTTCCTGCCGGAAACCGCGGGTCTGCAGGGCGGCGCCCAGGTCCTCGGGCCAGGGCAGCTCGAGGCCGGGCAGCGCATGGCCCTCCAGCAGTTCCTTGATGATCAGGTCCTGTTCCGGGCCGGAGAGCAGCTTCGGCTGGCGCGGAAGCGGCAGGAGGCCTTCGGCCTTGGCCCGGCGGATCAGATCGAAGGCATATGACGCCCAGGTCCGTGCCGGCGTCGTGCTCAGGCTCCGGTCCAGGCGGGCCGTGAACCGGTCGCGGAGCGTATCCGCGGCGAGCCGCCCGGGGGCCAGGATGAGCATCCGCTCCGGATCCAGGCCATCGCGCAGGGCGCGGCGGACGGCAGCCTCGACAAGGACCGTCGACTTGCCGGTGCCGGGCGCACCGGGCACCAGGACGGGGCCGGAGCCGGGCGGGACCTCGACGGCGGCGAGCTGGTCCGGTGACAGCACCGGCACCGCGCTGTGCTGGGTCCGGGGCGGCAACAGGCGCAGCCCCGCTCCCGTTGCGCGCCCCGCCCCGGGAAGGGGACGGGACCCGGACCGCTGCAGGCTTGGTTCAGGGTGGCTGGGGGTACTCACACAGTCATTTCATCATCGGGTACCGACAATTTATGCGACTCCCGCTCGAGCCGCTCCGCGATGGCATCGATCCGGTCGAAATCGGCGTCGGTGGGCGCCCACCGGCCGGAGGCCAGGTCAACACGCCAGCGCCCCTCGCCGGTCCGGCGGAAGTCCTCGTAACGCCCCAGCAGCGGCGTCCCCTCCTGCAGATAAAGGCCCAACGCCTCGTGCTCCAGGCCGGGCGGGGCGTCTCCGCTGGATTTCAGGACGCGCCACCAGGGCACGCTRCTGCCATAGTGGCTCATGACCGATCCGACCTGACGCGGGCCGCCGGCGCCGAGGAGTTCCGCAACGTCGCCGTAGGCCACCGCCGTGCCGGCCGGGATCAACGCCACGAGCTCCAGCACCGCCTCCACATACTCCGTCCGCATCGGTCCAGCCTAGCCGTTCCGGACTCCGGAACAGCGCCGGGACGGCAGGCGGAGGCGGCACGCCGCCACCCCGGTCAGGAACTGTCAGTGGCAGCAGGTAGCGTTGAAGCATGAGCACTTGGAACACCCTCCCCCGCGCAGCCTTCGACCTCGAAACCACCGGGCGGAACTCCCGCGCGGCGCGGATTGTCACAGCATCCATCACCGTGGTGGACTCCGACGGCGGGATTGTCCAGGAACACGAGTGGCTCGCGGACCCCGGGGTTGAGATTCCCACCGAGGCCAGCGACATCCACGGCGTCACCACCGAGAAGGCCCGCAGCGAAGGCCGCCCCGCCGCGGAAGTGACGCGGGAGGTCGCCGCCGTGCTCCAGGAGCTTTTCGACACGGGTGTGCCGGTCATCGCCTTCAACGCCAGCTACGACTTCACGGTGCTCGCCGCCGAGTCTGCCCGCTACGGCGTCCCTCAGTTGAGCCGCTTCCCCGTACTGGATCCGTACGTCATGAACAAACAGGTGGACCGCTACCGCAAGGGCAAGCGCACGCTCACCGCCTTGTGCGAGGAGTACGGCGTCAATCTGGACAACGCGCATACCTCCGCGGCCGATGCCCTGGCAACCCTTCGGATGCTCGATGCCATGGCCGGAAAATTCCCCAAGCTCAGGATGCCGGCGGGCAACCTGCACCAACTCCAGGTCGAATGGGCCTCTGCCCAGGCCGCGGACTTCCAAAGCTACCTGCGCAAGACGAAGCCGGCCGCCGTGATCGAAGGCGACTGGCCCGTCCTGCCTCCCGAGGA
The DNA here is from genome assembly GCF_056397425.1 of Arthrobacter sp. 05N33_2. Lineage (NCBI taxonomy): Bacteria > Bacillati > Actinomycetota > Actinomycetes > Micrococcales > Micrococcaceae > Arthrobacter > Arthrobacter sp. 05N33_2. The sequence continues at coordinate 20,569 of NZ_JBFTNJ010000026.1, forward strand.
CGCCAGCCGGGGCGACTTCTAGGATCTCCGAACGCCGGGATTCCGGACGCTGGGCCCCGGCGCGGGAGCACTTCTTAAAACGAAACGTTCGCCGGCGGAACGGCTTAACTAGTCCCCCGCTGCGCGCAAATCCAGTGATTGCGACGGAGGTCACACGGCCCGGGGCTTCCCCTTGCCGCCCGCTCCGGCGCCGATGATTCCGCGCCACCCCGCCAGCACTATCAGGATTGGCGCCGATCACACACGATCCTGAAGATAGTTCGCAGAACGCACACATCATCTCTGATTTGTTCGGATTGAATGGGTGCCCACGTCGGATGACACAATTATCTTTCGCGGCGTGTCTGCTCCACCCGGCGCCCAAGCCAGCGGCCGGGGGCCCGATGAGCCTCCCGCGACCCACTGAATTTCAGACGAAAGTGATTGCGTGATGAAAAGCAAAGCCTTGAAGTGGCTGACCACCGTTCCCGTGGCCATCGCCGTGGCGGTTTCCCTTGCAGCCTGCGGCGGCGGTTCGGCCCAGTCAACGGCGTCACCGACGGATGCCCTCCAGGGCAGCGACCAGAAGTCCCTGGACAAATACACGACCAAGGACGTCACTCCCCTGGACCAGATTGACAAGTCCAAGCTCGGCCTGATCAGCGACGGGACCCTGACTGTGGGCACCCTTTCGGACGCCCCGCCGAACATCTACATCGACAAGTCGGGCAAGTTCACCGGCTACGACAACGAGCTCCTGCGCGCCATTGCGGACAAGCTGGGCCTCAAGGTGGAGTTCAAGGCGACCGGCTTCGCCTCGCTGCTCGCCCAGGTTCAGAACAAGCAGTTCGACCTCGGGTCCTCCTCGATCTCCACCACTGACGCGCGCCGCAAGACCGTGGGTTTCACCAACGGTTACGACTTCGGCTACATGGCCGTGGTCGCCAAGACGGACTCCAACATCAAGGGGTTCAAGGACCTGACCAAGGACACCCGCATCGCCGTGGTCCAGGGCACGGTACAGGATGACTACGTCACCAACACCCTCCAGATCGAGCCCGTCCGCTTCGAGGACTACAACACCGCGTACGCCAACTTGAAGAACGGCCAGGTCGACGCCTGGGTCGCTCCGTCCCAGCAGGCTACCGGCCAGGTCAAGGAAGGTGACGGCACGGTCATCGCCGAGTCGGTTGTAAACACCCAGAACTTCACCGCGTACGCCGTGAACAAGGAAAACCAGCCGCTCATCGACGCGCTGAACTCCGGCCTCGACGCCGTGATTGCCGACGGCACATGGTCCAAGCTGACCAAGGAATGGTACCCGGACCGCGAGACCCCGGCCACGTGGTCCCCGGGCTCCAAGGCTGTCACCGTTCCGAAGTCCTAGTCCATGGATGCACTCGATCAACTCATAGGTAGCTTCTTCGACTGGGAGGCGATCGCAGCCGTCCTGCCGCAAATGCTGACGGTCGGCCTGCGCAACACTCTGATCCTGGCGATCGCCTCGGGCGTGCTCGGGTGCATCCTGGGCATGATCCTGGCGATCATGGGAACATCCCGCAGCACTGCGCTCCGGGTGCTCTCCCGGATCTACACGGATGTCTTCCGCGGCGTCCCGGCCATTGTGGTCATCCTGCTGATTGGCATCGGCCTCGGGCCCGTGGTCCGGGAACTGACCGGATCCACGAACCCATTCCCGTTGGCCATCTTCGCCCTGACGCTCATGGCGGCGGCGTATATCGGCGAGATCTTCCGCTCAGGCATCCAGAGCGTGGAAAAAGGCCAGCTGGAAGCCTCCCGCGCACTGGGCTTCAGCTATAACTCCTCCATGCGCCTTGTGGTGATTCCGCAGGGCATCCGGCGGGTGCTGCCGGCCCTGGTCAACCAGTTCATCACGCTGATCAAGGACTCCTCCCTGATCTATCTGCTCGGGCTGCTCGCCAGCCAGCGCGAGATCTTCCGGATCGGTAACGATGCCGCGGCCAACACTGGGAACCTGTCGCCGCTGATTGCCGCGGCGTTCGTGTACCTGCTGCTGACCGTTCCGCTCACCCACTTGGTCAACTACGTCGACAACCGCCTGCGCACCGGCCGTCCGGAGAAACGGCAGCCGGACGACGCCGCAGCCCTGATCGGGAAGGGAGCACAGCCATGAGCGAATTCGCCTCCGGCTCGCTGACCGGCAAGAACCTGCACCTGTCCTTCGGCACCAACCATGTCCTCCGCGGCATCGACCTTCATGTCGAGAAGGGCACCACCGCCTCGGTGATTGGCCCCTCCGGCTCAGGAAAGTCCACGCTGCTGCGTGTCATGAACCGCCTGATCGAACCGGACCAGGGCGACATCCTGCTCGATGGCCGCTCGGTCCTGAAGGACAACCCGGACGAGCTGCGCCAGCGGATCGGCATGGTGTTCCAGCAGTTCAACCTGTTCCCGCACAAGACCGTGGTGGACAACGTCTCGCTGGCGCTGCGGAAGCTGCGCAAGCTGCCGGCCGAGCAGGCACGGGCCGAGGCCCTCGAGCAGCTCGACCTGGTGGGGCTCAAACACAAGGCAGACGCGCGCCCTGCCAACCTCTCCGGCGGCCAGCAGCAGCGTGTSGCCATCGCCCGCGCCCTGGCCATGAAGCCGGAGGTGATGTTCTTCGATGAGGCCACCTCCGCCCTCGACCCCGAGCTCGTCAAGGGCGTGCTGGCGCTGATGGCCGACCTCGCCAAGGGCGGCATGACCATGGTTGTGGTGACCCACGAGATGGGCTTCTCCCGCAATGTCTCGGACACCGTGACGTTCATGGACGCCGGCGTCGTCGTCGAGTCCGGTCCCCCGGAACAGATCTTTACCAGCCCGCGGACCGAGCGGCTGCAGGGGTTCCTCGCGGACGTTCTGTAGTTCGCCAGCGCCAAGGCAGCTTAAATGACTGATGGCACCCGCAGCGGCGGGTGCCATCAGTCATTTAAGGGCTGAGGCTATGGCTTGGCGCCGGCCGCCGCCTTAGCCGCTGCCGGCAGGGCGTCGAAGATCCGGTTCATCGCGGTGTCGTCGTGCGCGGCGGAGAGGAACCAGGCCTCGAAGACCGACGGCGGCAGGTAAACGCCGGAGTCCAGCATGGAGTGGAAGAACGGGGCGTAGCGGAACACTTCCTGGCCCTGGGCGTCCTCGTAGTTGTGGACACCCCGGGCGCCCGTGCCGAAGGCCACGGAGAACAGGTTGCCTGCGCGCTGGATGGAGTGGTCCACGCCGGCCGCATCGAGTGCGGAGGACAGCGCCGCGGAGAGTTCCAGCGAGCGGGCATCCACGAACGAATAGACCTCGGGGGTGGCGTGCGTGAGGGTCGCGACCCCGGCGGCCATGGCCACCGGGTTACCGCTCAGAGTCCCGGCCTGGTAGACGGGGCCCAGCGGCGCCAGGTAGTCCATGACCTCCGCGCGTCCGGCGAGAGCCGCCGTCGGCATGCCGCCACCAATCACCTTCCCAAATGTCAGCAGGTCCGGGGTCCACGGCTGGGCGGCACCGGCGGCGCCGCCGGTGAGGCCCCAGTAGCCGGAGTAGCCGGTGCGGAAGCCGGTCAGGACCTCGTCGAGGATCAGCAGGGCACCGTGTTCGCGGGTAATCCGGGAGAGGCCGGCGTTGAAGCCGTCGCCGGGGGTGACCACGCCCATGTTGGCGGGAGCGGCTTCGGTGATGACGGCGGCAATGCTGTCACCGTGCTTGGCGAAGGCGGCTTCGACGGCGCCGAGGTCGTTGTAGGGCAGCACGAGCGTCTCGGCGGCGGTCGCGGCGGTGACCCCGGCCGAGCCGGGCAGCGCGAGGGTCGCCAGGCCGGAGCCCGCGGCGGCGAGGAGGCCGTCGAGGTGGCCGTGGTAGCAGCCGGCGAACTTGATGATCAGGTTGCGGCCGGTGAAGCCGCGGGCGAGCCGGACGGCCGTCATGGTCGCCTCGGTGCCGGTGGAGACCATCCGGACGCGCTCGGCGGCCGGGACGCGCTCCTTGACGATTGCGGCAAGGTTGGCCTCGTCCGGCGTGGAGGCGCCGAAGGAGAGACCGCGGTCRACGGCGGCGTGCACGGCCGCCAGGACCTCCGGGCGGGCGTGCCCCAGCAGCGCCGGGCCCCAGGAGCAGACGAGGTCGACGTAGTCGGCACCGTCGGCGTCGGTCAGGTAGGCACCCTTGGCGGACACCATGAACCGCGGCGTCCCGCCCACGGAGCCGAAGGCGCGCACGGGCGAGTTCAYGCCGCCCGGCATCAGCTGGCGGGCACGGTCAAAGAGTTCCTCGTTGCGAGGCATGCTGGAAGTCATGGTTCCTATTCTTTCAGTTCGCGGCGAGGGCAGTTCGCGGCCAGTTCAGTTGGCGCCTAGCAACGCGGCCACGCGGGGCGCCACTTCGGTGCCGAACAGTTCAATGGAGCGCATCATGGCCGTGTGCGGCAGGGTGCCGTTGCTGTACTTGAGGTCAAAGCGGTCCACCCCCAGGTTCTTTTTGAGCAGGGCAATCTTCGCGGCCACGGTTTCCGGCGACCCGACATAGAGGGCTCCCTCGGGCGTACACATCGCGTCGAACTCGCCCCGGCTGGCGGGGCCCCAGCCGCGTTCGGCCCCGATCCGGTTCCGCTGCTGTAGCCAGTGCGGGAAGAACTCCTCGCGGGCTTCCTCATCCGTGGCGGCAACGTGGCCGGGCGAATGCGTGGCCATCTGCTGCATCGGGTGCCCGTACTTGGCCATGGCCTCACGGTAGAGGTTGGCCAGGGGCGCGAAGGACCGCGGCTGGCCGCCAATGATCGCGAAAATGATCGGGTAGCCGTACTCGGCGCAGCGCAGCACCGACTCGGGCGTGCCGCCGACGCCGATCCAGGTCGGAAGGAGGTGGTGTTCCAGCGGCGGGTAGACGCTCAGGCCGCTGATGGCCGGCCGGGTGCGTCCCTCCCAGTGGACCGGTTTCTGCGCCCGGACCTTGTCGAAGAGCTCGAGCTTTTCCTCGAACAGGACCTCGTAGTCCGCCAGGTCCAGGCCGAACAGCGGGAAAGACTCGATGAAGGACCCGCGGCCCAGCATGACCTCTGCCCGGCCGCCGGAGATGGCGTCCACGGTGGCGAAGCGCTGGAACACCCGTATCGGGTCATCGGAGCTGAGTACTGTCACGGCCGAGCCGAGCCGGATGTTCTTGGTGCGGGCAGCCGCCGCGGCCAGGAATACCTCCGGGGCGGAGACAGCGAAGTCGCGGCGGTGGTGCTCCCCCACCGCGAAGGCGTGCAGGCCGACCTGGTCCGCGAGTTCGGCCTGTTCCAGGAGCTGGCGCAGCACCTGGGCGTGCGGGACGGGATGGCCGTCAGGGAAGACGCCGACGTCGCCGAACGTGTTCAGGCCCAGGAGGATGCGGTTGGGCCCCACCGGCGCGGTGGGTGTGGACTTGAGCGGGGCGTCCGCGGATTCGGGGGCCGTGTTCATCGGGTTTCCTTCAGCCAGCCGGCGAGCTCGCTCGCCCAGTAGGTCAGCACCATGTTGGCGCCGGCGCGTTTGATGCCCAGGACGGACTCGGTGATGGCGGCCCGGCGGTCGATCCAGCCGTTTGCGGCGGCGGCCTCGATCATCGAGTACTCGCCGGAAATCTGGTAGGCAGCCACGGGGACCGGGCTCATGGCGGCGACGTCGGCGAGGATGTCCAGGTAGCTCATGGCAGGCTTCACCATGACCATGTCGGCGCCTTCGGCCAGGTCCAGGTCCACCTCGAGGATGGCCTCCCGGCGGTTGGCGGCGTCCATCTGGTAGGTGCGGCGGTCGCCGGTCAGCTGCGAGTCGACGGCCTCGCGGAACGGGCCGTAGAACGCGGAGGCATATTTCGCGGCGTAGGCCACGATGGCGGTGTTGGCGTGCCCGGCGTCCTCGAGGGCCTGCCGGATCACGGCGACCTGGCCGTCCATCATGCCCGACGGGCCCAGGACGTGGGCGCCGGCGTCGGCCTGGGCAACCGCCATCTGGCCGTAGATTTCCAGGGTGGCATCGTTGTCGACGTAGCCGTTGGCGTCCAGGACACCGCAGTGGCCGTGGTCGGTGAATTCGTCGAGGCACACGTCGCTCATGACCACGAGGTCGTCGCCGACCTCGGCGCGGACGTCCCGGATGGCCTTGTTCAGCACGCCGTCGGGGTCCAGCGACGCCGTCCCGCGCGCGTCCCGGACGGCGGGGACGCCGAACAGCATGATGCCGCCGACGCCCAGCTGGACAGCCTCGGCCGCGGCACGCCTGAGCGAATCGGTGGTGTGCTGCTGCACGCCGGGCATCGAGGCGATCGGGTTGGGCTCACTCAGGCCTTCGCGGATGAAGGCCGGCAGGATGAGCTCCGAGGCTGAGAGCCGGTGTTCGGCCGTCAGCCGGCGCATGGCCGGGGTGGTGCGGAGCCGGCGGGGGCGGTGGGTCGGGAAGCTCATATGGTGTCCTTTGCTGAGGGCTCTACGGCTGACGGAGGCGGTGGGGGCTGCTGGTGGTCAAGGGACCGCACGACGGCGGCAACCAGGCCGGACGCCGTCGGCTCTTCGGCGACGGCGTCGACACTGAGTCCGAGGGAGGCCGCCTCGGCCGCCGTCGAGCGTCCGATGGCGACGAAACGGCAGGTGCCCAGCGGGCCGAGGTCCGCGTGGATGCGGCGGGCGGCGCTCGGGGAGGCGGCGACGACGGCGTGCAGCCGGCCGGCCCCGATTTCGGCTTTCGCCTCGGCCGTGGTGAGCACGGTGGGCGGCGGCGCGTCATGCCCGGCCGGACTGATCCCCTGCGACAAGGTCGCCTGTGGCGGGGCCGGCGGGAATGCGGGCAGGGCCCGGCGCGGATCGGCAGGATAGTCGACGGTGTTGTACGCGGTGACGGCCTGGACGGCCGCACCGCGGGCCTCGAGGCCCTTGCGGAGCCGCGGGTCCGCTATGTCCGCCTGGGGCAGGAGCACGCTGCCCTGGTTCGCGGGCCAGATGTCGAGCAGGCCCGTGCCGGATTGCTGGCCCGTGGGCGCAAGGTCGACGCTGATGCCCCGGGACTCCAGCTCACGGCGGGTCGCCGGGCCGATCGTGGCCACGAGGATGCTGCCGGGCAGCCAGCTGCTGAGGGAGGCGCCGCGTTCCGCGGCTTTCGCCTCAAGTGCCTGGACTGTGGTCACGCTGCTGATCACGAGCCACGTGTAGGCCCCGGCGCCGAGGGCGTCGAAGGCGACGTCGAGGGAGTGCTGGTCGCTGGCCTGCTCAAAGTCAATCAGCGGGAGCAGCAACGGCTCGGCGCCGACACGGCGGAGGGCCGTGACGAGTTCCCCCGCGCGGTCCGGGCTGCGGGCAACCAGCACGCGGGCGCCCTCCGGCACCCTCATGCCGGTTGGGCCGCCCGTGTGGTTGCGGTCGCTGTGCCGTGCCATGAAGTGGTGGATCCGCGGTTCAGGAAGCTGCCAGGTCCGCGATGTCCGCGGCGCCGCGGGCCAGCAGGACTTCCGCCAGCTCGATCCCGAGCAGCGTTGCCCCGACTTCGGTGAGGCCGTCGGTGGCTTTCTTGTCGCGGACGGTTGCCGTGCCGTCGACGGCGCAGACCACCGCCTCGAGGTGCAGCATGCTGCCCTTGCGGTAGGCGTAGGCGCCCACCGGGGCGGCGCATCCGGCCTCCAGCCGGGCCAGCAAAGCCCGTTCGGCCGTGACGGCGAGCCGGGTGTCCGGATCATCGAGGGCCGCGAGGGCCTGCGCCAGCACGCCCTGGGAGCCTTCCGTGGACCCGGCCCGGCGGGGAGCGTCGGCGGTGCGGCATTCGATCGCCAGGGCACCCTGCCCGGCGGCTGGCAGCATGATGTCCGTCTCGAGGTATTCGCTGACCGCGTCGAGCCGGCCGATCCGGTGCAGTCCGGCGGCTGCGAGCACGACGGCGTCGAGGTCGTTTGACTTGCCGTCAACGACGGCGTCGTTCGTGTTGCCCGACAGCCCGGGGACGCGTCCCAGCCGGGTGTCCACGTTCCCGCGGATGTCGCGGATGTCCAGGTCCGGACGCACGGCGCGGAGCTGGGCCGCGCGGCGCGGGGAGCCGGTGCCGACGCTCGCGCCGCTCGGCAGGTCGGCGAGCTTCAGCCCGTCGCGGGCGCACAGCACGTCCCGGACGTCGACGCGTTGGGGTGTGGCCGCGAGGCTCAGGCCGAGGGCCGGACCGGTCGGGAGGTCCTTGAGCGAATGCACGGCGATATCGCAGATGTCCTGCAACAGGGCGTCGCGGAGCGCGGCGACGAAGACGCCGGTACCGCCCATCTGGGACAGCGAGCCTTTGAGGACGTCGCCGTCGGTCCGGATATGGACCAGCTCCACGGGGAACCCGCCGACGGCGGCCAGCTGGTCCGCGGTCTGCTGGGTCTGGGTCAGGGCGAGTTTGCTGGCGCGCGTGCCGATCCGGACGCTCATGCGGTTCCCTGGCCCGCCGCCGCAACAGCCGTGCCCGAAGCCTCAGGGGCGGCCGGGTAGGGATCGTGTCCGGTCCCGACGGTGGTGTCGGCTCCGGCGATGGTGGGCTTTTCGCCGCGGAAGTTAGCGCAGCAGCCGGGACGGCAGACGTCGTACCAGGGGCCGAGCTTGGTCAGGTGCGGCCGCTCGGCAATGTTGTTCGCGACGGTCCGCTCGCAGATGAGGTCCACAAGCCCGGCGACAAACTGGCGGTGCGTTCCGGGCGTGGGGACGCGCGTTGCGGCCAGTTCCAGCCGGGCGCAGGTCTCAAGCGCCTCGGTGTCCAGATCCCAGACCACTTCCATGTGGTCGCTGACAAAGCCCAGCGGCACAATCACGATGCCCTTGACGCCCTGGCCTGCGAGCTCCTCGATGGCGTCGTTGATGTCCGGTTCGAGCCACGGCACGTGCGGGGCACCGGAGCGGGACTGGTAGACGAGGGACCAGGGTGCGGTCAGGCCGGTCGCGTCTTCCACCCGGCGGATGATCTCGGTGCCGGAGGCCAGGTGCTGTGCGGCGTAGGCGGAGTCTTCCTCAAAAGTGCGCGGCTCGCCCTCGGACCGGCCGGCGGCCTCGGCATCGCGGGTCGGGATGGAGTGCGTCGCGAACAGAATGTGCACGGGGGCGTCCGGGGTGCCGGCGGCGGCCAGCTGGGCACGGACGTCGGCGAGGCCGGCGGCGGTGCCCTCGATGAAGGGCTCCACGAACCCGGGGTGGTCGAAGTACTGGCGCACCTTGTCGACCTCGAGCTTGCCGTCGAGCCCGGTTTCGGTCAGCGCCATGCCGATGTCCTCGCGGTACTGGCGGCAGCTGGAGTAACAGGAGTAGGCGCTSGTGGTGASCATGAGCASCTTGCGGTGGCCGGCGTCGTAGRYSTCCTGCAGGGTCTGCGGGATGTASGGGTCCCAGTTGCGGTTGCCCCAGARCACCGGCAGCGCGATGCCGCGGGCTGCAAGTTCGGCCTCGATGCCGGCCTTGAGCTGACGGTTCTGTCCGTTGATGGGGCTGATGCCGCCGTTGGCGCGGTAGTGGTGCGAGACCTCTTCGAGCCGTTCGTCGGGGATGCCGCGGCCGCGGGTGACGTTGCGGAGGAACGGGATGACGTCCTCCTGGCCTTCGGGTCCGCCGAAGGAGGCGAGGAGCACTGCGTCGTACTCCTTGGGGGCCATCCGGCCGGCCTCGGTGACGGTGTTCACGGCGGTTACCGGGGCGGCGGATTCCTGCGGATCGAGCGGGCTCATGCCAGGACCTCGGCAATCTCGGCGGCGGTGACGCGGCGGCCGGTGTAGAAGGGGATTTCCTCGCGGACGTGGTGCCGGGCTTCGGTGGCGCGCAGGTGGCGCATCAGGTCCACGAGGTCCACGAGCTCGGGGGCTTCCAGTCCGAGGATCCATTCCCAGTCGCCGAGGGCGAAGGAAGAGACGGTGTTGGAGATGACCTGGGGGAAGTCGCGGCCCAGCATGCCGTGGTCGCGGAGCATGGCGCCGCGCTCGGCGTCCGGGAGCAGGTACCACTCGTAGGAGCGGACGAAGGGGTAGACGCAGAGCCATTCCGCCGGTTCAACGCCGCGGGAAAACGCCGGGGTGTGGTTCTTGGCGAACTCGGCCTCCCGGTGCACGCCCATGGCGGACCAGACGATCTCGGTGCCGGCGAACAGTTTGCTGCGGCGGATGTCCCGCACTGCCCGCTGCAGCGCTTCCGGCCGGGGACCGTGCAACCAGACCATAATGTCCGCGTCGGCCCGCATCGCCGAGACGTCGTAGCTGCCGCGGTGGACAACTCCGGCGTCGGCGAGGCTTTTCATCAGGGCCTCGAAGTCCTCAGCGGCATCGGCGCCGCGCAGGATGTCCGCTGACCGCTTGAATACGGTCCAAAGGGTGAAGAACTGCTCAGTTGAATCTTCGGGCGCCGATGCCCCGGCGACTGATTCTCCGGGGGCTGACATTCCGGTTTTAGTGACAGATTCGGCAGAAGTGTGGCTCATGCATACCAGTCTGCCTCCTCTCCCCAGCTAAGTCGAAAAAAAGCACTTCTACAGCGCGTAGAAGTGCTTTATTTCACATGCGGGACGCTGCAGGTGTGGGCGCGTCCGCGGGAGGCGGGTCTGCGGGAGGGGGCGCATCCGCGGGAGGCGGGTCCTGTCAGCTCCGGCGCATCCGGAGGACCGCGGCGCCGGCGCCGAGCGAGAGCGCCACCAGGCCAATGCCCCAACCGACCAGCGGGGACAGGCCGGCCGGTTCCAACGTCGAGGTTGCCTCGAGGGAGGAGTTGCCGGAGTGGCCCTTGGCCGGAGCCGGCGCCTGGGTCCAGCCGGCTGTGTTTGAACCCGCTGGGGACGGGTGCGGTGTGGCCGACTTCGAGGCCGACGCCTGCGCGCCGGCACCGTTGCCCGCGGCCGGCACCGCGGTGCCGGACTGTGGATCGGCGGCCGGGTCGGCGGCCGCGCTGCCCGGTGCCGGCCGGCCGGGGGCCTGTCCGGTGGGAGCAGACCCGGCGGATCCGCCTGCGGCGGGAGCTCCCGGAGCCGGGGCGGCGGGCGGCGCGGCGGGGTCCTGCGGCCCACCGGGCGGCGCAACCTTCGCGGGCGGGGTGCTCGACGCCGGTGGAGTACTGGTGCGCGGGGCCGTGGGTTCGGGATTGCTGGGCTCGGGGTCGCCGGGTTCCGGGTCGCTGGGCTCGGGGTCGCTGGGCTCCGGGCTGCTGCCGTGCGACGGCGGCGGCTGCGACGGGGAGGACTCGCCCGAGCCGGCGGACGGCGAGGGGCTCGGCGTCGTCGAGGAACCCAGCAGGCTGTCCAGCACGTCGCCGAGGCCGAGGGTCAGCGAACCCTGCGCGGACGGTGCGGTGGACGCCGCCGCGGACAACCCTGCGGCCGCCTGCGAGGCAGGAGCCCCGGCGGTGCCAGCCAGTACGGCCCCGAGCGCGACCGCCGCCGCGCCGCTTCGAAGGCCCCGATGGCGGCCGGTCTTCGTTGTTGACACCTTGGACCTGAAAATAAACATGGTCATCGAGCCTAGCCGGAATCGACCAGCAGGAAAAACTTGCAAAAACCGCGAATTTCCGGCACGAAACCGCCGTGACCGGAGGGGTTCAGGGTGCCTTTGGAACCGCTGTGATTCCTGTGACTGAAGGTGTGCTTGGGACTCAGGAACCTCGTTCGGAACAGCCAGATTCAGGGTCACCGAATTCAGCGCAGGCACATTGAGGCAGCCACGTTCAGCGCAGCCACGTTGAGGACGACGTTGAGGACAACGTTCAGGACAACAGGGCGCGGACCTGCTGCGGGGTGTCGGCCACGATCGCTGCCAGGCCATTGCCGGACAGCCAGCCGCCCACCACGGCAAGCGTGCCGTCCGCGGCGCAGACGCTCCGGACGGCCGCGACGCGCTGCCTGTGGCCCAGGGACGCAAACGGCAGCGCGCCAGCCCAGCGGACCACGTCCCAATCGGCCACGTCCCCGGCGCCGACTGGCACCGCCAGCAGGGCCGACGCATCAGCCAGGGCTGCGCGGAAAAGTTCATCGTCGGAGCGCGGCGCCGCGGCCAGTCCGCCGCCGCGGGGCTCGGGCAACGCCCCGGGAGTAACAGCCCCTGGAGCTGCACTCCGCCCGTAGGAGAGCCGGAGCACATGCCGTCCCGGGCCTGCATGCTCCGCCAGCCACGCCCATTTGGCGGTGGCGTGCGTCAGCGCCTTGGCCTGCACACCCGGGCTCTGCGGCGCAACAAGCACGCCGGTGCCGCGTGGCGCCGCGTCAAGGGCCGGGAGGTCCACCACGAGCGTGACAAGGCTGACGTCGGGTCCGGCATCGGGGCGGTGGCCGGCAAGTTCCGGCAGGGACTCCTCAAGCAGCCCGACGGCGGCGGGACCCTCGACCGCAACCGCGAGGAGCCCGACGTCGAAAGTGGCCTCGTCCGTGGCCACGCGCCAGCCGTCGGCTGTGCGCCGCACTGACCGGGCCGCGGTGCCGGGCAGCAGGGTGACTCCGCGCTGACGCAGATCGGCCAGCAGGGCGGCGACGAGGGTGTGCATGCCGCCGCGCAGCCCGGCGACGGCGGAACCGGCCTTCTGGAGCCCGCCGGCCTGGCCTGTTCCGGACGGTCCGGCTGTTCCGGGGGGTCTGCCCGTGGCGGCCGCCGCTCCCCTGCGCTGGGCCGCGACGGCGGCGGCGAGGGAACCGTGCTGGCGGATGCCGGCCCGCAGACCGGGGGCCACCATGTCGACGTCGAGCACTGAAGGGTCGGCCGAGTGGACGCCGCCGACCACCGGTGCGACGAGCCGGTCCAGGACCCGCCTGCCCATCCGCCGGCGGACCAGGGCTGACACGCTCGTTGCCCCGGCAGCGGTGCCCAGCGAGGCCGGCAGCACGGCGTCGACGGAGGCGCGGAGCGATCCCAGCAGGCCCAACGACCGGCGGACTTCCGGGTCCCACGGGCTCGCCGGGATGCCCAGCACACCGGTCTTAGGCAGTTCCCTGGGGCCGTCAGGCAACTGGACCCAGGCCCCGCCGGGGTTCGGCGCAACGACCTCGCCGGCCAGCCCCAGCTCCGCGGCGAGATCAGCTACGGCGGCGGTGCGGGTGGCGAAAGACTCCGCGCCGCTGTCCAGGGTCAGTCCGGCCACGACATGGCTGCCGACGCAGCCGCCCCAGGCCTCGCCGGTTTCCAGGACGGTGGTGCGGACCCCGGCCCGGGCGAATTCCCGTGCCGCAAGCAGTCCCGAAATCCCGCCCCCGATCACGACGGCGGTGCCTTCCACGCGAGTCCCGGCGGCGCCTGCGTCCACGCCCCTACTCCGGAGCGATGGAGTGGATGAGTTCGACGACGCGCGTGAGCACCTCAGGGTCCGTCTCCGGCGGCACGCCGTGGCCGAGGTTCAGGACGTGCCCGGGCGCCGCGGAGCCGGCCGCGATCACCTCTCGGACGTGGGCTTCGAGGACTTCCCACGGTGCCGAAAGCAGTGCCGGGTCGATGTTGCCCTGCAGCGGGACGGTGCCGCCGAGGCGGCGGTTGGCTTCGTCCAGCGGCAGCCGGTAGTCGACCCCCACGACGTCAACGCCGACGTCGCGCATCGCGACGAGCAGTTCCGAGGTGCCGGTGCCGAAGTGGATCAGGGGTGCACCCAGGTGCCGGACATGGTCCAGGGCACGGGACGACGCCGGCGCAACGAAGCGCTGGTAGTCGGCAAGTCCCAGCGAACCGGCCCAGGAGTCGAAGAGCTGGCCGGCGGAGGCGCCGGCTTCCAGCTGTGCGCGGAGGAACATCCCCGAGGCATCGGCGGCCCAGTTGGCCAGGGCAGTCCAGGTTTCGGGGTCGGCGTGCATCATCGTGCGCGGGCCGAGGTGGTCGCGGGAAGGCTTTCCTTCCACCATGTACGCGGCGAGGGTAAAGGGCGCACCGGCGAAGCCGATCAGCGGGGTGCTGCCGAGCTCGGCCACCGTGAGYCGGACGGCTTCGCGGATGGGCTCCAAGGCCTCCCAGGTCAGCTGCGGCAGGGCGGCAACGTCCGCGGCGGTGCGGACSGGYTTGTCCAGGACGGGYCCGACGCCGGGSACGATGTCCACKCCGACRCCKGCCAGCTTGAGSGGGATGACRATGTCCGAGAAGAAGATGGCGGCATCGACGTCGTGGCGGCGGACCGGCTGCAGGGTGATCTCGGAAGCGAGCTCGGGGCGCAGGCACGAGTCCAGCATCGCGACGCCCTCACGGACCTTGAGATATTCGGGCAGTGAGCGGCCGGCCTGGCGCATGAACCAGACGGGACGGCGGGAGGGCTTGCCGCCGCGGTAGGCGGTGATCAGCGGCGAATCCGCGGTGCGGCCGTCCATCAGCGGGTGGCCGGCATCGAGGCCGCGGGCGGCGACGTCTGTGGCGGCGCCGTCAATGGCTGCATTGCCGGCTGTGCCGTTGTCGGACGTACTGAATGTGGTCGTGCCGGCACGTGCCGCAGCGCTTGGAGTCATGACTTCGATTGTGCCCAAATTTGTGCCCAAAAGATAACGACAGCCTGTCACGCCGGCTCTGACACCGGCCCCGAGTGCCACGTCGTGGCGGGAATCACAGGCCAGGGTGCCTGAGCCCACGCCCGGACAGTTGTTCTACACGGGCGCGAAAAAGCTATGATGGTGATGCTGTGGTTCTTTTTTCATTGGTGGCTACACACGCCGACATCGACCTCGAAACCGTTGCTCAGTTGAGCACCGGTGCTTCAGGGATCGCCACATCCGCCCTCGCCGGATCGCCGGCCGTGGCGGGTGCCGTTGTCCTTGCCACCTGCAACCGCCTTGAAATCTACGGCGAAGCCCCCCATCCGGACGCCGTCGCCGCCGCCCGGGCGGCCCTCATCACCCACATCAGCGGCGCCAGCGGACTCAACGATCAGCTCGTCTCCCGCGCCTTCAGCACCCGCACCGGCGCCGAGGTCAGCCAGCACCTCTTCTCGGTCAGCTCCGGTCTGGACTCCGCCGTGGTGGGCGAACGGGAAATTGCCGGGCAGGTGCGCCGCGCCTTGATCACGGCCCAGCACGAGGGCACCGCCAGCTCCGGCCTGGTCAGGCTGTTCCAGGCCGCGTCCAAGACCGCGAAGGACGTCGGCGCCCAGACGGCGTTGGGTTCGCGCGGGCTCTCCATCGTTTCCGTGGCCCTGGACCTCGCCACTGACCTGTCGGAAAACCCGGACTGGTCCGCCAAGAAAGCCGTCGTCTTCGGGACCGGCGCCTATGCCGGTGCCACCATGTCCCTGCTGCGTGAACGTGGCTGCACCGATGTCTCTGTTTATTCCTCCTCCGGCCGCGCCGCCAGCTTCGTCGCCACCCGGGGCGGCACGGCACTGAACGAGGACACGCTTCCGGGCGCAGTTGCCGGGGCCGACGTCATGATCGGCTGCAGCGGCTCCGACAGCCGGGTCGAAGCGGACGAACTCGCCCGGATCCGGGCGAACTCGCCCCAGCCGCTGATCGCGATCGATCTCGCTTTGACCCATGACTTCGACCCCGCTGTCGGCGACCTCGACGGCGTCGAACTGCTGACGCTGGAATCGGTCCGGCTGGCCGCACCGCAGGAACAGGCCGAGTCGCTCGAACAGGCCAGCAGCATCGTGGCCGGGGCGGCCAGCGCCTTCGAGCAGGAGCGCGAGGCCAGGAGCGTCGACTCGGCGATCGTCGCCTTGCGCCGCCACACGATGAACGTCCTGGATGCGGAAATGGAAAAGGTCCGGGCCCGGCACGGCTGCACGGCCGCCGCCGAAGAAGTCGAATTTGCCCTGCGCCGCATGGTGAAGCAGCTTCTCCACGTCCCCACCGTCCGGGCCCGCGAACTGGCCTCCAACGGACAACAGGACGCCTACATTGCCGGTCTTGAGGCGCTGTACGGCATCACGGTGGAGCCCACCGCCGGCGCAACGGTTGCAGGTGCCGCCGGTTCCGGGGCTTGCCCTGTGGACCACAATGCGGCTGCCCACAACCCCGGTGCCCATAACCCCGGCGACCCCGGCCCCGCAGCGGGCGACATCCGCGAAACCGCGTAGCTGCCCCGCGCGTCCCCGCACCGCGGCTTATCCCTGGATTATCCGGGGAAAGCGTTGATCCCGGTCATTTCGGCCGACACCTGCCACAGCCGTGTGGCCGCCTCCCGGTCCACGGCGTGGGCGTCCACTCCCCTGATCCTGGCTTCGGGCGATCCCGGCACCGTGGCTTCGGCGATGTCGCAGTCCTCGCAGTAGACGCCCCCCATCCCTTCGAGCGCCGGCGCCGTCGCGGCCCAGACCGAGGTGGCGGCGCCCTGCGCGGGTGTCTTGAAGCGCGGGTCGAGCTTGCCGTGCTCGTCCATCCAGCCCGCGGCGATCATCTCCTCCCGCGGCAGGTGCCGTTGCAGCTCCGTCATGATCCCGCCGGGATGTACTGCGRAGGCGCGCACGCCAAAGTTGCGGCCCAGGGCATCGAGCTGGACGGCGAAGAGCGCGTTCGCCGTCTTGGCCTGGCCGTAGGCACGCCATTTGTCGTAGCCGGCGTCGAAATTGATGTCATCGAAGCGAATGGCCGAGAGCTTGTGGCCGGTCGAGGAGAGCGAGACCACGCGGGCTCCCTGCGCCGCGGCAAGCGCCGGCCACAGCAGGTTGGTCAAGGCAAAATGGCCGAGGTGGTTCGTGGCGAACTGTGATTCCCAGCCGGGTCCCACCCTTTGCTCCGGACTTGCCATGATGGCGGCGTTGTTGATGAGGATGTCCAAGCTGCGGCCTGAGCCCGGCGCCGCGCCAGGTGCCGGGCCGGCCAGGAAGCCGGCGGCGAACTCCTTCACACTGTCCTGGTCCGCCAGGTCCAATTCGGCAACTTCCAGTTCGGCAACGCTGACGCCGCCGCCAGCCGTTGCCGGCGTCAGCCCCGCCGCGGCCAGGACGTCGCGGGCATGCTCGGGCCGCCGGGCCGGCACCACGACGGTGGCGCCGGCGGAGGCCAGCGCCCGCACGGTCTCCAGGCCCAGCCCCGAGTAGCCGCCCGTGACAATAGCGGTCTTCCCGGTCAGGTCGATGCCGGCAATGACGTCGGCCGCCGTCGAATCCCGGCCGAACCCGGAGCCAATCTTGCGCTGGGACGTCACTGTATTTTCCTGGCTCACGGCGTCTTCCTCTCTCACGACATTTTCCTCGCTCATGACCAGGCCTTTCGTTTTAGGGCGCCGCTCGGCGGAGCATGTTGTGCGGTATCGCGGCCTTGCTGGCCATATGGGCCGCCGCGGCTCAATACACCGGTTTCCCGGGCTCCACGTCCCGTACCCAGGCGAGAATGCCGCCTTCGAGGTGGCTGACGCGCTCGTACCCGACGGCGCGGGCTGCGGACAGGACGGCGGCGGATCGTGTTCCGGCCTTGCAGTGGAAGACAATTTCGGCATCCTGGGGCAGTTCCTGCCACGCCTCGCCGGCAAGGATGCGGCCTTGCGGGATCAGCTCCGACCCCTCAATGCGGACGATTTCGTATTCTCCCTGCTCCCGCACGTCCACGAGGTGGAAGTCTTTGAGGCCGGCCTTGCGGGAGGCCAGCATGGTGGCGAGCTGGGTCGCCGTCACGGTGTGCTCGGTACCGGCATCCGCCGTTGGAGTGATCCCGCAGAAGGCCTCGTAATCGGTGAGTTCGGTGATTCGTGCTGCCGTCGGGTCCTTGGTCACCTTGATCTCGCGCCAGGTGCCGCCCAGAGCGTCATAGAGCGCCAGCCGGCCCAGCAGGGACCGGCCGACGCCGGTGATCAGTTTGACCGCCTCGGTCACCATCAGCGCTCCGACGGCGGCGCACAGCATGCCGAACACGCCGCCTTCGCCGCAGGACGGCACGGATCCGGGCGGGGGTGCCTCCGGGTAGAGGTCCCGGTAGGTGGGCCCGAACTGTTCCCAAAAGACGCTGACCTGGCCGTCGAAACGGAAAATCGATCCCCAAATGTAGGGCTTGCCGAGGATGGCGGCGGCGTCGTTGACGAGGTAGCGCGTGGCAAAGTTGTCGGCGCCGTCGAGGATCAGGTCGTAGCCGGCAAAGAGCTCCAGTGCGTTGGACGCGTCGAGCCGGACGTTGTGCAGCCGGACGTCCACGAGCGGGTTCAGGGCCTTAATGGCGTCGCGGGCGGACTCGATTTTCGGCCGGCCCACATCCGCGACACCATGGATGATCTGGCGTTGGAGGTTGCTGAGGTCGACGTCGTCGTCATCGACGATGCCAAGGGTGCCGACCCCCGCGGCGGCGAGATAGAGCAGGGCCGGGGAGCCGAGGCCACCGGCACCGATCACCAGGACTTTTGCGTTCTTGAGGCGTCGCTGGCCGATCGCGCCGATCTCCGGAATGATCAGGTGCCGCGAGTAGCGTTCCACCTCGTCCGGCCTGAGGTCCGCAGCCGGGTCGACCAGCGGTCCGGGCTGCGGATCCAGCTTCGTCTGGGGGGTTGCGGGGGCACCGGCGGCGGTGAACTTGGAAGCCATACTTCAATCTATGCCCGAAGATACCACCAGGTCATATTACCCGCGCGTAAGGTGTAATTGAGTGCAAGGTAGTTCAGTACAAAATGCAAATGATTGCCATTGCGCGCAATGGGGTGGATAAGGGAAAGAAGGCCGACAGTGGTTCATCAGGCACCGTTGGAGCGGGACGAGTCCGGCAAGCCGACGGCACGGCAGCCCCGGAGCGGTCAACGCTCGGCCCGCCTCCCCCGCGACGAACGCCGGGCTCAGCTGCTGGCGGCCGCGCAGGAAGTTTTCGTGGCGAACGGCTACCACGGTGCCGCCATGGACGAGATCGCCGAGACCGCCCACGTCAGCAAGCCGGTGTTGTACCAGCACTTCCCCTCCAAGCGGGACCTCTACCTGGCTCTGCTGGACAGCCACCTCAGCAAGCTGACCGACCTCCTGCTTGGCGCCCTGAACTCCACCACCGACAATGACGAGCGCGTCCAGGCCGTCATGCGCGCCTACTTCCGCTTCATCGCGCACGACGACCAGGCCCACCGGCTCGTCTTCGAGTCGGACCTGATTAACGATCCCGACGTCAGCGCGCGGCTGGAAACGTTCAACAAGACCTTCGCCGACGCCGTCGCTCACGTCATCGCCGAGGACACCAAACTGCCTGAGCTGGAGGCCCAGCTGCTGGGCCGCGGACTCGCCGGCATGGCCCACGTGAGCGCACGGTATTGGCTGGAAACGGACGGGAACCTGGATCTCGATGTAGCCAGTGACCTCATCTACCGTTTAGCTTGGCGCGGAATCTCCCGCTTCCCCAAAGAGACCTAGACTACAACTAGAGATTGACCTTAGACATTTTTTGGACGTTGATTGGCTGGGAGGCCTTGCTGTGGAAGTAAAGATTGGTATTCAAAACATTGGCCGCGAAATTGTCCTCGAATCGGCGCAGGATGCCGAAGCCGTCGCCAAGGTAGTTGGCGACGCGATCGCCAAGGGCAGCGAACTGCGGCTGACGGACGACAAAGGCCGCCTGGTGATCGTCCCCGCCAATGTTCTGGGCTACGTGGAAATCGGCGCAGAAGAGGCCCGCCGCGTCGGCTTCGGTGCCCTCTAGCCCCGTTCTTCCCACGACCGTCCTTCATCGCAGTTTCTACATCGTGAGGTGTCCTGAATGCTTTCCCTGATTGTGGTCGCCATGGTGACCGTGGCTGCGGGTTTCGTGGTGTGGGCCAACGACAAGCGGCACCAGAAGTACGGCGTCGCCGTCCCCGCGGGGGTTGCTGCATCCGTCGGTATGCTCAGCTGGATCATCTTCATAGCGGCCGGATTCGGCTACCAGCCGGGCCTGACCTGGATCCCGTGGATCCTGCCGATGGTCCTGGGCACTGCGGCCTCGATCGCGGCCGTGGTGTACCTCGGCAGGGCCCGGACGCGGCAGGACACCGAGAGGCTCACGGGCATCCTGAAGCTCTAGTTCGTTAGCCCCGCGCAGCTGTTTTCGGCGCGCAACTGTGACCACGCACCCAACGGGGTGCGTGGTCACAGTTCGTTTGGGGTTCGGCCGAGTGCGCCGTACCGGAGTCATTCCGAGGCGGAACCGTGCCCATCACTTTTGTCGCACCCCTCAAATAGACTCGAGCCATGGAAGCCGTCAGGGATTTCATCAGGGATTTCACCGCCTGCGGGGACGAGGCGCAGGGCACGGAGCGGGGTGCAGCCCCGGTCGGGCAATCCGGTATGGACACCGCCCTGGCCGCGCTGCGGGCGGTGGGTTCGACGGCCGCGGAGGATGCGGGGTCGTGGGGCTTCCGGGCCGCGTCGGACTTCGCCGGCGGCGTGGAGGAAGTCTCCCGCGCGGTGGAGTATCTGCAGCTCGTCGCGGCCGCCGCCGTGGACCGGACCAGGAAGCAGTCCGCCGCCACGGCCACGGGGGTCGCGGCGGGGGCCGTCACCGGGTGGACCACCGGCTGGCGTGAGAGCGGCGGCGGGTGGCAGACCGGCACACCCGGAACCGCGGAACCCGCCGGCGCCTCCTTGGCCTCGGCTCCCGCGGGCACGTCCGCTGCTGCGGAGCCCTCCGGCACGTCCTTGTCCTTGGCTCCCTCCGGCACGTCCGTTGCGGCGGCTCCCGCCGGAAGCCCCGGAACGGGTGAGCCGGCGGTGCCCGAATCGGTGCTGGATGACGGGTACCGGAACACGGTGGAGTTCCTGCGGGCGCGGCTGCGGATCAGCGCCGCGGAGGCCAGGCGCCGGCTGACGCTGGCCGACACGCTGCTGCCCCGGCAGGGACTCGCCGGCCGGCCCATCCCGCCCGTGCACCCGGAGCTCGGAGCCGCCGTCGCGTCCGGCGAGGTCGCCTCCCGCGCCGCGACCCTCGTCACGCTCGCCCTGGACCGGGTCCGGCACAGCTGCCTCCCGGAGGCCGTCGCGACGATGGAACATGCCCTGACCTGCACCGCGGCCGGGAACGACGCCGACTTCCTGGCCCGGATCAGCCGCAGCTGGGCCGAGGCACTGGACCAGGACGGCGCCGAACCCTCCGAGGAACTGCTCCRCCAGCTCCAGGGCGCCTTCCTCCGCAAACCCCGGCACGGCCTGCAGCACCTGGAAATCTTCGCCACCACGGACCAGTTCGAACACCTGATCACCGTGATGAACACCG
>NZ_JBFTNJ010000027.1:0-40045 GCF_056397425.1 Arthrobacter sp. 05N33_2
GCACAACCTTCTGCTGGTTGCCGCCGGAGAGCTTTGCGACGCCTTCCTCCACGGAGGGCGTCTTGGTCCGCAGCGACTTCCGGTATTCCTCCGCGACGGCGTATTCCTTGTTGGCGTCCACCACGAAGTTCTTGCTGATCTTGCGCAGGTTTGCCGAGACCGTGGTGGCTTTGATGTCGTCCAGCAGGTTCAGGCCCAGGGACTTGCGGTCCTCGGTGACGTAGCCGAGCCCGGCGTCGATCGCCTGGCGGACGTTCTTGAGCTGCAGTTCCTTGCCGTCTTTGTAGACATGGCCCGAGATGAAGCGGCCGTACGAGCGCCCGAACACGGACCGGGCCAGTTCGGTGCGTCCGGCCCCCATCAGGCCCGCGAACCCGACGATCTCGCCGCGGCGGACGAAGAAGCTGGAGTTCTTGCAGACCAGGCGGTCCTGGATCTGCGGGTGCCCGACGTTCCAGTTCTTCACCTCGAAGAGGACATCGCCGATCTTCGGCTCGTGGTCCGGGAACCGGGATTCCAGGGTCCGGCCCACCATGCCCTTGATGATGCGGTCCTCGTCGACGCCGTCGGCCTTGACGTTSAGSGTCTCGATYGACTTGCCGTCGCGGATGATSGTGATSTMATCSGCGATCTGYTCGATCTCGTTGAGCTTGTGSGAAATGATGATCGAGGTGATTCCGCGGCCCTTGAGGCCCAGCATGAGGTCCAGCAGGTGCTGGGAGTCGGACTCGTTCAGCGCCGCCGTGGGCTCGTCCAGGATCAGGAGCTTGACCGACTTGTTCAGGGCCTTGGCGATCTCGACCAGCTGCTGCTTGCCGACGCCGATCTCCTTGATGGGGGTCTCCGGGTCCTCGCGTAGCCCCACCCGGGCCAGCAGTTCGGTGGACCGGGTCCGGGCCTCGGCCCAGTCGATCACGCCGCGCTTGGTGGGCTCGTTGCCGAGGAAGATGTTCTCCATGATCGACAGTTCGGGGATGAGCGCGAGTTCCTGGTGGATGATCACGATGCCGGCGTGCTCGCTGGCCCTGATGTCCTTGAACTCCTGGACTTCGTTCTGGTAAACGATGTCCCCGGTGTACGTGCCGTAGGGGTACACGCCCGAGAGCACCTTCATCAGGGTCGATTTACCGGCGCCGTTCTCACCGCAGATGGCGTGGATCTCGCCGGCCTTCACCCGCAGGCTCACATCGGCCAAAGCTTTAACGCCGGGGAACTCCTTGGTGATGGAGCGCATCTCGAGGATTAGCGGATCACTGTGCGTGTTGAGGGACGTCATCTGCCCTTACGCCTCCAATGCATGACTTCGTTGTCCGCCCCTGCAAACCGCAGGGCCGTCTGATGGAAAAGTAAACTGGATCACAGCCCTTGTCGTCAAGTCTTTAACGCAACAGGCACATAACGAAATGGTTAGTTTCGCCGGATTCCGGCGTGCTGGAAGACCAAAGCCGTGGCCCCGAGGGCCTCGGCCCGGTCGCCCAGGGACGACATCGTGAGGGTGGTTGTCTCGCCAATGACCGGCACCGCGTGGCGGATCAGGCCGCGCCGGATCGGGTCCAGCAGCAGCTGGCCAAGGCCCGCCAGCGGGCCGCCGACCACAATGACCTCGGGGTTGATCAGGTTCGCCACGTTGCCCAGCGCGCGCCCGACGGCGAGCCCGGCGTCGTCCACGACACGGAGCGTGGCGGAGTCCTTCTCCAGGGCCTTGCGCACGATGTCCCCAGGCGAGAGCGGCCGGTCCTCGCCGCGGCTCAGGAGCTCGATCATGGTGGTGGTGGAGGCGATGGTTTCCAGGCAGCCGCGGTTCCCGCAGCGGCAGATCAGTCCGTGCTCGTGGATGGTGGCATGGCCGATTTCGCCGGTGATGCCCACGTTGCCGTAGTACGGGACACCGTTGAGGATCAGTCCCGCGCCGATGCCCGAGCCGATCTTGAGGAACATCAGGTTGCTGATGCCGCTGTGCGGCCCCCAGGTGACCTCGGAGAGGGCGCCCAGGTTGGCGTCGTTGTCCACGAAGACGGGGAGTTCCAGCGCTTCTTCGAGGCGTTTGAGGATGTTGATGCCCACCCATTCGGGCAGGATCGCGCCTTGCGCCACGGTGCCTGTGCGGCGGTCGATCGGGCCGGGAATTCCGACGCCGGCACCCACCAGGGCGCTGCGTTCCACACCGCTGTCCGTGAGCAGCCGGTCCAGCACGCCGACGGCGGCCTGGATGCCTTCCTCGGCGTGATGGCCCAGGGGCAGCAGGACCGACTCTTCGGCGATCACGTGGTAACTCAGCGAGGCCAGCACGACGCGCAGGTGGCGCCGGCCGAAGTCGATTCCGACGGCGACGGCTCCGTTGCTGTTGAGCCGGACGTTCAGAGCGCGCCGCCCGGAACTGGTGATCGGTTCAGTCGAGGCCAGCCCGGCGTCCTGCATGATTTTGACGATGTTCGAGACCGTGGCTGTCGAAAGCCCGGTCTGGCGGGCCAGTTCCGCCTGCGTGGATGGGCCCGCGAGGAGGCATTCGATGATCCGCTGCTGGTTCAAATGCCGGAGGGCGGACTGCGATCCGGGGTTCTTGGTTCGGCTCCTCGTTGAGCGCGTTGGTGAGGGCATGCTATGAAGCGTGACGCATTCGCGCCTTGTAGTCAAGAAGTTAACGCAACGATAACGGCCGCGCCGGTCGAATGTCGGGGAGAGGGCGGTCAGCACCCGCCGTCTCCGCGGCAAGGACGTTCTGCCCCGCCGGCACGCTGGCCGGGTGGAATTGCACCACACCCCGCGTTCCGGGCCACGGCTACTCTGGTCGGGAGAACCCGCCGCGACCCGCGGAGGCGTCCGGAAACGTGAGGTGGTAATGGTGCTGCTGGCCCTGATGCAGGCGAACTCCGCCGTGCTGGACATCGAGGCGAACTGCGCCGCGGTGGAGGCCGCGGCGCGCAATGCGTCCGCCGCGGGCGCGCAGCTGCTGGTGACCCCGGAGCTCTTCCCCGTGGGCTACGCGCCGCGGCGGCTGCGGGAGGCGTTCGATCCCGGCAGGTTGCCCGCGCTCCGGGAAGCCCTGGCCGGCATCGCGCGGCGCAACAACATCGCCCTGGTCTACAGCCTGCCCACGCTGACGCCGGCCGGCGGGTGGCACATTTCCGCCACCCTGGTCGACGAGGCGGGCGAGGAGCTGCTCAGTTACGACAAGGTGCACCTGTTCGGCCCGGACGAGCGGGCGGCGTTCACGCCCGCCGCGGCTGCCCCCGGCGTCGTGGATTTCCACGGGCACAAAACGGCGCTGGTCATCTGCTACGACATCGAGTTTCCCGAGTCGGCGCGGGCGGCCGCCCTGCGCGGCGCGGACCTGCTGCTGGTGCCGACGGCACTCGCCGGCGGAYTCGACGTCGTGCCGCAGGTGCTGATCCGGGCCCGCGCCCTGGAGAACCAGCTGACGGTCGCCTACGCCAATCACACGGGTTCGGAGGATGACAGCGACTTCCGCGGCGGCAGCATCGTCGCGGGCCCGGACGGCTCGGTCCTGGCCGCGGCCGGGGCCGGGCCGGAACTGTTGTTTGCCGAGCTGGGTGAGACCGGCCGTGCCGCGGCAGACGGCATCGAGGACGCCGTGGACTACCTGCGCGACCGCCGCCCGGAGGTCTACCGCTCCTGGGGAGTCTGACCGGCAGCCGACGCCTGACCTGCGCTGGCCGGTGCACTGGACGCCTGACCTGCGGTGGCCGGGGTGGGCGGCTCAGGCTCGGCCTGGTACTGCAGGGCGATCCAGAGTTCCGCGCGCGCCTGGGCCTGGTTGAGGTCTAAGCCCAGCAGCTCAGCGATGATGCCGATCTGCCGGCGGACGCTGTTTCGATGCAGTCCCGTGGCCTTTGCCGTGGCGTCCCAGCTTCCGTTTTCGCCCAGCCAGGCCCGCAGGATGCCGAGCAGGCTGTCGCGGCGCTCCGGCTCGAGGGCGAGCAGGGGCGCCAGCAGATGGCCCGCCAGCAGGGTGCCGGCAGCCGGTCCCAGCAGGCCGGCCACCGACCACGTCACGTCATCCGCCCGGACGCTCCGGCGGCTCGTGAGAACGCGGTTGCGCAGTGAAGCGGCGTGCCGGTAAGCCTCCGGCAGGTTCGCGAAATCGGTGCCGCTGCCGATCACCAGGCGCCAGCCGAGCCGCTCCACTTCGGCGAGCAGAGCGTCGTCGACCTTTAACCGGGTAATGGCGGCAAAGCCGTACTCGGTGAGCTCCACGAGCTTTGTGTCGAACAGCCGCCGCCACTCCAGCAACGCCCGCACCGGAGCCTCACCCGGTCCGCCCGGGGTCCGGGAGCTGTCCGGGGCGGCGTCAATCCGGAGACCCTGCACGACCCGCAGCTGGCCGGACCGGGTGGAGGAGATGCTTTGGGCCAGCAGGTCCTTGAACCCGTTGACATGCCGTGCGGATCCCGAGGCCACGCTCTCCGGGTGGAGCAGCAGCGCCGTGGCCAGCTGGCTCGGGGCCAGGGAGCCGCTGATGCGCTGGCGGACCAGCAGTTCCAGCAGCCCGACCGCGGTGGAGACAACGCTGTTCTGGGCCGGGGTCAGCGGGGCGTCCGTGCCGAGGATGAGCGCGCCGAGGTTGGCGTCCCGGGTGCTGCGCAGCGGATACCCGAAGACGAGGGACGAGCCCGCGGCGTCGAACGAATCCATCTCGACCCGCGGACCGCTGCCGGCGAGCAGCCTGGCCAGCAGCGGCTGCAGGTCGGCGGAGTCAACTCCCGGCACGGTGCCGGCAGCGGCGCCGGCGGCCCGCGGACCGGGGGAGGGGCCCGAACCGCGGGCGCGCACCCGCCCGTCGGCGCCGACCAGCACGGCCCAAACCGGGACGCGCTGGACCAGGGCCGCGAGGAGTTCGTGCTCGGGGCGCGCGGACAAGACCGCGCGCATGAGCTGCCGGCTGGTGTCGGCCAACTGGCGGAAGGTCTTGGCGTTGTCCGACTCCAGGAGCCGGGAGAATTCCAGTCCCAGCGCGGCGAACGGGAGGCTCTCCGGGATGGCGACCAGGGTCAGGTTGTGCTGCCGGCAGGCCCGCACCACGGCATCGGGCACGGCGTTGAAGTACGGTTCCAGGCCAAAGCCCAGGGCGCCCACGCGGGCCTGGACCAGGCGCCGCACGTAAGCGTCCACCGCCTCCTCGCTGCCGCCCCCGCCCACGAACGGCAGGCCGGCCGTGAGCAGGAACTCGCCGTCGAGCAGGTAGGGGGTGGGATCTTCCAGTTCGCTGGGCTCCACCCAGCGCAGGCGCTCCTGGCCGTTGCCGCCGTCGTGCACGACGGCCAGTGCCGGCAACTGGCCCAGGAACTGCGCCAGAGTGACGAAGCCGAGCCGCTCCGGGTCCTCAGCAGCCACGGCCGCGGCCCCTGTGCCGGCCGCCCGGCCGGCGGAGTCCAAGTGCATTAAGTCTCATGAGTGAAGACTACAGGTCGTTTTGCACAACCTTGAGAGGTGGCTCACACGCCTAGGGTTGGTTCGGGAAACCGACCACTACTGAAGATAAGGACGTCAATGATGACTGTGCCAACTCTGATCGGCGAACGCCCGCCGGCGGAAGCCGGCCGTCCCGGTCTCACCGCCCAGCTCCTGCGCCGCAAGCCGATCGGACAGCTGGTCCGCGAGGCCGAGACCGGACACGGCGGCACGCGGCTGGTCCGCAGCTTCGGTGTCCTGCAGCTGACCATGATCAGCGTCGGCGCCACCCTGGGCACCGGCATCCTGGTCATCCTGGGCCAATCGGTGCCGCTCGCCGGCCCGGCCATCTGGATCTCCTTCGCCATCGCCGGCTTCGCCGCCCTGCTCTCCGCCGTGTCCTACGCGGAGATGGCCGGCCTGGTCCCTGCCGCCGGTTCCAGCTACTCCTACACCTATGCCACCATGGGCGAGGGCATGGCCTGGATCTGCGGCTGGTGCCTGGTGCTCGAATACGCCGTCTCCGTGGCCGCCGTCGCGGTCGGTGCGGGCCAGTATGTCAACGAGGCCCTGGCGGTCTTCGGCCTGGAACTCCCGGACGCCATCTCGCAACCGCCGGGAGCCGGCGGCGTGCTGAACGTGCCCGCAATCGTGATTGTCGCCCTGGCCACCGTGCTGTTGGTCCGCGGCGCCAAGGAGAGCGCCTGGATCAACACGGCGATCGTCCTGGTCAAGGTCGGCATCCTGCTGTTCTTCTGCGCCGTGGCCTTCACCGCCTTCAACGGCGGACACTTCGAACCTCTCATGCCGATGGGCGCCGCCGGCGTCTCCGCCGCAGCCTCCCGGGTCTTCTTCTCCTACATCGGCTTCGATGCCGCCTCCACGGCCGGCGAGGAGGCCCGGAATCCCAAGCGCGACCTCCCGCGGGCCATCCTGCTCTCCATGCTGATCGTCACCAGCATCTATGTGCTTGTGGCCGTCGCTGCCATCGGCGCGCGCCCCTGGGGCTGGTTCGACGGCACCGAGGCGGCCCTCGTGAAGATCCTTGAGGAAATCACCGGCCAGCCGTGGGTTGGCGTGGTGTTCGCCGTCGGCGCCGTGCTCGCCATCGCCAGCATCGTGCTGACCGTGCTTTACGGGCAGACCCGGATACTGCTTTCGATGTCGCGCGACGGCCTGGTGCCCAAGGTCTTCGGCCGGATCTCGGCCCGGACCGGCACGCCGGCTGCCGGAACCCTGATCGTGGGCACCGCCGTCGCACTGACCGCCGGCCTGGTGCCGCTCGGTGCCCTCGCGGACGCGACCAGCATCGGTACCCTGTTCGCCTTCGCCCTGGTGAACGTGGCAGTCATCTACCTGCGGCGGACCCGGCCCGAACTCACTCGCAGCTTCCGCGTCCCGCTCTTTCCGCTGACACCGGTTCTCGGCGCCCTCATGTGCGCTTACCTCATGGCCAACCTCGGCGCCGAGACCTGGGCGGTGTTCGGGGCCTGGATGCTCGTTGGCTGTGCCGCCTACTTCGGCTACGGCCGGAAGAACTCCAGGGTGGCTGCGCTGAGCCACGAGGACTACCTTGACCTATCAAGCCGCCACCCTGACAACACCACCACACACCAGGAAATGAAGGCAGAGATCTCATGACCATCGCCACCGAACTTCCGGCTCCCGAACCCGCTGCTGGGGCCGCTGCTGAAGCGGGCGCGGCGCCCATCACCATGCTGAATCCGGACTTCCCGTTCAGCTACGACCACTATCTCGCCCACCCGGAGGGCCTGGGATCGGTGCCGCCCGAGCTTTACGGGACCGAGGTCGCCGTCGTCGGTGCCGGACTGTCCGGACTGGTCACCGCGTATGAGCTCATGAAGATGGGCCTGCGGCCCGTGGTCTACGAGGCCGACAGGATCGGCGGCCGGCTGCGGACCGCCAGTTTCCCGTCCGCGCCGGGGATCGTGGCGGACCTCGGCGGAATGCGTTTCCCGGAATCCGGCAAGGCCTTCTACCACTACGTGGACCTGCTCGGGCTGCAGACCCGGGCCTTCCCCAATCCGCTGGCGCCGGCGACCTCCAGCACGGTGATCGAGCTCGCGGGCCAGAAATACTATGCCGAGACCGCCGCGGACCTGCCGCCGTTCTTCCGTGAGGTGGCGGACGCGTGGAAGGCTGCCGTGAACGACGGCGCCGCGTTCGCCGAGATGCAGGACGCCATCCGCGCCCGGGACACAGCCCGGATCAAGGACCTCTGGAACGCGCTGCTCCCGCAGCTGGACGAGCAGACGTTCTACGGCTTCATCGCCGGCAGCGACTCCTTCAAGGAAGCCGGATTCGCCCACCGCGAGGCCTTCGGGCAGGTGGGGTTCGGCACGGGCGGCTGGGATACCGACTTCCCCAACTCGATCCTCGAAATCCTTCGCGTGGTCTACACCGACGCCGATGACCGGCACCGGCTCATCGACGGCGGCGCGCAGCGGCTCCCCGAGGCACTGTGGGAGCACGCGCCGTCGGGCATGGCCCACTGGCCGGACGGCACCTCGCTGGCCTCGCTGCACGCAGGCGCGCCGCGCGGCGCCGTGGACCGCATCGCCCGCGACGGCGGCGGCGACTTCCGGATCCGGGAACGCTGGGGTCGCGAATCCGCCTACCCGGCGGTGGTGACCACCTGCCAGTCATGGCTGCTCTCGACCAGGATCCACACGGACGAGGCCCTGTTCCCCGCCGAACTGTGGACGGCGATCGAGCGCTCCCACTACATGCAGTCCTCCAAGACCTTCGTCATGGTGGACCGGCCGTTCTGGAAGGACATCGACCCGGCCACCGGCCGCGAAGTCCTGTCCATGACGCTGACCGACCGGTTGAACCGTGCCACCTACCTGCTGGACAACGGCCCGGACCAGCCGGCCGTGATCCTGCTGTCCTACACCTGGAACGACGACGCGCTGAAGTGGCTCTCGCTCACCGCGGAGGAACGGGCGGAGCTCATGTTGCACTCGCTGCAGCAGATCTACCCCGGGGTGGATATCGCCAGCCACATCGTGGGGCAGCCGATCACGGTCTCCTGGGAGGCCGACCCGAACTTCATGGGCGCCTTCAAGGCCAACCTGCCGGGACACTACCGCTACCAGCAGCGGCTCTTCACGCACTTCAAACAGGACGGGCTGCCGGCCGAACAGCGCGGGATCTTCCTCGCCGGCGACGACGTCTCCTTCACCGCGGGCTGGGCTGAGGGAGCCGTCACCACCGGGCTCAACGCCGTCTGGGGCGTGGTCAACCACCTCGGTGGCTCCACCCCGGCCGGGAATCCCGGACCGGGCGAGCTGCTCTCCGAGCTCGGGCCGATCGCCCTGGACTGAGCGGCGCCGGCCCCGGCGCACTGCTCCTCAGGCGCTGTGAAGTTCGCGGTGCGCGCGTGCCAGTTCCTGATAGTGGGCGGCGTTGTGCTGGACACCGGCGAACTCCTCGTCGCTGAGCTCGCGCCGGACCTTGGCCGGAACGCCGGCCACCAGCGAGCGGGGCGGGATGACGGTGCCCTCCAGCACCACGGCACCGGCGGCGATGAGGGACCCGGCGCCGATCACGGCCCCGTTGAGGATGGTGGCGCTCATGCCGATCAGGCAGTCGTCCTCAACGGTGCAGCCGTGGACCACGGCGCTGTGGCCGACGCTGACCCGCGCACCGACGGTGCAGGGGAAGCCGGGGTCCGCGTGCAGCACCACGTTGTCCTGCAGGTTGCTGCCGGCGCCTACGGTGATGGCGGCGGTATCGGCGCGGACGCTGACACCGTAGAAGGCGCTCGAGTTCTCGGCCAGGGTGGCGTTGCCGATCACGGACGCCGTGGGCGCGACGAAGGCGGAGTCATGGACGGCCGGAGTGGTACCGGCGAATGCGTAGAGGGGAGCCATGCCTCCAGCCTAGGACACGCCCAATCCCCGTTGAGCTATCAGTTGTGGTTGCCATGGGCGCGGTTTAACCACCACAAGTGATAGCTCAACGGGAAAAGGAGTGTCAGGCGGGGGAGCGGAGCACCGTGAAGCCCTCGCCGCCCCACTCGCTCTCGCCACGCCACTCGCTCTCGCCGCGCGGGTCGGCCGAGGTGTGCGGGTCGCCTGAGCTGCGCGGGTCGGGTGCGGGGAGTACGACGGCGATCGGCGCGCCCGGTTCCGCCACCCGCCCGAGTTCGCGGACGACGTCGTCCCACTGTTCCGCGGGCAGGCCCGCCAGGGCGTCCACCGCCCACACTGAGGCAAACGCGGCATCGGCGAACGGCAGGGAGACCGGTCCGGCCACGGAGGCTTCCAGCCCGTGGGATCGGGCGATGTGGATGTTCTCCTCGGACTGGTCGACACCGGTGAAATGGATGCCGGACTGCACAAAGTGCAGCCCGTCGGCGCCCGGGCCGCAATCCAGGCCCAGCACGCCGTGCCGGCCCTCGTTCTTCAACAGCGCCACAAACGATTCGAGCCGGTCCCTGCGGGAGGATTCCATAGCTCCAGTTAATGACCGCTTCTAGTTAAAGACAACCGTCCGGTTGCCGTCGAGCAGGACGCGGTGCTCGGCATGCCACTGCACGGCCTGGGCGAGGGTCCGGCCCTCCACGTCGCGGCCCATCTGGACGAACTGCTCCGCGGTGCGCCGGTGGTCCACGCGGATGACTTCCTGCTCGATGATGGGCCCCTCATCCAGGGCCGCCGTGACGTAGTGCGCCGTGGCGCCGATGAGCTTCACGCCGCGGGCATGCGCCTGGTGGTAGGGCTTGGCACCCTTGAAGGAGGGCAGGAACGAGTGGTGGATGTTGATGGCCTTGCCCGTCAGCTCGGTGCAGAGCTCGTCCGAGATGATCTGCATGTACCGGGCCAGGACGGTGAGCTCGATGTCGTGTTCCTTCATCAGGACCCGGAGGGCGTCCTCCGCCTGGACCTTGGTGTCCGGGGTGACCGGGATGTGGTGGAACGGGATGCCGTAGAACTCCGCCAAACCCTCGAGGTCGCGGTGGTTGGACACGATGGCCGGAATGTCGATCGGCAGGGTTCCGGAGCGCTGCAGGAACAGCAGGTCGTTCAGGCAGTGGGCGGACGTGCTGGCCATCAGCAGGGTGCGGACCTTCCGGCCTGCGGGGTTGAGGCTCCACTGCATCCCGAAGGCCTGCGCCACGGGTTCCAGCGCCGCCCGCAGCTCCGCCTGGGACGCCGCCGTCGTCGCCTCGACCCGCATGAAAAAGGTGCCCGTACCCTGGCTGCCGTATTGCTGGGAATCTGTAATATTGCAGCCCGCCACCAGGAGGGCCCCGGCGACGGCGTGCACGATGCCCGGCCGGTCAGGGCAGGAGAGAGTCAGGATGTAGGAGGCAGTCAGGTTCTCATCAGTCACGAGGAACAGCCTACCTGCGCTTCAAGGGCAGTTTTGAAAGGGTTTTGGTAGTGTTAACCCGTCGCAACTGGCGTTGGATGGCTAACCATCAGGGAGCGGCACTCACGAAGACCACGGATCGTACGCCTGGGCCGAGGGTCATGTCTTACCGGTCGGCAGCATCACCGCTGCCGCACCGTTGCTGGTGCCCGCGCGGGGTGCCGGCCGCCGCTGTCGCGGCCCGCTGTCAAGGGGCCCGTAATCAAGGGGCGGCGCAACGGGCCAGCCGGTAGCCTGACCAATAGCCGTACCCGTTGCCAACCAGGAGTTCCTCGTGACTACTACCACCGCCACCTCAGCCGCCGTGAGCAACCAGCCGCTGGCCGAACTCGACCCTGAAATCGCCGCCGTCCTTGCCCAGGAACTTGGCCGCCAGCGCGGCACCCTGGAAATGATCGCTTCCGAGAACTTCGCCCCGCGCGCCGTGATGGAAGCCCAGGGCTCCGTCCTGACCAACAAGTACGCCGAGGGCTACCCGGGACGCCGCTACTACGGCGGATGTGAATACGTCGACGTCGCCGAGCAGCTCGCGATCGACCGCGTCAAGGAACTGTTCGGCGCCGAATATGCCAACGTGCAGCCGCACTCCGGCGCGCAGGCCAACGCCGCCGCGCTCGCCGCCATGATCACCCCGGGCGACAAGATCCTGGGCCTGTCCCTGGCCCACGGCGGGCACCTCACCCACGGCATGAAGCTGAACTTCTCCGGAAAGCTCTACAACGTCGCCGCCTACCAGGTCGAGGAAGATGACTTCCGGATCGACATGGACAAGCTGCGCGAGCAGGCCATCGCCGAAAAGCCCCAGGTGATCATCGCCGGCTGGTCCGCCTACCCGCGGCACCTCGATTTCGCTGCCTTCCGTTCGATCGCCGACGAGGTCGGCGCCCTGCTCTGGACCGACATGGCGCACTTTGCCGGCCTCGTCGCCGCCGGACTGCACCCGAGCCCGGTGCCGTACTCCGACGTCGTGACCTCCACCGTGCACAAGACGCTGTCCGGTCCCCGCTCCGGCGTGATCCTGGCCAAGCAGGAGTGGGCCAAGAAGCTTAACTCCGCCGTGTTCCCCGGCCAGCAGGGCGGCCCGCTCATGCACGTGATCGCGGCGAAGGCCGTGGCCTTCAAGATCGCCGGCACCGAGGAATTCAAGGAGCGCCAGGAGCGTGTGCTCGAAGGCGCCAAGATCATCGCCGAGCGCCTCTGCCAGGCCGACGTCGCCGGCGCGGGCGTCTCGGTCCTGACCGGTGGCACCGACGTGCACCTGGTCCTGGTGGACTTGCGCGACTCCCAGCTGGACGGCCAGCAGGCCGAGGACCTCCTGCACTCGATCGGCATCACCGTCAACCGCAACGCGGTGCCGTTCGACCCCCGCCCGCCGATGGTCACCTCCGGCCTGCGCATCGGCACACCGGCCCTGGCCACCCGCGGCTTCGGCGCCGAGGAATTCACCGAGGTGGCGGACATCATCGCCACGGCGCTGAAGTCCGGAGCTGCCACGGAGATCGAACCCCTGCAGGCCCGCGTGGACAAGCTCGCCGCCGATTTCCCGCTGTACCCGCAGCACGAGCAGTGGTAGGCCATGACTTCTTCGCACACCGCAAAAACGGCTGAAACTGCACGGATCCTTGACGGCAAGGCCACCGCCGCCGCCATCAAGGCCGAGCTGACCGAGCGCGTGGCCGTGCTCAAGGCCCAGGGCATCACGCCCGGGCTGGGCACCATCCTGGTGGGCTCCGATCCCGGCAGCACCTGGTACGTCGGCGGCAAGCACAAGGACTGCGCCGAGGTGGGCATTACCTCCATCCGCCGCGACCTGCCGGAAGAGACCAGCCAGGACGAACTCCTGGCCGTGGTCCGCGAGCTCAACGAGAACCCGGAATGCACCGGCTACATCGTCCAGCTGCCCCTGCCCAAACACATCGACCAGGACGTCATCCTGGAGGCCATGGATCCCGAGAAGGACGCCGACGGCCTGCACCCGATGAACCTGGGCCGGCTCGTGGCCAACGTCAGCGGACCCATGAAATCCCCGCTGCCGTGCACGCCCAAGGGCTGCGTGGAGCTGCTGACCCGGCACGGGATCGACCTGAACGGCAAACGCGTCCTCGTGGTGGGCCGCGGCGTCACCATCGGCCGTCCCGTGGGTCTGCTGCTGACCCGCAAGGACGTCAATGCCACGGTCATCCTGGCCCACACCGGAACGGTGGACCTGCCGGCAGAACTGCGGCAGGCCGACGTCGTGATTGCCGCCGCCGGGCAGCCGCACATGATCAAGGCCGCGGACCTCAAGCCCGGGGCGATCGTGCTCGACGTCGGTGTCAGCCGGGTCGATGACGGCAGCGGCAAGGCAGTGGTCACCGGCGACGTGGACCCCGCTGCGGCCGACGTCGCCGCCTGGCTCTCGCCGAACCCCGGGGGAGTGGGGCCCATGACCCGCGCCATGCTGCTCGCCAACGTGGTGGAAACCGCGGAACGCCAATGGGTAGAGAAAAACCGCTGAGCAGAGGAACGCCGCCCGGGGCCCGCCTAAGGCTCCCGCGGTGGTTGGGCCGGCTTTCGGCGGGCCCAACCACCGCAGGATTCCGCACGTTCTACCGCCTGCCGGCATAACGGAACGGATACGTCAGGAGTTTTTACGAAAAGACTCTTTCATAGTTTGCGGGGATCCACTACCGTAGTGCGGGTGTCCGAACTTGCCTCTAAAGAATCACGCGCGAGCAGCCCCTCCGACGCCGCTCTCCCATACGTCATCACCGCCGAGAACCTGACCAAACGTTACGGCGACGTCACCGCCGTCGACGGCATTTCCTTCCGCGTTCCCGCCGGGGAAGCGTTCGGCCTGCTGGGCCCCAACGGCGCCGGCAAGTCCACCACGATGAAGATGATCGGCGGGGTCTCGCAACGCACCTCCGGCAGCCTGAATATCATGGGCCTGGACCCCGAACAGCACGGGCCGGAGGTCCGCGCCCACCTGGGCGTCGTGCCGCAGCAGGACAACCTGGACGAGGAACTGAAAGTCCGGGACAACCTGCTGGTCTACGGCCGCTATTTCGGCCTGCCCATGAGCTACCTCAAGCCCAAGGCCGACGAGCTGCTGGAATTCGCCCAGCTCACCGACAAGGCCAACTCCAAGGTCGATGCCCTCTCCGGCGGCATGAAGCGGCGCCTGACAATCGCCCGCTCGCTCATCAACGAGCCCCGGATCCTGCTGCTGGACGAGCCGACGACCGGCCTTGACCCGCAGGCCCGGCACATCCTCTGGGACCGGCTGTTCCGGCTCAAGGAACAGGGCGTCACCCTGATCCTCACCACGCACTACATGGACGAGGCCGAGCAGCTGTGCGACCGGCTGATTGTGGTGGACAAGGGCAGGATCATGGCCGAGGGATCGCCGGCCAGCCTGATCCGCGAATACTCCACCCGCGAGGTCCTGGAACTGCGCTTCGGCTCGGAGCGCAACGCGAGCGTCGGCGCGGAGCTGGGCGGCATCGGCGAACGCGTGGAAACCCTGCCGGACCGGGTGCTCATCTACGCCCACGACGGCGAGGCCGCCCTGGAGCAGGTCACCGCCCGCGGCCTGCGTCCGGTCACCTCACTGGTCCGCCGCTCCTCACTCGAAGACGTCTTCCTGCGCCTGACCGGCAGGAGCCTCGTTGACTAAGAAAGAGCAGCTGACTAAGCCAATTCAGGCAGCGGGAACGACGGCGGGCGCCGCGGCGGCGGGGACGGCCCTGCGCGCGCACTCGCCGGAAGTCTCGGCCGCCCGTGCCCGCCGCTGGGGCGCGTTCTACTACGCCGAACAGGTCCTGCGGGTCATGAAGGGCTACGGCTGGACCATCGTGATGTACGGGGTGGGACAGCCGGTGGCCTACCTGTTCGCGATGGGCGTTGGCCTGGCCACCCTGGTCGAGGCCAACGGCGCCGGCGTCTTCGGCGGGGTCAGCTACCTGACGTTCATCGCGCCGGCCCTGCTGATCTCGGCCGCCGTCATGACGGCTGCCAACGAGTTCACCTTCCCCGTGATGGACGGCTTCAAGTGGCGGCGCGTCTACTACGGCCCGCACGCCTCACCGCTGACTCCCGAGCAGATCGCCGGCGGCCAGATCATCGCCGTGACGGTGCGCTTCCTGCTGCAGTCGGCCATCTACTTCGCCGTCGTCGCGCTCTTCGGCGCCTCGCCCGGCGCCTGGGGCTGGGTGTCGATCCTCATCGCCACCCTCGCCGGCCTGTCCTTCGGCCTGCCGCTCATGGCCTACGCGGCCACCATCCAGCACGACAAGGGCCAGTTCGCCATGGTCATGCGGTTCATCGTCATGCCGTTGTTCCTGTTCTCCGGCACGTTCTTCCCGCTGGACACGCTCCCGCTCGCAGTCCGCTGGATCGGCTGGATCTCACCGATCTGGCACGGAACCGAGCTTGGCCGCGTGGTCAGCTACGGGTACGAGGAAGAGCCGTGGCTCACCGTCGTCCACGTCCTCTTCCTGCTGGGCCTGGCGGCTGCCGGCTGGATCCTGACCAAACGCCAGTTCGCCAAAAGGATGGCCTCATGAGCGTCCTGACCGGAAGTTTCAACACAGGGGACCACAGCGTCACCGAAGCCGCGCGCCGCCGCCGCTTCGGGCCCATCTACTCCCGCAACGTCCGCGCCGTCGTTGCCCGCGGGCTCATGGCCACCAAGAGCAGCAACTGGATGGTCATGGTCTCCGGGTTCTTCGAACCCGTGCTGTACCTGATCTCCATGGGCGTGGGCCTGGGCGCCATTGTCGGGTCGGTCCAGGGCCCGGGCGGGCAGGAAATCAGCTAYGCCGCGTACATCGCGCCGGCGCTGCTGGCCGTGTCCGCCATGAACGGCGCCGTCTACGACTCCACGTGGAACGTCTTTTTCAAGATGAACTTCGCCAAGCTGTACCAGGGCATGCTCTACACCTCGCTGGGGCCGCTGGATGTCGCCATGGGCGAAATCTTCCTCGCCCTGCTGCGCGGGGCCATGTACGCGACCGGCTTCACGGCCGTCATGGGCCTGATGGGCCTCATCACCACGCCGTGGGCCATCCTGATGATCCCGGCCTCGGTACTGATCGCCTTCGGCTTCGCGAGCTTCGGCATGGGGATCACGAGCTACATGAAGACGTTCCAGCAAATGGACTGGATCAACTTCGTCATGCTGCCCATGTTCCTCTTCAGTGCCACGTTCTACCCGCTCAGCGTCTACCCGCAGTCCATCCAGTGGCTGATCCAGGCCATGCCGCTGTGGCACGGCGTGGAACTGCTGCGCCAGATCAGCGTGGGGGTGTTCACCCCGGCCACCGCCGTGCACATCGGCTACTACCTCGTCATGATTGCCCTCGGCGTCCTGCTCACCACGAGCCGGCTGCGCAAACTGTTCCTCAAGTAGCCGTCCTTCCAAAAAGGAGACCCCATGATCGGAAAATGGCAGGCCCTCGTCATCGACTGCGAGGACCCGGACAAGCTCGCCGGCTTTTACCAGGAGCTGCTGGGGATGATCCGGGTGCAGGAGGACGAGGAATGGATTTCGATCGGCGACGCCGCCGACCGTCCCGCCGTCGCCTTCCAGCGGGTGGAACGGCTGGTCCGCCCGCAGTGGCCCGACGCCGAGCACCCGCAGCAGATGCACGTGGACGTGCTCGTCGGGGACCTCGACGCCGCCGAAGCCGAGGTGCTCCGGCTCGGCGCCACCAGCCTCGACGCCGGTACGGAAACCTTCCGGGTCTACACGGACCCCAGCGGCCACCCGTTCTGCCTTGTCCTGACCTAAACGCCGGTCCTGACCTAAACGCCGGTCCTGACCTAAACGCTGGTTCTGACCTAAACGCTGGTCCTGACCCAGGCCGGGCGCGGGGGCGGCGTTCGCCCGGGGTGGAAGCGGAACGGGCGGCCGGCCCCGTTTGCGATAATGGGCTCATGCAATCTCTGGGTAGCTCCTCGACCACGTCCAACGACACAACGGCCCGCGGCCGGTTCTCCATGTTCCGCATCAGCGGGCCGGGGCTGCTGGTCTTCATCATCGCKTTCSTGGTGGCCGTGATCTTCGCKGCCAACCAKAACGACGTCGTSGGCTGGATCGTGGCGATCATCGCCGGCTTCTGGCTGGCGCTGGCCTCCTTCGTCGTGTTCAGCATCCAGAAGGCCGCCAAGAAGGCCGGGGCCAGGCTGACCGAGGCCCAGAACGCGTTCAACGCCGCAGCGGGCCGGCCGCCGGCTGCGGGCAGCGCGGACCACGGCGGAACCCGCGTGGTGAGCGAAAGCCGCGCAGCGGACAGCGTCCGCGACATGAAGCTGGACCACTCCTTCAAGATTGTCCAGGTCCAGGTCCGGGTGGTCGAGCAGGAGCGGGCGAAGGGCGAGGCGGCGGACCGCGACACGATCAGCCGCGCCCTGGAGACCATCGAGATCACCGCCACCAACGCGCGGGACATGATCAAATCCCCGGGCGGCGATGACGCTCCCGTCAGCGGAACCATCATCGACTAGAGTGGATCGGGTGAGCTCGGCATTGAAGAAGGACCACCTTCGCATCGCGTCAGTCAACGTCAACGGCCTCCGTGCCGCCTACAAGAAGGGCATGGCGGAGTGGCTTGAGCCGCGCGAGGTGGACATCCTGTGCCTCCAGGAGGTCCGCGCGCCGGACGCGATCGTCGAGGAACTGCTCGGCGAGGGCTGGTACATTCTCCACGCCGAGGCCGAGGCCAAGGGCCGGGCCGGCGTTGCCATTGCCTCCCGGGAAGAGCCCCTGGCCACCCGGGTGGGGATCGGCGATGACTTCTTCGCCACGGCCGGACGCTGGGTCGAGGCGGACTACATCGTGCGGGACGCGGACGGGCAGGCCTCACAGCTGAGCGTCGTGAGCGCCTACGTGCACTCGGGCGAGG
Organism: Arthrobacter sp. 05N33_2; assembly: GCF_056397425.1. NCBI lineage: Bacteria > Bacillati > Actinomycetota > Actinomycetes > Micrococcales > Micrococcaceae > Arthrobacter > Arthrobacter sp. 05N33_2. Next base: position 17,697 of record NZ_JBFTNJ010000027.1, read on the forward strand.
CCGGCACTCCCAAGCAGGACGACAAATTCCGTTTCCTCGACGTCATGGTCCAGCGGCTGCCCGAACTCGCCAAGCACAGTGACCACGCGCTGGTGGTGGGCGACCTCAACGTCGGCCACACGGAGCTGGACATCAGGAACTGGAAGGGCAACGTCAAACGTGCCGGTTTCCTGCCGGAAGAGCGGGCCTATTTTGACCGCTTCTTCGGCGAGGAAATCGGCTGGAAGGATGTTCACAGGGGCCTGGCGGGTAACGTCGACGGCCCCTACACTTGGTGGTCGCAACGGGGCCAGGCCTTCGACAACGACACCGGCTGGCGCATCGATTACCACATGGCCACGCCCGCTCTCGCTGCTGCCGCAGTGTCAGCCGTTGTTGACCGGGCAGCGTCCTGGGACACACGCTTCTCCGACCACGCCCCGCTGGTAGTGGACTACCGGCTCTAGTCTTAAGGCTTCCACGAATGACCACCACTTCAACTGCGACCACTGTGGCCCAGGCCGGCGTCGCCCCCGACGCTCAGACTGCCACCGCGAAGGACGCCTCTGCGGCCACCGCGGCCCGGCACCGCATCCTCTCCGGCATGCAGCCCTCCGCCGACTCCCTGCACCTTGGCAACTACCTCGGCGCCCTCGTGAACTGGGTCCGGATGCAGGACGAGTACGACGCCGTCTTCTTCATCCCGGACCTGCACGCGATCACCGTTCCGCAGGATCCTGCCGAGCTGGCGCACCGCACCCGGGTCACCGCCGCGCAGTACATTGCCGGCGGCGTCGACGTCGACAAGTGCACGCTCTTCGTCCAGTCCCAGGTGCCCGAGCACGCCCAGCTGGCGTGGGTCCTGAACTGCATCACTGGCTTCGGCGAGGCGTCCCGGATGACCCAGTTCAAGGACAAGGCGCACAAACAGGGTTCCGACCACGCCAGCGTCGGGCTGTTCACCTACCCCATCCTGCAGGCAGCCGACATCCTGCTGTACCAGCCGCACGGTGTCCCCGTCGGCGAGGACCAGCGCCAGCACGTGGAACTCAGCCGTGACCTGGCCCAGCGGTTCAACTCCCGCTTCGGCGACACGTTCACAGTGCCGCAGCCCTTCATCCAGAAGGAATCCGCGAAGATCTACGATCTGCAGCACCCCACCGCCAAGATGTCCAAGTCTGCGGAGTCGCCGGCAGGGCTGATCAACCTGCTGGACGAGCCCAAGGTCACGGCCAAGCGGATCAAGTCCGCCGTGACCGACACGGAGACCGAGATCCGGTTCGACCGGGAGGCGAAGCCGGGGGTGTCCAACCTGCTGACCATCTACTCCTCGATCACCGGGCAAAGCGTCGACGCCCTCGTCACCGCCTATGAGGGAAAGATGTACGGCCACCTGAAGGCGGACCTCGCTGAGGTGGTCACGGAGCACCTGACCCCGATCCGGAACCGGGCCAAGGAGCTGCTGGACGATCCCGCGGAGCTGGACCGGCTGCTGGGCCTCGGCGCGGACAAGGCCCGGGAGATTGCCTCGGTGACCCTGCGCGACGTCTACGCCAAGGTGGGTTTCCTGCCCTATGCCGGCGCCCAGGGAGTCCGCTAGGTCAATGTCCTCCGTCAGCAAAGTCACCGCGAAAGCCGCCACGTCGAACGGACAGCGCAGCGAAGGCATCAGCATCGGTGTGATCCTGAGATTCCCGGCGGACATCGCTGAGGAGCTCCAGCGCTGGCGGGCATCCTTCGGGGACCCCATGGCCGCCGTCGTCCCGGCCCACATCACGCTGGTCACCACCACCATGACGAAGGACTGGGCCGCGACCCAGCGCCATGTCCGGGACGTGGCACGGCGGCAGCAGCCCTTCACTGTGACCATCGCAGGGACCGGGTCTTTCCGGCCGGTGTCCCCGGTGGTCTTCCTGAACGTAGAGGACGGCTTCGGGGACTGCGTGAACCTGCACCGCCAGCTGCAGTCCGGCCCCCTGGAGCGGGAACTGCCGTTCGGCTACCACCCGCACGTCACCGTGGCCCACGATGTTGCCCCGGAAAGCCTCGACGAGGCCGAAACGGTCCTGAAGGATTACAGGGCCACGTTTCCTGTGGCTAGCATGGGACTTTACGAGCACGATGACAACGGCATCTGGCAGCTACGGGAAGAGCTTGATTTTGGGACCAAACCTGACCACGACAGAGGCCCGGACGGCACCGCAGRCGCCCGATRAGCCGCCGCTYCCCACCRATCTGGCCGGGCTGAAACTGGAAGTCATCCGCAAGAGGGTCGAATGGGGCCGGACCCGGCGCTCCGGCGGCGGCATGGTCGCGTCCCTGATCGCGATGATGAACTGGCTCTTGGCCCGGCTGAACATGCTGCTGCCCCTGCGCGCATACTCGCACTACCTGCGTCAGCGTGGCCCGCTGTTGAGTGCCGGCATCGGCTTCCGGATGTTTTTCTCCATCACGGGCCTGTTGGCCACTGGCTTGTCCTTGGCCGGCCTCGTGCTCAGCGACCACCCGGCCCTGCTGGACCAGGTCATCAGGAGTGTGGCCGCCGCCGCGCCGGGCCTGTTGCAGGTCGACGGCAGCGAGGGGCTGGTTGACCCCTATGCGCTGCTGAACCCCACCAGCCTGGGTTGGGCCGCCGGGATCGCCGCCGTGGTGACGGTGTTCACGTCCCTGGGCTGGATCAGCGGCATCCGCGACGGTATGCGGAGCATGATGCAGCTCGGCCCTTTGGTGATGAATCCGATCCTGCAGATACTCAAGGACGTCGGCACGCTGCTGCTGATGGGGCTGGCCCTGGTAGTCAGTTCCGCCGCCTCGCTGATCTTCGGCACGGCCGCCGGATGGGTTACCGGGCAGCTGGGCCTCGAACCGATAGTCGCCGGGCCGCTGACGACCTCCGTCACGATCCTCGTCCCGCTGCTGCTCGGCTGGGGCACCGCCGTGATCATGTACCGGGTGGCCGCCGGGCTGAAGCCAGCCCGGCGCTCCCTGCTGGAAGGGACCACTCTCGCCGCGGTGGGCACCACCATCCTGCAGATCTTCAGCACCCAGCTGCTGGCCAGCGCGGGCAAGAACCCCATTCTGGCGCCCTTCGCCATCATCATCGGCCTGCTGATCTGGTTCAACCTGGTCAGCCAGGTCTACGTGATCTGCGCCGCGTGGGTGGCGATCCGGGAAGAGGACCTCAAGGCCGGGCCCGCCGCCGCGACCACCGGCTGGGGTGCCCGGCGCGTCCAGCCGGGTAAAACCCCGGTAGAGCCGCGGGTCCGCCGCAGGCCGCTGGCCGCCGCGTTCAGGCGTCGAGGTACTGGTCGGCCCACGCCGAAATAATCTTCGCCGCACGGGCCGCCTGGCCTTTGCCGGTCAGGAGATGGTCGCTGCCCTCCAGCGAGACGAAGCTGCGCGGGTGGCGTGCCGTCTGGAAGATGGTGCTGGCGTTTTCGATCCCGACCGTATTGTCGGTGGGGGAGTGCAGCACCATGAGCGGCTTGTGCAGCTGCCGGATGCAGTCCGTCAGGTCCGCGTTCTCGAGGTCCTCGACGAAGTGCCGGCGGATCTCCACCCGCTTGCCGCCGAGGTCCACCTCGGCGCTTCCCTCGCTCAGGATCCGGTCCAGGGCCGCGTCAAAGACGTGGGCCACGTGCTTGGGGGAGAAGGGGGCACCCACGGTGGCCACGGCCCTAAGCTCCGGGATCTGCCGCGCGGCGGACAGGACGGCCGCGCCGCCAAACGAGTGGCCCACCAGCAGGGAAACCCGGCGGTCTGAGTCCCGCATGAATTCGGCGGCCTTGACGGTGTCGGCCACCTTGTGGCTGAAGGACCCCTCCGACCACATTCCCGCCGACTCTCCGAGCCCCACGTTGTCGAACCGGAGCATGCCCACGCCGTTGTCCGCCAGGGCCTTGCACATCCGCGACGCCGAGGGGCTGTCCTTGCCCAGGGTGAAGCCGTGCGAGAACACACCCCAGCCCTTGACCGGGCCCTCCGGCAGGTCCAGCACGCCGGAGAGCCGCTCGCCGGTGGAACCCAGGAACGAGACTTTTTCTGAGTGGGACAAAGTGTCCCCTTTCGTGTGAGGGCGAATCATTGAGGGCGGAAACGACGGCGGCGCCCCCACCCGGAAGGTGAGAGGCGCCGTCGTCGGTAACTACTGAAGGTGAAGCCGGTAATGCGGGCCGGTGGAACCGGTCCTTAGACCTTGCGGGACAGGATGGCCTGCTTGACCTCGGCGATTGCCTGCGTGACCTGGATGCCGCGGGGGCATGCTTCGGTGCAGTTGAAGGTGGTGCGGCAGCGCCACACGCCTTCCTTGTCGTTGAGGATCTCCAGGCGCATGTCGCCGGCGTCATCACGGGAATCGAAGATGAAGCGGTGCGCGTTGACGATCGCCGCCGGGCCGAAGTACTGCCCGTCGGTCCAGAACACCGGGCAGGACGAGGTGCACGCGGCGCACAGGATGCACTTGGTGGTGTCATCGAACCGCTCACGGTCCTCGGCCGACTGCAGGCGTTCCTTGGTGGGCTCGTGGCCACGGTTGATCAGGAAGGGCATGACTTCGCGGAAGGACTGGAAGAACGGCTCCATGTCCACGATCAGGTCCTTCTCCACCGGCAGGCCCTTGATGGGCTCGACCGTGATGGGCTTGGACGTGTCCAGGTCCTTCAGCAGGGTCTTGCAGGCGAGGCGGTTGCGGCCGTTGATGCGCATGGCATCGGAGCCGCAGACGCCGTGGGCGCAGGACCGGCGGAAGGAGACGCTGCCGTCCATCTCCCACTTGATCTTGTGCAGGGCGTCCAGGACACGGTCGGTGCCGTACATGGTGACCTTGAAGTCATCCCACGTGGCGTCCTCGGAGACCTCGGGGTTGTAGCGGCGAACGCGCAGGGTGACGTCGAAGGACGGGATTTCCCCGCCCCCGCCGACGCCGGCGGGCAGTTCGATCTTGGATGCTGGCTCAGCGAGTTCAGCGCTCATCTTAGTACTTCCTCACCATCGGCTCGTAGCGCGTAAAGACCACCGGTTTGGTGGCAAGCCGGATGCCGGCAATCGACTCGGCGGAACCGTCCGCCGGGGCGTGGTCATCCTTGTACGCCATGGAGTGCTTCATGAATTTTTCGTCGTCGCGCTCGGGGAAGTCCTCGCGGAAGTGGCCGCCGCGGGATTCCTCGCGGTGCAGGGCCGCCACGGTCATGACCTTGGCGAGCTCGAGCAGGAAGCCCAGCTCCACGGCCTCGAGCAGGTCCAGGTTGAAGCGCTTGCCCTTGTCCTGGACGCTGATGCGCTGGTACCGCTCCTCGAAGGAAGCAATGTCCTTCAGGACCTGGTTCAGCGTGTCGGCGGTGCGGAACACCTGCATGTTGGCGTCCATGGTGTCCTGCAGTTCCTTGCGGATCGCAGCGACCTTCTCGGTGCCGTCAGAGGTGCGGACGTGGTCCAGCAGGTTCAGCGTGTAGGCCTCCGGGTCAACGGGGAGCTCCACGAACTCGGCGGTCTTGGCATACTCGGCGGCGGCGATACCGGCGCGCTTGCCGAACACGTTGATGTCCAGCAGCGAGTTGGTGCCCAGACGGTTGGAGCCGTGGACGGAGACGCAGGCGACCTCGCCGGCGGCGTAGAGGCCCGGGACCACCGTGTCGTTGTCCTGGAGGACCTCGGCGCTGATGTTCGTGGGGATGCCGCCCATGGCGTAGTGGGYCGTCGGGAACACCGGAACCGGCTCCGTGTACGGCTCCACGCCCAGGTAGGTGCGGGCGAACTCGGTGATGTCCGGCAGCTTGGCATCGATGTGCGCAGGCTCAAGGTGCGTCAGGTCCAGGAGGACGTAGTCCTTGTTCGGGCCGCAGCCGCGTCCCTCACGGACTTCGTTGGCCATGGAGCGGGCCACGATGTCGCGCGGGGCGAGGTCCTTGATGGTGGGCGCGTAGCGCTCCATGAAGCGTTCACCCTCGGAGTTGCGCAGGATCGCGCCTTCGCCGCGGGCGGCCTCGGAGAGCAGGATGCCCAGGCCGGCCAGGCCGGTCGGGTGGAACTGGAAGAATTCCATGTCCTCCAGGGGGATGCCCCGGCGGAACGCGATGCCCATGCCGTCACCGGTCAGGGTGTGGGCGTTGGAGGTGGTCTTGAAGACCTTGCCGGCGCCGCCGGAGGCGAACACCACGGACTTGGCCTGGAAGACGTGCAGCTCGCCGGAGGCGAGGTCGTAGGACACGACGCCGGCCACGCGCTTCTGCTTGTACGGCGTGCCGTCCTCGCGGACAGCGTCCTCTTCGACGGTCAGCAGGTCCAGGACGTAGTACTCGTTGTAGAACTCGACGTTGTGCTTGACGCAGTTCTGGTACAGGGTCTGCAGGATCATGTGGCCGGTGCGGTCGGCGGCGTAGCAGGCGCGGCGGACCGGTGCCTTGCCGTGATCGCGGGTGTGGCCACCGAAGCGGCGCTGGTCAATGCGGCCCTCGGGCGTGCGGTTGAACGGCAGGCCCATCTTTTCCAGGTCCAGGACGGCGTCGATCGCTTCCTTCGCCATGACCTCGGCGGCGTCCTGGTCAACCAGGTAGTCGCCGCCCTTGATGGTGTCGAAGGTGTGCCACTCCCAGTTGTCTTCCTCGACGTTGGCCAGGGCTGCACACATGCCGCCCTGCGCCGCGCCGGTGTGGGACCGCGTGGGGTAGAGCTTGGTCAGTACTGCTGTTCGGGCGCGCTGACCTGATTCGATCGCCGCGCGCATCCCGGCGCCACCGGCACCGACGATCACGACGTCGTACTTATGGACCTGCATACCAGACGCTCTTTCTCTCAAAATTCGCTATAAACCACCGGCAGGCCGCGCCTGCCCGGTGAAGTCTCGTGCAATCTGCGCCTGCGTTCGGCAGGCAAGATCAGTTGCCGTGACGGACCGCGGATTCCTGCCCGGACGGGCTGGTGTCCGCGGCGGTTCCGCCGCTACGGCTGAGTCGTATCGGCTGCGCCCTAAGGCGCGGGGCAGAAACCGCCGGGAAGCTGGACGCCGTTGGCCACGGGGCACGGATTGAACGTGAAGATGACCAGGGTGCCCAGGATGATGATGACCGTGGTGGCCGCATAGAGCACAATCTTCAGCCAAAGGCGCGTTGCGTCCTTCTCGGCGTAGTCATTGATGATCGTGCGGACGCCGTTGGTGCCGTGCAGCATGGCGAGCCACAGCATGGCCAGGTCCCAGAACTGCCAGAACGGGTCGGCCCACTTGCCGGCCACAAAGCCGAAGTCGATCGCGTGGATGCCCTCGCCGACCAGCAGGTTCACCGTCAGGTGGCCGAAGATCAGCACCACCAGCACGACGCCGGAGAGGCGCATGAAGAGCCAGGCGAGCATCTCGAAGTTGCCCTTGGAACCGCCAGTGCGGCGGTACTTGGGCTGGATCTTTCCACTACCGGGTTTTCCACTACCGGGTTTTCCGCTGCGCGGACTCTGAATGGTTGCAGTCATGGCTTAGTGACCTCCAAGGGCGAGGGACAGGTGGCGGATGGAGAAGCCGACCATGACGACGACCCAGAGGCCCAGGACCGTCCAGAGCATCTGACGCTGGTACTTGGCACCCTTCTTCCAGAAGTCGACGGCGATGATCCGCAGGCCGTTGAAGGCGTGGAACACGATCGCCGCCACAAGGCCCGTTTCACCCAGGGCCATGAGGGGGTTCTTGTAGGCACCAATCACTGCGGTGTAGGCCTCGGGGGACACACGCACCAATGAGGTGTCCAGCACGTGGACCAACAAGAAGAAGAAAATCACTACACCGGTAATGCGGTGTCCAACCCAGGACCACATGCCTTCACGGCCGCGGTACAAGGTGCCAGCTGGTTTTGTCGGCACTGAATAAACCTCCCTGCAACACAGCGGCGCTGGCATGGGATCCACGCGGGGGGAACGCCTGCTGCGAGAGCACTCGTAAGCTCAAGCCTAAATCTAGGCTTCGCTCACAGCTTATTCAATTTGGGAACTCCTTGTTGACAGGCCCCGGCGCGGTTTTGCGTTTGTTTTGAGACGAACGCCACATTTGGCCGTGGTCGCAGGCGCCGGCAGGGCCTGATCCCGGCCCAATTCGGACCGAATTGGCCGCCGTCGGCTAAAGTAGCCGTGATGACTACAGACAAAGTGRCAAGCCAGGATTCACCGCTGGACCGTTTTATTGCGGTTATTCCGGCGGGCGGGGTGGGGACCCGCCTCTGGCCCCTGTCACGGGCAGCGGCCCCGAAATTCCTTCACGACCTCACCGGTTCGGGCAGTACTCTGCTGCGCGCGACCTATGACCGCCTCCAGCCCGTCGCCGGCAAGCACGTGCTGGTGGTGACCGGCTCCGCCCACAGGGCAGCCGTCTGCCGCCAGCTGCCGGAGGTCCTGGAAGCCGACTTGGTCCTGGAGAGCGAACCCAAGGACTCCGGTGCTGCGATCGGCCTCGCCGCGGCCATCCTGCACGAGCGGGACCCGGACATCATCATGGGCTCGTTCGCCGCGGACCAGGTCATCAGCCCGGACGACCTCTTCCAGGACGCCGTCCGTGAAGCCGTCTACACCGCGGCCGCGGGGAAGATCGTCACCATCGGCATCAAGCCCACCCATCCCTCCACCGGATTCGGCTACATCCGTTCCGGCGCGAACCTCCACATCCCGGACGCGCCCAGTGCGCAGTCCGTGGTGGAGTTCGTGGAGAAGCCCAGCGAGGAAGTGGCCCAGGAGTACGTCGACAGCGGCGAATATGTCTGGAACGCGGGCATGTTCGTGGCCCCGGTCTCGCTGATGCTCAAGCACCTCGAAGCCAACCAGCCCGAGCTCTTCGCCGGACTCCAGGAGATCGCCAAGGCCTGGGACACTCCGGAGCGCGACGCCGTCACGGCCCGGGTGTGGCCCACGCTGCCCAAGATCGCCATTGACTACGCCGTCGCCGAGCCCGCCGCCGCCGCCGGCGACGTCGCCGTGGTGCCCGGAACGTTCCTCTGGGACGACGTCGGGGACTTCGCGTCCGTGGGCAGGCTCAACAGCGCCAAGGAAGTCGACGAGGTCACGGTCCTGGGCGAGGGCGCACGCGTCTTCACCGAGAACGCGAGCGGCGTGGTGGTCTCCGACACCAAGCGGGTGATCGCCCTGATCGGCATCAAGGACGTCGTGATCGTTGACACCCCGGACGCCCTGCTGGTCACCACCAAGGAACACTCGCAGCGGGTCAAACAGGCCGTGGATGCCATCAAGGCCAAGGGCGACACCGACGTCCTGTAGGCGGAGGGGAGCGGATCACGGCCTGTGCAATGTTCAGCAATCCGTAACGCGCCGTACCCGATGCCGCTATTCTTTGGCCGCTCGATAGAGTTATTCCGTGCGCAACTATTCGACTGAAGCTGAGCCCACGACTCTCGTGGGGCCGTGGCTGGAGCCCCTCCTGCCGGAGCTGATCGCTTTCCGCCGCGACCTCCATGCGCATCCGGAACTTTCGTTCAAGGAGTTCCGCACCACCGACAAGCTGGCGAAACGGCTCGAGGAAGCCGGGCTCAAGCCGCGCCGCCTCGAGGGCACTGGCCTGACGGTCGACGTCGGGCAGGGTCCCATCGCCACCGCACTGCGCGGGGATATCGATGCCCTGCCGATCATCGAGGAAACTGGCCTTGAGTTCGCCTCGAAGAACCACGGCGTGACCCATGCCTGCGGCCACGACGTCCACACTGCCACCATGCTTGGGATCGCGCTGGTCCTGCAGCGCATGCACGAGGCGTCCCCGCTGAGCGGGACCGTCCGGATCATCTTCCAGCCGGCCGAGGAAACCATGCCCGGCGGCGCCACCTCGTGCATCGAACAGGGTGTCCTGGAAGGCGTGCCGCGCATCCTGGCGCTGCACTGCGACCCCCGGATCGAGATCGGCAAGATCGGCACCCGGATCGGGGCGATCACCTCCGCCTCGGACACCATCAAGATTGAACTCTCCGGCCGCGGCGGCCACACCTCGCGCCCGCACCTGACCGAGGAGCTGGTTTTCGCCTTGGCGCAGATCGCGGTCAACGTTCCCGCAGTGCTCTCGCGCCGCGTCGATGTCCGCAGCGGCGTGTCCGTGGTCTGGGGGCAGATTTCCGCGGGCTCGGCCCCGAACGCCATCCCGGGCAGCGGCTACATGGCCGGCACCATGCGCTGCCTGGACCGCGACGCCTGGCACGACGCCGGCGAGCTGCTCGACGACATCATCCGGCAGGTCGCCGAGCCGTACGGCGTCGATGTCCACCTGGAACACACCCGCGGCGTGCCGCCGGTGGTCAACTCCGAGCACGAGACCGCGCTGATCGAGGCCGCGGCCCGCGCCGAAATCGGCGAGGGCGCCGTGGTCCTGACCCCGCAGTCCATGGGCGGGGAAGACTTTGCCTGGTTCCTGGCCGACACCCCCGGCGCCATGATGCGCCTCGGCACGAAGACGCCAGGCGGGGAAGAATACGACCTTCACCGCGGCGACTACATCGTCGATGAGCGGGCGCTGGGCCTGGGCATCCAGGTGCTCACGGCGGCGGCCCTGCGCACCATCCGCGACCTGTAAGCCGTTCCGCCCGGGCCCCTACACCGGGCCCGCCCTGCTGCACCCGGCCAAGACCGCCGCACGGAGTTTCCCCACCTATGCCGGCACGACGCCGGGACACGCCGGCGGTGCGGGCCGACACGCCGTCGGCACCCGTCAAACGTGGGGAAACTCGGCGGCAGCGGCGGGGAATCGTGCCGCGGCGGCCCCTTCTACGTCGATGCCGGTTCCCGCTCCGCAATTCAGTTGTGCACAACTGAATTGCACGCAACTAAATTGTGCGGTACGGTGGAGTCATGACCACGTCAGAAGAGGCCCGCACGGGCGGCCCGGAAGCGCTCCGCCTGAACCGGCAGGTGTGTTTTGCGATGTACTCTGCCTCACGTGCCGCCACGGCCGCCTACCGGCCCATGCTCGAGGAGCTCGGCCTGACCTACCCGCAGTACCTCGCCATGCTGGTGCTCTGGGAAGCGGAGCCGCGCAGCGTGCGTGAACTGGGGGAGGAGCTGGGCCTGGACTCCGGCACGCTCTCGCCGCTGCTCAAGCGGCTCGAAGCGCTCGGACTCGTCCAGCGCCGCCGCTCCGCCGAGGACGAGCGCCGCGTGGAGATCTTCCTGACCGGCGCCGGCGCCGCACTGAGCGCCAAGGCCAGCGGAATCCCGCAGCGACTGGCGGACGCCGCCGGGTTCACCGCCGCGGAACTGGACCAGCTCCGCGACACCCTGGGCCGGCTGACGAACGCGCTCCACGCCTCCCACTAAGCCCTTCCCCTCCACCGCCCTTCCCTTAAGCCCTTCCCCCTCCACCACCCTTCCCAGGCCCACACGGCCGACGTCGAAATCGCGGGAGGCGTGCCAACTCGCCGGAAATTTACGGCGACTCGGCAGGCTTCCGGCGAGTTCCCCGCTGAACCCCTTCTTCCCGCCGACAGAACGGAAACACCATGAAGACCCTTTACACAGCAGAGGCCCTGGCCTCAGGCGAAGGCCGCGACGGCACCGCCATCAGCAAGGACGGCAAGCTGAACGTCACCCTTGCCAGCCCGGTCGAACTCGGCGGTGACGGCGCGGGCACCAACCCCGAACAGCTCTTTGCCGCCGGTTACGCCGCGTGCTTCCACTCCGCCCTGCGCCTGGTGGGACGCAAGGAGCGCGCCGACCTGACGGACTCCGCCGTCGCCGCCAAGATCCACTTCGGCGCCCTCGAGGACGGTGCCGGCTACGGTCTGGCCGCCGAACTTGAGATCGCCCTGCCCGCCGTGGACCGGGACACGGCCGAGGCCCTCGTGGCCAAGGCGCACCAGATCTGCCCGTACTCCAACGCCACCCGCGGCAACATCACTGTCGACATCACCATCCTGGAGGTAGCCGCATGAGCAACAACACCGAAACTCTCACCCTTCCCGCCACCACCCGCGAGATCCAGCTGGCGTCCCGCCCCCACGGCCGCCCCGTCCCGGCGAACTTCCGCCTCGCCGAGTCGGCGCTGCCCGAACTGCAGGACGGCCAGGTCCTGGTCCGCAACCTGTTCATCTCGGTGGACCCGTACATGCGCGGACGCATGAACGACGTCAAGTCCTACTCCGCGCCGTTTGCGCTGGATACCGCCCTCGACGGCGGCGCCGTCGGCGAAGTGATCGCGTCCCGGGCCGAAGGGCGCGCTGTGGGCGACACGGTGGTGCACGGCCTCGGCTGGCGCGAATACGCCGTCGTCGATGCCGCGGCCACCACGGTGGCGCGCACCGATCTGGCCCCGGCGTCAGCATTCCTCGGCGCCCTTGGCATGACAGGGTTGACCGCCTACGCGGGACTGCTGAAGGTCGCGGAATTCAAGCCGGGCGACGCCGTGTTCGTCTCGGGCGCCGCCGGCGCGGTCGGCTCGCTCGTCGGGCAGATCGCCAAGGCCATGGGCGCGTCCCGGGTGATCGGCAGCGCCGGCTCGCCGGAAAAGGTGGCACGCCTGCTCGAACTCGGCTTCGATGCCGCGTTCAACTACCACGACGGCCCCGTGGCGGAACAGCTCGCCGCGGCCGCGGGTGAGCGCGGGATCGACGTCTACTTCGACAACGTCGGCGGCGAGCACCTCGAAGCCGCGCTGTCCGCCCTCACGGTCGGTGGCCGGGTGGCCATGTGCGGGRCCATCGCCCAGTACAACGCGACCGAACCGACGCCGGCACCGCGGAACCTCATGCTGGCGATCGGCAAACAGCTGACGCTCAGGGGCTTCCTGGTGGGCGGCTACTGGCAGCACATGGCCGAGTTCGTCGAGACCATGTCCGGCTGGCTGGCCGACGGAACGGTCCGTTACGACGAGACGGTGGTGGACGGGCTGGAGAACGCCCCGCAGGCCTTCATGGACCTGCTCGACGGCGCCAATACCGGCAAGATGCTCGTGCGGCTGTAGCCGGACACCCGGCAATCGCCGTGCCGCCACATACGCCTCCGGCGCCGGTTCCTGCGGGGACCGGCGCCGGAGGCGTCTGTGGTCGCGGCGGGCACCGGCTACCTCTAGGTAACAAGTTCTCAACAATCTGGGCATTCGCCGGGACGTGTGTTATCGGGACGTGGCGCAGGCCACTACAGTAGCTTGCATAAGTGCGCCTCGGCGCAGTGCTGCGAAATCCATCAGTGACAACAGAGATCAGCGGAACACCGCAGACAGACACTCATTGAACTTCCGTCGTAGCGCCTACTCTTTCTTCCTGGAGGAAAATTGAAGAACTCTCTGCGTGCCACCTTTAAGCGCGGATCAATGGCCGGCGTTGCCACCGCGGGCGCGGCTGCACTCCTGCTGACCGGCTGCGGAGCTGCCCCGGAGGCCAGCACCGCCACCAACACCGCCAGCAACTACACGGGCTGCATCGTGTCCGACTCGGGTGGATTCGATGACCAGTCGTTCAACCAGTCGTCCTACGAGGGACTGCAGAAGGCCAAGAAGGATCTCGGCATCGAGATGAACCAGGCCGAGTCCAAGACCAACAACGACTTCGAACCGAACCTGCGCGCCATGGTCTCCGCCGGCTGCAACCTGACCATCACGGTCGGCTTCCTGCTCGGCGACGCCACCAAGTCCCAGGCCACCGCGAACCCGGACAAGCACTTCGCCATCATCGACTTCGGCTATGACACCCCGGTCGCCAACGTCAAGCCGATCATCTACGACACCGCCCAGGCCGCGTTCCTGGCCGGCTACCTCGCAGCCGGCACCACCAAGACCGGGACGGTCGCCACGTTCGGCGGCATCAAGATCCCCACGGTCACCATCTTCATGGACGGTTTTGCCGACGGCGTGAAGTACTACAACGAGAAGAAGGGCAAGGACGTCAAGCTTCTCGGCTGGGACAAGGCCAAGCAGGACGGCTCCTTCACCGGCGACTTCGAAAAGCAGGACAAGGGCAAGCAGTTCACCCAGAACTTCCTGGACCAGGGCGCCGACATCGTCATGCCCGTCGCCGGTCCGGTCGGCAAGGGAGCCGGCGCGGCCCTGCAGGAAGCGAAGGCGGCAGGCAAGGACGTCAAGCTCATCTGGGTTGACTCCGACGGCTTCCTCACGGCACCGGACTACAAGGACATCATGCTCTCCTCCGTCATGAAACAGATGGGCCAGGCCGTCGAGGCGGTCGTCAAGCAGGACAAGGACGGCCAGTTCACCAACAAGCCGTACGTCGGCACGCTCGCGAACGACGGCGTCCAGCTTGCCCCGTTCCACGACATGGATTCCCAGGTTCCGGCCGAACTGAAGTCCGAGCTGGACCAGATCAAGAAGGACATCGCCGACGGCAAGCTGAAGGTTGAATCCGCAGCCAGCCCGAAAGCCTAACTTCCTCCGCTAAGCGCCACGGCCCGTCCGGTCACCACCGCACGGGCTGTGGCGCTTTTCGTTGCGGCCCTTAGTGCCTCAGATCCCAGGCACTAAGCTGGTGCTGCAGCGCCCCTACGCGTCCGGACCAAGCCGTCCGGACACCTCGAGATTGGTCAGAGTTTTGAAACTTGAACTCAAGGGCATTACCAAACGCTTCGGCTCCCTGGTAGCGAACGATCACATCGATGTGGTTGTTGAACCCGGGCAGATCCACTGTCTGCTCGGTGAGAACGGCGCTGGCAAGTCCACGCTGATGAACGTCCTCTACGGACTGTACGAGCCCACAGAGGGCGAAATCCTAATCGACGACAAACCGGTCACGTTCCGCGGCCCCGGCGACGCCATGGCGGCCGGCATCGGCATGGTGCACCAGCACTTCATGCTGGTCCCCGTCTTCACCGTCGCGGAGAACGTTGCCCTGGGAGCGGAGACCACCAAGACCGGCGGATTCCTGGACCTGGATGACACCCGCCGGAAAATCCGGGAGATCTCGGACCGGTACGGTTTCGACGTCGACCCCGACGCGCTGATCGAAGACCTCCCCGTGGGCGTGCAGCAGCGCGTGGAGATCATCAAGGCACTGGTCCGCGACGCCAAGGTGCTCATCCTCGATGAGCCCACGGCCGTGCTGACCCCGCAGGACACCGATGAACTGCTGGACATCATGCGCCAGCTCAAGAGCCACGGCACCTCGATCGTCTTCATTTCCCACAAGCTGCGTGAGGTGAAGGCCGTTTCGGACACCATCACCGTCATCCGGCGCGGCAAGGTAGTGGGCTCGGCCGATCCCGGCGCCTCGACCACCGAGCTGGCTTCCATGATGGTGGGCCGGGCCGTGAGCCTGACCCTGGACAAGGCTCCCGCGAATCCGCAGGAGACCACCTTCGAGGTCAAGGACCTCACGGTCATCGCCCCCAACGGCCAGCACGTGGTGGACGGGATCAGCTTCGGAATCGCCCGCGGCGAGATCCTCGCCGTCGCCGGCGTCCAGGGCAACGGCCARACSGARCTGACCGAAGCCATCCTSGGCCTGCACGAGCGGGTCCACGGCTCGATCACCCTCGACGGCGAAGAACTCGTGGGCCGCAGCGTCAAGGASGTSCTCAASGCCGGCGTCGGSTTCGTSCCSGAGGACCGCTCSSTCGACGGGCTGATYGGCACSTTCTCSATCGCCGAGAACCTGATCCTGGACCGCTACGACCAGGCGCCGTTCGCCAAGGGCATCAGCATGAGCCCGGCCAAGGTCCTGGAGAACGCCAAGACCCGGATCGAGGAATTCGACGTCCGCACCCCGTCCGGCTCACTGGCAGCCGGCACCCTGTCCGGCGGCAACCAGCAGAAGGTCGTCATGGCCCGGGAGCTCTCCCGGCCGCTGCGGCTCTTCATCGCCTCCCAGCCCACCCGCGGCGTGGACGTGGGCTCCATCGAGTTCCTGCACAAGCGGATCGTCGCGGAGCGGGACCACGGCACGCCCGTCATGATCGTCTCCACCGAACTGGACGAGGTGATTGAACTCGCCGACCGGATCGCCGTGCTGTACAAGGGCCGGCTGGTCGGGATCGTCCCGGCCGGCACCGGGCGCGACGTCCTGGGCCTGATGATGGCCGGCGTTTCCCCGGACGAGGCCCAGACCGACGCCGCAGGCAGGCACTCGGCCCGATCCCTTTCTGAAAACCCGGCCGCGAACGCAGCAGAAACCCCGGCCGGCTCCCCGGCCGAAAACCCCGCAACGAAGCCGGCCATGAACCCGGCCCCCGCCGCCCCGTCCGTGCAGGAGCCCGGCTCCGGCGCCGTAGGAGACCCCCATGAGTGAGAACACCGAGCCGCGGTCCGCGGCCGCACCGGACCCGGACCGACTTCCGGCATCGCAGGCCACCGACGTGGAGCCTGAACCACTCGAGGACGATGCAGACTTCGTCACCTCGCTGGACACCGCGGGCGGCGCCCACCAGCCATCGGCCGTTCCGGTCTCGACCCAGAGCGGAGCTCTTCCGGGTGCCCCGGAAGAGGAGTCGCTGCTGCGCAAGATCTTCACCGGCAACGGCATCGTGACCATCCTGGCGGTGCTGCTCGCACTGATCCTCGGCGGCCTGCTCATCGCCATGACGGACAAGGTTGTCGGCACCACGGCGGGCTATCTCTTTGCCCGGCCCAGTGACTTCCTCATCGCCGTCTGGTCCGCCGCCACCGATTCGTACGTCGCCCTCTTCCAGGGCGCGGTCTTCAACCCCCGCGGGAACGGCGTGGCCGGACAGTTCGCCCCCCTCATGGAGACGCTGACCATCGCCACCCCGCTGATCACCGCCGGCCTCGGCGTCGCCTTGGCCTTCCGCGCGGGCCTGTTCAACATCGGTGCGCAGGGCCAGATCATCATGGCCGGCATCCTCGCCTCATGGGTCGGCTTCGCGCTGCACCTGCCGCTGGGGATACACCTGCTGCTGGTCCTGGTGGCCGGCGTCATCGGCGGCGCCGTCTGGGGCGGCATCGTCGGCGTGCTCAAAGCCCGGACCGGCGCCCACGAGGTCATCGTGACCATCATGTTCAACTACATCGCACTCTATTTCCTGCGCTACCTGCTCGACACKGACTTGTTCCAGCGTCCGGGGGCGGACACACCGATATCGCCCATCGTGGACCCCAGCGCCGCGTACCCGCTGATCTTCGGCAGCCAGTACCGGCTGCACCTGGGATTCCTGCTGGCCATCGCGGCCACCGTGTTTGTTTCGTGGCTGCTGAACCGCTCCACGCTCGGTTTCGAATTCCGTGCCGTCGGGGCCAACCCCAAGGCAGCCCTGACCGCCGGCATCAACGTCTCCCGGGCCACCATCCTGGTGATGACCATTGCCGGTGGCCTGGCCGGCCTGGCCGGCGTGGCACAGGTGGCGGGCACCGAAAAGGTCCTGACCGACGGTGTCGCGGCAACCTACGGCTTTGACGCGATCACGGTCGCGCTGCTGGGACGGTCCTCGCCATGGGGCACCTTCGCCGCCGGCCTGCTGTTCGGGGCCTTCCGCGCAGGCGCTGTCCAGATGCAGATCCAGACCGGAACTCCGATCGACATCGTGCTCGTGGTCCAGTCACTCATCGTGCTGTTCATCGCGGCGCCGCCGTTGGTCCGGGCGATCTTCGGACTCAACCCGCGCAAGAAGAAGGCCGCGACCGCCGGCAAAACCAAGCAGGCCGCAACCACCGGAGGTGCCGCATGAGCACAACAGCAACCTCGCCCGTTGAAGGAAAACCCCAGCCGGAGAAGAACCACAGGCCGACGGTGTCCGCCAAGCCCGTGACTTGGAAGTTGCCGGTCACGCTTGCGGTGCTGGCCACCGTAGCGTTCATCTTCTTCGGACTGCTGGGCCCGCAGGCGAACGCCAAGTTCGGCGTTTCATCCAGCGGAGACTTCTTCCAGCTCCCGGCGATCGAAGTACCCGCATTCCTGTCCGGCATGGTGCTCTCCCTGATCCTGCTGGGCCTCGCGGGCTACGCCCTGGTCCTGAAGGCGAGAGCGAACCGGCGGCCCCCGCGCTGGGTGCCGGCCGTGTTCACCGTCGTGTTCGTGGTCGCCTTCCTGATCTGGGTGGTGGGCGGCGCCCGGACCCCCAGTATTTCGCTGGCCGGCCTCATCGCCGGATCCGTGACCCTCGCCGTGCCGATCGTCTTCGGCTCCCTGTCCGGTGTGCTGTGCGAACGCGCCGGCGTCGTTAACATCGCCATCGAAGGCCAGCTCCTGGGCGGTGCCTTCACGGCCGCGCTCGTCGCCAGCCTGACGCACAACCCCTACCTGGGCCTGCTTGCGGCGGCCGTGGCGGGCGCCCTTGTGTCGGTGGTGCTGGCAGTGTTCAGCATCAAGTACGTGGTCAACCAGATCATCGTCGGCGTCGTGCTCAACGTCCTGGTCTCCGGGCTCACCGGCTTCCTGTTCACCACCGTGATGCAGTCCGATCCGGAGAAGTACAACTCGCCCGCCGAGCTGCCCATCATCGATATCCCGGTCCTGTCCAGCATCCCCGTGATCGGGCCCATCCTCTTCAAACAGTCCGTGGTGGGCTACCTGATGTACGTGGCAGTCATCGTGATCTGGGTCGCACTGTTCAAGACGAAGTGGGGCCTGCGCGTCCGTGCCGTGGGCGAGCACCCGCAGGCGGCCGACACCCTGGGCATCAAGGTCAACGCGACCCGCTTCTGGAACGTCACGCTCGGCGGCGCCGTCGCCGGGATCGGCGGATCGTTCTTCACCCTCGTGGCGATCGACAGCTTCACCAAGGAAATCTCCGGCGGGCGCGGCTTCATTGCCCTCGCCGCCATGATCCTGGGCCGCTGGAACCCGATCGGGGCGTTCTTCGCCGCGCTGCTGTTCGGCTTCGCCGACAACCTGCAGAGCATCGTGACGATCATCGGCACCCCGGTGCCGAGCCAGTTCATGGCCATGCTGCCGTACGTGGTGACCGTGTTTGCCGTGGCCGGGCTCGTCGGCCGCTCCCGGCCGCCGGCCGCTGACGGCATACCGTACATCAAGGGCTGAGAATGGACAGCATCGACGTCGACTGGGCTGCACTCGAAGCTGCGGCAGTGTCCGCCATGAAGAACGCCTATGCGCCGTATTCGAAGTTTCCGGTGGGGGCCGCGGCCCTCACCGGAGACGGGCGGATCGTCAGCGGCTGCAATGTCGAAAACGCCAGCTACGGGCTGACCCTGTGCGCCGAGTGCGCCCTGGTGGGCAACCTGCAGATGACCGGCGGGGGACGGCTGCGCGCCTTCTACTGCGTCGACGCCGGCGGGAATGTCCTCATGCCGTGCGGGCGCTGCCGCCAGCTGCTCTACGAATTCCGGGCTCCGGACATGGAGCTCATGACCACGCAGGGAATCAAGACCATGGACCAGGTCCTTCCCGATGCCTTTGGCCCCCAACACCTGGAGGAACCCCGGTGACACAAACGACTCAGAACCCCCCCAACAGTGAAGCGTTCGACGCCGTCGACATCATCCGCATCAAGCGGGACAAGGGTGTGCTCAGCCCGGCCCAGATCGACTGGACAATCGACGCGTACACCCGCGGCGCCATCGCCGACGAACAGATGGCCGCCCTGAACATGGCCATCCTGCTCAACGGCATGGACCGGGCCGAGATCTCCCGCTGGACGGCGGCCATGATCGCCTCCGGCGAGCGGATGGACTTCTCCAGCCTGCGGCGGCCCGACGGCGGCGTGAAGGCGACGTCGGACAAGCACTCCACCGGCGGCGTCGGGGACAAGATCACCCTGCCGCTGGCTCCGCTTGTAGCGGTGTTTGGCGTGGCAGTGCCGCAGCTCTCGGGCCGCGGCCTCGGCCACACCGGCGGCACCCTGGACAAGCTCGAGGCCATCCCGGGCTGGCGTGCGGCCCTGAGCAATGAGGAAATGATGGCCCAGCTCCAGGACGTCGGCGCGGTCATTTGCGCGGCCGGCGCCGGGCTGGCCCCGGCGGACAAGAAGCTCTACGCGCTCCGCGATGTCACCGGGACCGTGGAGGCCATCCCGCTGATCGCCTCCTCGATCATGAGCAAGAAGATCGCCGAAGGCACCGGCTCGCTGGTGCTCGACGTCAAGGTGGGCAGCGGCGCGTTCATGAAGGACGAGGCCCGCGCCCGCGAACTGGCCGAAACCATGGTGGCCCTGGGCAAGGACGCCGGCGTCAACACGGTGGCCCTGCTCACCAACATGAACACGCCGCTGGGCCTGACCGCGGGCAACGCGATCGAGGTCGAGGAATCCGTGGAGGTCCTCGCCGGCGGAGGCCCGGACGACGTCGTCGAACTCACCATCCGGCTCGCGGAGGAAATGCTGGCGTGCGCCGGCATCCGCGACGCCGATCCCCGGGCAGCACTCCGGGACGGCCGGGCCATGGACGTCTGGAACCGGATGATCGAGGCCCAGGGCGGAGACCCGCGCGCCAAGCTCCCGGTCGCCAAGGAATCCGAGGTCATCTACGCCCCGGCCGACGGTGTCCTGGTGGAGCTCGACGCGATGGCCGTCGGCGTCGCTGCCTGGCGGCTCGGTGCCGGGCGCGCCCGCAAGGAGGACCAGGTCCAGGCCGGTGCCGGGGTGCGGATGCACGCCAAGCCCGGCGCCACGGTCAAGGCAGGCGAACCGCTCATGACCCTGCTCACGGACACACCGGAGAAGTTCGAGCGTGCCAAGGAAGCGCTCGAACGCGCCGCCGTGATCGCCCCCGAGGGCTCCCGGCCCGCCCAGAAGCTCATCATCGACCGCATCGCCTAAGCCCGTCGCCCTATCCCTTACGGTGCCCAAACCCTGGGGATAACAGCCGTAGGGGAGAGGGCAGCGGCGGCCGGAGCCGGCGGTACACTGACTCCACAGCAGTACCCGTCAAGCGCAGGCCCGGCTCCGGCCGAGCCTGCGCTTGGATCGATCTGGCCCCGCCGCGCGTTAGGAAGCTGTGCAGGCAATCAACGACTTCATCCTCGCCGCCGCAGGGCAACCCTGGGTCCTCGTCCTGGTTTTCGCCTGCTGCGTGATCGACGGGTTCTTCCCCCCGATTCCGAGCGAATCGGTGGTGGTGGGCCTGGCTGCAGTCGCCGCCACTGCGGGCGTCCCCAACCCTCTGCTCCTGATCGCAACGGCTGCCGCAGGGGCCCTGGTGGGCGACAACATGGCTTACCTGATCGGCCGCGGGACCGGAACCCGGCGCTGGGCGTGGCAGCGCGGCCCGCGCATGCAGGCGGCCTTCCGCTGGGCCGGCCGGGAACTGCGGAAACGGCCCGCCTCACTGATCCTTGTGGCCCGCTTCGTCCCGATCGGGCGGGTGGCCGTTAACCTGACGGCCGGCGCCACGCACTACCCGTGGCGCAGATTCGTCAGCCTGACGGTGCTCTCGGCGCTGCTCTGGGCCAGCTACTCGGTGGGGATCGGACTGACTGTTGGTCCGTGGTTTGAGGAAAACCACGTGCTGGGCGCGGCCATTGCCATCGTCTGCGCGATCGTCCTGGGCGTCGTCCTGGACCGCGTGATCAGCAGGGTGCGCGGCCGCGCACCGGAGGAACCGACGCATTCCGTGCCGCCCGCCGAGTCCTAGGCGGATTGGGCCCGCCCATGGGACACTTAGGAGCGATTTGGGTCACGTTTGTTGGCCGCACGTCGTGCAAAGTTTCGTCCATGGTTCTACCCACTGTCATCGCGAGTACGATACGGCTTAGTTGTCCGTTCCCAGTCATCAAGGAGCACCACCTGCATGGAGTTCATTAACGAGGCCGTGCTCCATGCCGCTGGCCAGTGGTGGATCTACCCCCTCCTGCTGGTTTTCTTCTTCGTGGACGGCTTCGCGATGGTGGTCCCCAGCGAGACCCTGATCGTCGCCCTGGCTGCGTACTCCGTGCACAGCGGCCAGCCCAACCTGTGGATCCTCGGCCTCACGGCCCTCGTGGGAGCCATGGCCGGCGACAACATGGCCTACATGCTGGGCCGCAAGATTGGCCTCGAGCGGTTCCGCTGGATGCGCAAACCGAAGGTCCAAAAGGTGTTCGGCTGGGCCCACTACGAACTCGAGAAGCGCGGCGCCGTCCTGATCTTCACCGCCCGGTACATTCCGTGGGGCCGCGTCGCCGTCAACTACGTGGCAGGCACGACGGCGTTTCCGCACCGCCGGTTCTTCTTCCTGGACGGCTTCGCCTGCCTGACGTGGGTCGCCTACTCAATCGGCATCGGCGTCCTGGCCAGTTCCTTCCCGTGGCTGCACCACAACCCGTTGCTCAGCGCGGGCATCGCGGTGGTATTCGCCATTGTGCTCGGTGTCCTCATCGACCATCTCCTGCGCTGGTGGCACAAGCGCCTGGGCCGCCACGACACCAGTCCGGTCCCGTCCGAGACCGAATACGTCAACGAACCCGCCTCCGGTGAGCGTGCTTCCGAGCTGCACGGCACGATGCTGGCCGGTCCGTCCGCTGAGTCCGGAGCATCCGGAAAGTAGCTTCCAGCGCCCGGCGACCCTATGGTTGGAA
>NZ_JBFTNJ010000028.1:0-39936 GCF_056397425.1 Arthrobacter sp. 05N33_2
ATACCCGCCATCATCGACGGCACCTGAGACCGCTCCAGATAAAGCTGCGCTGTGGTGGGAGGATGATCTGATGACGCCAAGTGTGGACGTATTTCTGCGGGGGCCCCGGGGGCGCCGTCTGTGCCTCGAACTGGCGATGCAGCTGGATCCGGAGGTCAAAACGGCGGCCTTCTGGTTGGGATACGAACTTGATAGTGGACCGGGGACCTCGCGGGTCCTGCTGAGCGCTGCTGCCTCCGGGGAGACCGCGATGCCGGCCTTTGCCGCGTCACCAGAACAGCTGGCTGCCAGGCTCGCCTCACTGGATTTTACCGACCTTGACAGCGACCTGGTGCAGGCGGCCCTCGAGCGGTCCGTGGGCGCTGCAAGGTACTGGCAGGCACCCGATGGAGAGGACGTGCTCGCGGATCTCCCGGGTGTGACGGCGGCCCTGTCGCCCGTCGCGGAACAGGTCATGGCGCTGCCCGACATCCAGTGGTTCTGGCAGCCTCGCCGGGCGGAGCAGTGGGCCATCGACTGGCGATCGACAGACGGCCAGGCACTGCTGCCGAAGAATCCGCGACAAACACTGGCTGGGTGGGGCCGAGACGAACGAGCCGGTGAATTGCGGGCCGCGCGCGAACGCCCGGGCGACCCTCGCGCCAACTGGTCAGGAACCTGGTGGTCGATACCGCACGGGCTAGTCCACACCGTTGGGCAGGTCCCGGCCGCACTGAGCCTCGTGGAAGATTCCCTGGGGTGGGAGCAGGCGACCACGGTTCCAGTTCAGGGAGCGGGCCGGACACTTGAGATCGGCACAGCAAAAGACTGGATAACGCTGTGCCGCAGGTTCCCAATGGAGGTCACTGCATCCCGGCGACACGACTGGTTCCGCCTGACTGGACGCGACGGCCGGTGGGTCATCCCGGATTGGGAACAAGTGGCAGGGGAGTGGGACGCCGCGCACCTCTCCGTCCTGGGTTACCTCGACGGCGCGACGCGCCCACTACAGGTCGACGCCGAAACGGCGACGGTCATCGCCGGATGGGCCCCGGACAGCACGATCTGGCTGACCGATGTCTCGCACGAATCGGGTGGCCCGCGGCAGGCATGGCACCGCGCCTCGCACGGCGACCCCTGGACTCTCGCGCCGTAACAGTCGAACACCGACAGGTTTCGGCCGTCACCGCCAGATTTCGGCGACCAGCTCCGCGAGGGCTCTGCCCTGGCTGTAACCAGCTCGAGCCGCAGGCGGACGCAAGGACAGATCCATCGCATTGGCGCCGAACATGTGCTCGGCGGCGCTATCCGGGAAGATAGTTTGGACCCTGCTGCCCCCGGCGCGCAGTTCGTCGACTTGGGTGGCGAGATCCATGCCCCACTCGAGCGGCATCCGCGACCTGCCGCCGAAGGGTGACAACACCAGCACAAGCTCGTATCCAGCCGCCAGGTCGGCGTTCTCACTGYGTCGATAGCCGCCGTTGATGTACCTGCTCCCGCCGATGCGGTAGCCGTTGCTGGTGCTGGCGGCGACGGCGTCCACCAGATCGATTCCGCTGTTGCGGTCGAACACGACCGGTTCCCCGGTATCCGCATCAACAGCCGCGATCAGCACGGGCTGTTGCGGCCAGTGCCGGCTGGGAAGCCGGGCCGCGACGATGTCGCGCCAGCGCATCTGGGCAGAGCCGTCGGAAGCTTCCATCTCGAGTGCCGCGGCGCCCATCCTGCGGCGCATGTCGGAGGCATCCGCAGCAGAACCAATGATTCCGTTGGACCACTCCAGATAGGTCTGCCCCGAGAAATTCGTTGCGCGTCCCTTGTCCGGTCCGGAATGGCCGGCTTGTGGCCGAGGCACCTCGGCGAGGATGGCGGCGTACAGTTCGGCCGGCCGTGTCCCGCTGGTGATCTGGGCAGCCACTGTCGATCCTGCCGATGTCCCGATGATGAGATCGGCCTCGGTGACATCGATGCCGGCATCGGACAGGCCGGCGATGAGACCGAGTTCCCACGCATTGCCTGCCGCTCCGGCGCCGGCGAGCACCAAGGCCCGCTCGTGTGAATTGCCTGCCTGTCGTCCGGCGTCGGCCTGTTGGCCGGGAGCGGGCCAATTTCCGGGCTGTGGTGTCCGCGTCACTGCAACGGCACCGGAAGCGGTCGCCGAACGGATGCGCGGAGTTGAAGAAGATGTTGTGTTCATGGGAGTCGCCTTTCGCGAATTTGCCTTGCGGCACTCCCGGAGACGACTACTTCAGTCGCGCGACCGTGTACTTCGGGGGAGCGCCCATTACGGATACTGCGTTCATGGGTCTCACCTCCTGAAGATTGATCACGATCACCGGAAAGCTATCACGCCGGCAAGGCGGGGCACAACGGGCTTCAAGCCGCCAGAGCGAGCACCGGCTGAGTCGCCACACGCACCGGCAGCAAGTCTTGCCGGCGTAAGCGCGATGTGCTCACCACCCGGCCGTGCCCGGGCCGCCCTTGAAAGGACCAACGATCTGCGTGGTGATCCAACCGCCGTAGAAGTCACCTTCCTGGAAGGTCACCTGCTCGCCGTCGACTTGGCAGGAGTCCATGTGAGCCGGGTAGAGGGCCACTCGGGAGCTAAGCGCCCCGAAACCCCGGGTGGGTTCGGGATAGGTCCACCCGCCACGGGGAACGACGACTCCGCCGGCAACGACGTCGAAGTAGTGCGCTTCTCCCTTGAACTCGCAGAAGCTGGTGCCCCCGACCGGGACGAGTACACCGGCAGGGAATGAGTCCAATGGCAAGTAGTAGACAGGCGGGTGACTTGTCTCCAGGACGCGCACCGCATCGGTGGTGTCGGCAATCACCTGCCCGCCAAGCCGCACGATAACCCGTTCGGATCGGGGCTCCACCCTCGGCGGCCGCGGATAGTCCCACACCGATTCTTGGCCCGCCTTGGGTTTGATGGGCTGGGGACGCCGGAAAAGGCCTGAAGAACCGTGTGCAGGAGTCATGTCCCCATGGTGCCATCTTCTGCTGGGATCCCACCGTGAGCGCGACGCAGCCGTGCGTTCGCGCATCTGCCGACCGCGAGCCAGCCGCTAGTCGCCGGCGGCTTCGCGGCCGCGGCGCACGATCAGCCGGTCGGGGCTGTGGACCACTGACGTGTCCTTGTCCTCGTAGTCGAACTGGTTGAGGAAGTAGCGCATGGCGTTGATCCGACCCCGCTTCTTGTCGTTGAACTTGATGGTGATCCACGGCGCATGGTCCGTGTCGGTCCGCAGGAACGTCTCCTCCTTGGCGGCCGTGTACTCCTCCCACCGGTCCAGGGAGGCGAGATCGATGGGCGAGAGTTTCCAGCGCCGCACCGGGTCGATCTGCCGGATCGCAAAACGGGTGCGCTGCTCGTGGCGGGTCACCGAGAACCAGAACTTGGTCAGGTGGATCCCGGAATCCACCAGCATCCGCTCGAAGAGCGGGGCCTGAACCATAAAGGTGTCGAACTCCTGCTCCGTGCAGAAGCCCATGACCCGCTCCACATTTGCCCGGTTGTACCAGGAGCGGTCGAACATCACGATCTCCCCGGCCGTCGGCAGGTGCTGGATGTAGCGCTGGAAATACCACTGGCCCAGTTCACGGTCAGAGGGTTTACTCAATGCCACTGCCCGGGCCGAGCGGGGATTCAGGTGCTCGGTGAAGCGCTTGATTGTTCCGCCCTTGCCGGCCGCATCCCGGCCCTCGAAGACGATCACGTGCCTGAGCTCCTGGTCCTGGCCCCAGTACTGGAACTTCAGCAGTTCAACCTGCAGCCRGTATTTCTCCAGCTCGTACTCTTCGCGGGACATCCGTTGCTCGTAGGGGTAGTCTTCCCGCCACGTCTGGACGGCCGAGCCGCCGGGGTGAATCAGTTCCGGATCTTCGCCTTGCCCCCCGCGCACCGTGTACCCCATCTCCACCAGGTGGTCGATGGCCTCACGCAGGTTTTCCCGGAGCCAGCCCTGGTCCTCGGGTGTCCATGTCCTGTCCGCCGGCGTCATCCCGGCCCCCTTCCGGCCCCCTCGAACCAGCTGCCGGCCTTCCAGATGCCGGCGGTGTTCGATGCTCAACTGCGTTCATAGAATGCGACCAGCCTAAGCCGACAAGTGGAGCTCACGATAGGGACGGGCTGGGGGATACTTTCCGCCACCTGACCTGCCGGCAGGGACTACCTACCCTTGCGTGCCGGTCGGGCCGGGTCGATGGTTCGCTTCAGAAGAGCGTGATGCCGGTGAGTTCGGCCAGTTTGTCGGTGAGATTGTCCTGGAAATCAGCGTCGGTGACCTCCGGGGCCGGTTTCCGCGGCCGGCGGTGGTGCCAGTACATTCCGGAGACCTGGGCGGCCGGGTCAGGGCTGACGGCGAGCCAGCCCTGGGTGTCCTGGCCCAGGGCGAGGTCGTCGGGGGCGCCGACGCCGCCCATCTTGGTGGGCACCCAGCCGGGGTCAACGGAGTTGCTGAGCACGTTGGTCCACTGCCGGGCGACGGCAGCGGAGAGCGCGGAAACGTAGAGCTTGCTCTCGGAGTAGGCGGCGCTGGCGTCCCAGCGCCGTCGGGTCCAATCGATGTCCTGAAGGTTTCCGCCGGCCGCGCGGTGCATCCCGCTGCCGAGGTAGATCAGGCGGTGCGGCCGCTCGATCAGCGCGGTGAGAATGTAAGGGGCCAGAACGTTGATGGCCAGGGTGCGGGAGTGTCCCTCCGGGGTCGCGACGCGCCCCGGCGAGAGGTAGACGCCCGCGTTATGGATGACGGCGTCCATCCGCCCGTGAGCGTTCACCTGCGCGGCCAGTTCCCGGGTTTCGGAGGCCCTGCTGAGGTCACCGATCACGATGCCGATGGCAAGCGGCGCGAGTTCTTCGAGGGTGGCGGCGCGTTCCCTGGAGCGGGCGTGCAGCAGGACCTCGTCGCCGCCGTTCAGGAGCGTCCGGGCGGTGGCGAGGCCAAGTCCGTCGGTGGAGCCTGTGATGAAAATCCGAGCCATGAGGATGGTCCTTTCTTCACCGTTACCTATGAAGGTTGCTGCTTGCCACTTGATGGCCTTAGCTGGGACGGGTCACACTCAAGAATGAACGCCCTGCGCCCTCATCTAGGCGGATTCGAGAACGTTCTTGAGATTGGTCAACTGAGCGACCTCGGCATTCATGGTGCGGACAATCACCGGGCCCACGAGCTTCATGAGTCCCTTGGGCTCCAGGTCCAGGCTGAAACGAACGGTCGTTCCGCCCGGCGCTTCACTGAGCCGGTACGCACCGGCCGGACGGGCCGGACCGGCCACCACCTGGAAGCCCAGGAGCTTTCCGGGGTCCGCCGCGGTGATTTCATAGTCCCCGACGATCGGCCGGCCGCCGGGGCCCGAGAGGGTCTGGCTGTACACGGCACCGAGGTCCCCGGGTGTTCCACTCTTCAGTGCTATGTCCTGAACCCCGGAGCGCCATGCGCGGTTATTCAGCCCATCCGCGAGGAACGCATAGACGTCCTCCGGTGATCGGTTGATGGTGGTCTCGTTCTCGGCGTGAGCCATTGCTATCCCTGCTGGTTTTAGTCCGGACGCGTCCAGGCCGGTCGATCGATGTTGTCCATACAGTCCGGCGTGCGCCGGCATTTAGCGGATTGCTTCTTCAGGCACTTCAGCCATGGGGCTCAGGGTCATCCGGGTGGTGACCAGGAGAGATCCGAGCAGGGATCGGGCGGCCGCGAGCAGCACATTAACCTCAGGGCTGGCCAGTTCATAGAACAACCTGCCCTCGCGCCGTGAGGGGACAATCAGGCGCTGGCGGCGGAGAATGCTCAAATGTTGGGAGAGGTTCGACGGCTCAAGGCCCGTGTTGTCGCGCAGTCGGCTTACGGCAACTGGTCCGTCGGCGAGCATTTCCAGCAACTGGATTCGGGCAGGGTGGCCCATGGCCTTGAACAGTTCTGCCTTCACATCGGTCTGGACCGGACTTGCAGGAAGATCATCCGGCATCGGTGCCTCCCTCCTTCACATTCAACTATTCTGAACCGTGCGTCTGTGCAGACCCCGGCGACAGGAAAACTAGCACGTGCAAGACAGAAAAGTCTGTCTTGCACACCCATCAATTGGTCAGCCCGCTTACATATCGTAGCGCCGGACCGCTGCAGTGTCGTCGCCGCCGCCGGACAGGGTGGTACCTCTTGCGCAGGTGAGTTGCATAGTTCAGACTTTCATGAATTCATCAATTCGATCCGGCCGGTACGAGTGACTGGCATCGTTCGGGTGGATTCAGGCTGTTCCCGGTGACAACGGCGTCGCCGGGAACAATCGGGTCCCGGCTTCCAGGAGGGTTCTATGACAGGCATGTTCGAACTGTTCACCGATTCCGACACGTCCTACCGATTTCGACTTACGGCCCCGGACGGGACCGTCATGGCCCTCTCCAGGCCCTTTCCAGACCTGCCGGCGGCGGTGGCCGGGATCGCAGCAGTACGGGAGTATGCCGGCATGGGGCTGGTCTCGGAAATTTCGGCACCGCGAGATGACGCGCTGCTCCAGTCCGTAGCCGAGGGCATTCCCGTGGAACCCAGCGCTCAGAGGCGCGGAGTTCACGAAGCGCACGTGAAGGGCCAGCGCGCCCGGGCGAGACCGGCCCGCGGCTGGGCGCCCAGGTCTCCTGAAGGGYCGCCGCGCCTCCGCATCCCGTCCGCAGCGCGCTTCTTGGGCCGACTCGCAGGGACCCGGAACCAGCAGCTGATCGTGCGGTGGCGGCAGGCATTGGAGACGCGGACTGCGCAGGTTGGGCTCAGTTCGTGCTGACCGTGTCCCGGGACAGGGCGTCCGCCGCCGCCGCCGGCGGCGGGCCGGGCAGGCAGGCCCGGCCATGACGGAGTTGAAGGCGCTGCAGGCCTATTCCAGCGCGCTGGCCACCGAGGGCTGCCTCGCCGGGACCTTTCGCTACGATGCTGCCTCGGGGGAGCTGCAGTGGTCCGAGCAGATGTACCAGATCCACGGCTATCACCGCGGCGAGGTGGTGCCCACGGTGGGTGTTCTTATGCAGCACGTGCATCCTGACGACCGGAAGCCGTGCAGGGAAATCTTTGAGGATGTGTGCCGTGGCGGAGGTTTTTTCGCCAATTATCATCGTCTCTTCGACGCACGCCGGCGTGAACGCCGCGTCCTGACGGCGGGGGAGGGCGTGCTGGACAGTGGCGGGAAGCTGCTGTTCGTCGACGGGTTCATCCTGGACCTCACCAGAACAGTTCAACTTGAAACGGACCGGTCCGCCCGCGAGGCCGTCGCCGGAGCCATCGGCACCCGAGGCCTTATCGAACAGGCCAAGGGCATCCTGATGGGAATACTCCACATCGGTTCCGACGACGCCTTCGAACGGCTTTCCGCCTACAGCCAGCACCACAACATCAAGTTGGCCCACACGGCTTCGGCCATCGTCCGGCTGGCCAACAGCACGCACGAATCCGCGACCCTCCGCAGCTTCGTCCACGCACTGGACGGTCGTTTCTCACAACGCCGCGATGGCGACCGGGTTCTGCATCCCTAGGTGGGGGTAAGGCGCCGGGCGGGTCCTCGGCCGGCCCGCCGGCGTCGTGCTGGCCGACAGCGCCGGTGGAATCCGGCGGAGACTGCTAGCACACTCCGAGGCAGACCGGTCTGTACGCCTCGGTCCGRTGTAAAATTTTTTTATCATGACTGTCAACGACGCCGAGGGTCCTACGCTGCTGCCCGCCACAGCCATGGCCGGACGCGACGAGCCGGTGGACCGTATCCTCGCCACTGCTTACGAGTTATTCTCCCGCCGCGGCATCCGCGACGTAGGGGTCAATGAGCTGATCAGCAGTTCAGGGGTATCCAAGGCAACCTTCTACCGGCACTTTCCGTCCAAGGACGCCCTGGTGCTGGCCTTCCTGGAACTCCGCGACCAGGTGTGGACCGTGGACCTGATCGTGGCCGAGGCCAGCCGGCGGGGCAACACCCCCGAGGAGAGGCTGCTCGCCGTCTTTGACGTGTTCGGTGACTGGTTCCAGCGCGAGGATTTCGAGGCGTGCTCGTTTATCAATGTGCTGCTGGAAATGGGCGCCGGGCACCCGCTGGGCAAGGCGAGCATCGATTACCTCAGCCGCATCCGCGGGCATATCCAGGCGCTGGCCGAAGAAGCCGGGCTGGACCGCCCCGAGGAATTTGCCCGGTCCTGGCACATCCTGATGAAAGGCTCCATCATTTCCGCCACCGAAGGGGACGCGCTGGCCTCCAAGCGCGCCCAGCAGATGGCGCGATGGCTCATCGAGCACCACCGGGGCCTCTAGCCGCTGCGCCCGGGGATTCCCCGTCCCGGTTACCGGCATCTCTTTAACCCGGGACGCGGTAACCCGGCACGCGCCATAGCGCCCTGACAAACCGCTCCGATAACAGCTGCGCCATGCCCGGGCCGCGATCCGCAAGGGTGCCGGCCTGCGTTCCCTGATCCCTCTGACTGCTGGGCACTTGCGGAATACGTTAGTGATCACTAACGTATTAGTTGTGTTGGATGCCTTGGAGATTGCTGCGGAGCCGAACCGGCGACGCCTGCTGCATCTTCTCGCCAGCCACGAACAGGCTGTCGGGGAGCTGGCCGCCCATTTCACGGTCAGCCGCTCCGCGGTGTCCCAGCACCTGCTGCTCCTGGAGCAGGCCGGCCTGGTATCTGCCCGCAAAGAGGGCCGGAACAGGTACTACCGACTCGACCCAGGCGGCATGGGCCGGCTGCGTGACCTTGTCGAACAGTTCTGGACCTACGAACTGGACCTGCTGGCATCAGATGCGGCCGCACTTGCCGCCCAGCGTCACCGGCCCCCTCAACATCACACGACCACTTCCGATGCTTCGCCTCAAGACAAGGGACCACTCTCATGACGTTCGATAAAACCATTCACCTGCCCGTCAGCGCCGACGAGGCCTTTGCGCTCATCACCGAGCCGGAACGTCTGCGCCGCTGGCAAACGGTGGCGGCCCGCGTTGACCTTCGGATAGGCGGCGACTACCGCTGGACCGTCACTCCCGGCCACCACGCCGCCGGCACATTCCAGGAGATCGAGCCGGGCAAGCGCATCGTCTTCACTTGGGGCTGGGAGTCCGGAATGGACCTGGCGCCGGGCGCGTCCACCGTGACCATCACGCTGGAGCCCGACGCCGGGGGCACCACGCTCCGCCTGGTCCATGCCGGCCTCAACGCCGAACAGGCCGCAGCACATGCCGAAGGCTGGAACCACTACCTGGGCCGCCTGATCGCCGAGACCTCCTCCCCGGACGGCGCCGGTCCGGACGCATGGTCGGCTGCCCCGGACCCGATCGATCACCTCAGCTCGGCCGAGGCTTCGCTCGCCGTGCTCCTGGGCGTGCTGCGCAAGCTCACCCCGGAGGACCGTGAGAAAGCCACTCCCTGCGAAAATTTCACGGCCCACGAGTTGCTGGAGCACCTGGCCGGTTCGCTGAAGCAGATCGGCGGGGCGCTGGGCGCGGACGTAAGCGACGACGCCGGGGCGGGCCCGGAAGTTCGCATCGCCGGACTCGCGCAGGCCACCCTGGAGGCGTTCAGCCGCCGCGGCTTCCAAGGCACCATCGACATGGGCTTCGCCGAGCTGCCCGCGACCGTCGTCGCCGGGATCGTCAACCTCGAGCTGCTCGTCCACGCGTGGGACTTCGCGAAGGCCACCGGCCAGGAACTTGTAGTTTCCGACGTCGTCACGGATCACGTTGAGGCCCTGGCCTTGGTGACCATCTCGGACCAGGTCCGCGCCAGCGGCAGCTTCGCCGCTGTCCAGCCGGTCGCGGAGACTGCGAGCAGCCTGGAGCGCCTGATCGCGTTCACCGGCCGGACCGTCGCCGTCTGAAGTTTTCCAACCTAAGCCCGTCAAGACCGCCAGGAAAGCAGGAGCAACATGACCAAGTTCGTCTTCCTCTATCACGCCCCGATGACCCCCGCCGAGGCCGCGCCGCCCGCGCCGGATGACATGGCAGCCGCCATGGAACAGTGGAACAACTGGGCCGCCAAGGTCGGCAACGGCCTGATCGACTTCGGAACGCCGCTGGCCAACGGTGTCCGCGTTTCCGCGGGCGGAGCCACTGCGCCAAGCCAGCGTGAAGTCGCCGGATACAGCATCATCGAGGCCGACAGCCTTGAGGCGGCCGTGGAACTGGCCAAGGTGCACCCGCACCTGAACATGCCCGGCGGCTGCGAAATCGAGGTTCACGAGGCGCAGCAGATCCCCGGAATGTAAGCAGCGGCTCGGCCCGATGCTCAAGGCGTGTTCGCCGCTGCTTCACAGCAGGGGCGGACACGCCTTTATTCGTCCTGACTGTTCCGTCCGGCGGGCCCGGGCGGCAAGAGGTTTCCTGCCCGCAGCAGCCCGGCGGGTTCCCAGGACCCCAGGCCGGTGCCGGTCGACGAGGTCCCGGGACTCCGTTCGGCCTGAAGGACTTGGTTCACATGAGGCAGCGACGCGCGCAATGGTGTACGTTGGCTTCCCGTCAGAACTAAACACAGGAATGAGAGTCACCCCCGTGGCAACCGATTACGACGAAGTCCGATCCGACGTCAAGGAGTCGCAGGATAATTCCCTGCAGGCGCTGCAATCCGCCAACGCCCCGGATGCCCGCAGCGTTGTCCGTGAACTGGATGAAGCCGACGCTTTTGAYGATGCGATCAGCCCGGGCGGGGAAATTGTCGCCGAGGAACTCGTCGTGCAGGTCATCCCGCAGGCGCAGGACGAATTCACCTGCTACTCCTGCTTCCTGGTCCGGCACCGGTCCCAGGTTRCACGCGAAAAGAACGGCCACGCTTACTGCGTCGAGTGTGTTGGCTAGGGCCATGGCCTCCCGCGTGTCCGGCGCCGGCGCGGTTTTCCGTGCCGCGCCGGACAGGCGGGTCAGCACCGTCCCCGGCCGGCCCGCTTAGTCTATGGTCCGTCTGAAACGCCTTGCCGTGCTCGGCCTGTTCGTATTTTGCGTCATCGCCGGGTTCTTGTTTTGGGTCTTCCGATTCTCCGGCGCGGAAGCCCGCGTGGCCTTGCCCGCRCCGCCGCGGGCAGAGGCGAAACTCGAATCGCTGTCCGCCGGCATCACCTCCGCCGTGAACATCACCCGGAGCGCGGACGCCGAGTGGCTCACCCATGCCGCCGCGCAGACCGGCATCCCAGCCCGGGCCCTCCAGGCCTACGTGGCGGCGGCCGATGCGGCCAACACATCGGCCCCCACCTGCGGGATCGGCTGGAATACGGTGGCAGCGGTGGGCTTCGTCGAATCCGGCCACGGAACGTACGGCGGCGGCAGCCTGACCGCCACCGGTCAGGTGAGCGGGCCAATTGTCGGTCCGAGCCTGAACGGTGACGGCTTCGCCGCGATCCCTGATTCGGACGCCGGCGCCCTGGACGGTGACGCCCGGTGGGACCACGCCGTCGGACCCATGCAGTTCATTCCCTCCACGTGGCAGCTCGCAGGCCGGGACGGGAACGGGGACGGAACAGTCGACCCGTTCAACATCGATGACGCCGCGCTAAGTGCCGCCTCATACCTGTGCGCACACGGTGGTGACCTGACCACCGCCGCGGGCTGGGCCGACGCGATCTACTCCTACAACCAGTCTGATCCGTACGTGGACCATGTACGCGACCGGGCCACTGCCTACGCCGCACAGTCGGGCACTCCCGGATAGCGCAACCGTGCAGCTCGACTTAGTCTCCGGACACCTTGCCGACTCCCATAGTGATTGGCAGCGGCTGGCCGCGCTCCGGCCGGGCCCTAAGCCCATGCCCTGGCAACCAGGTCTCCTGCAGGACCGAGAATGAAGTCCACATTGAGGGATGCGCTGGGCCCCTCACCCATAGAGATCTTCTCGTCGAAAGACCCAAAGGTTGCCGGCAAGAAGTACCCCACGTTGTCCCAGTAATACTGGAAGACATACAGGAGGGGATCTTCGATCGTGTCCAGGTCCTCCCCAAGGCGGTACACAACAATGGCCTTCTTGCGGACCTCTTGGGAATTCGAGCACCAGGGCAGAATCAGCCCTCCCGCATTAGCCATATTTCCGGGCGGAACCTGATCCGTGTCCCTTGGAATGATCCCCGAGGGATCGCCCGGGCCAAAGAGGGGATTCCACTCAAGGTCCTCGTAGAACAGGTTCACGCCCACATCGTCTGGCTGTCCCGGCAGACGGGTTCGGTTGGTGAGCCTTTCTAAGCCTGAATTCCACAGTAGTGGTCCTCTGCGGTCCTGGGCACCGTACGAAACCTTCTTCCGCGACCCGGAAATGGACGCCCCCRCCGCGTCTTTGGCGGCCCTGGCCGCAGTTACCGTCTTGGGGCCTTGGGCCGGTTGCTCGAGATCCATCCTTACTTCTCCTGTCCAAGAGGTGACCGGAGCGCTCCCGTTGGTGACCGCAAGCGGCTCCGCCGGGGAGGGGCTCAAGGGATGCAATATGCTCCGCCGTGCAGCGGTTGTTGCGGCATGAGGGCTCCGTCCGGACGGTTATCGGC
Source organism: Arthrobacter sp. 05N33_2 (assembly GCF_056397425.1). Taxonomy (NCBI): domain Bacteria; kingdom Bacillati; phylum Actinomycetota; class Actinomycetes; order Micrococcales; family Micrococcaceae; genus Arthrobacter; species Arthrobacter sp. 05N33_2. The sequence continues at coordinate 12,462 of NZ_JBFTNJ010000028.1, forward strand.
CATCTGAGGAATGACTCTCGTGTGAACTTTGCGTCCGGTGCTTGCCATGCGTCAAGGGACTATGCGAAGTGGCGGTGTATTGTGATCGCTCTTTGCCGCTCTTTGCCGATGAAAAGGATGCTCGCTGCGGCTCCCAGACCGGCGCCTCTGTCATCGCCAGCCTGCCGTCAGGGCAGAATGGAAGGCATGACATCTACGACGTTCGCCCTCATCCGCCATGGCCAGACGGACTGGAATGCACAGCGCCGGCTGCAGGGATCCACCGACATTCCTCTGAACGACGTCGGCCGCGGTCAGGCTCGCGACGCCGTCGCCGTCCTGTCCGGCTATGAATGGGACGCGATCRTGTCTTCACCGCTGAGCCGTGCCGCGGAAACCGCCGATCTCATCGCCGCCGGGCTCGGCCTCAGCGTGGCCCGGCGCGTGCCGGAGCTCGCCGAGCGCAGCTTCGGACCCGCGGAGGGCCTTCAGGACGGTCCTGAACTGGACGCACTGCGCATCCCCGACGGGTTCCGCGGCGCAGAAAGCGAGGACGAGGCCGCCGGCCGAGGGTTGGCCGCGCTTGAGGCGCTGGCCGAGGAGTTCCGTGGCCGCCGCGTCCTGGCCGTCGCCCATGGCACGCTCCTGCGCGTGAGTCTCAGCCGCGCCGTCGGCCGCACCCTGGACAGCATCGACAACGCCGTGCTCAACCTGGCCCACCACCATGCCGTCGACGGCTGGCAGCTCGAATACTTCAACGGCGAGCGGGCCATGGCTGCCGTTTAGGGCTGCCGCTCAAGGATATGTTGGTATCGCGATGTACTGGTTGATGTTCGTTGACTGGAAGGTCGCAAAAGCCAGCGTGGTGTGGCCACCCTCCGGGTCACCTACCACAACCGTTTGGTCGGAGGGATTCAGACCCAGCAATGCGTAGGAATGGTCGGAGACCAGCTCGCCGTCGGAGTTGGACGTCCCAAAGGTCACGAGGCCTTTCGTGAAATCCTGCTGCATCTGCTCAAAGCTCACTCCCGTCATGGGGCCGCCGGGGTTGCGGTCGACGCCCACCTCGCCGGTGATGGCATAGAGAGCATTGTGTACATCATGATCCTGGGCGTTGCTGAGGTCGGTGCCATCGATGCCGTTGTAGCTGTTGCCGTTCGCGGCCGCCCACCCTTTCTCGATAATCGCGGCCCATGACACGTTTTTGCCATCGATATTTTCGATGCCGTTTTCGAAGGGCTTGCCGCGGCGGTACGGAAGATCACCGTTGACCGTGACCGTCACCGGATTGGACACCCCGTCGTACTTGCTGTGGAAGGAAATGGTGTAGGTGCCGTTGCCGTTGTCATGGACCATGTTCAAGACGGTCGCAGGGGCCCGGGACGCCACTGTCATCAACGCTGCGAGGAAATAGCAATCGCCGGCGTCACCCTGCTTGATATTCGTCAAGTCTCCGGAGAGATCCGGGTTTCCGGAATCATCAAGCGCAAACAGAACCTGATTCGGGACCTTCTGGAAAGCCGCACGTCCCGATACTGAAGGATTACTCACCGGGGCCCCGGACGCTCCCGGAGGCGTCGTGACCGGTGACCGGGTAGTCACGATCCACGCAATTCCAAGAATTACCATCACCGCCACCACTGAGAAAATGACGGCGGCGCGAATTTTTGTCGGCCTGGATCCTGCACGTTCCATGTTCCGAGCCCTCCCGTCCTGCGGGGTTCCAGCCCCGCAACGGCACCGCCGCGGCAACCTTCCGGGGGCTGCCGCCGTCGGGTCTCTCCCGGTTGATCAATTCATCAGCTGATCAACAGCTTGCCGCAGGCAACCAGTCTGGGGCAAGGGGCAGCGGGCGATTCACAGGTGAGCACCGGACGCTCACCGGCGTGCGCGCCCACGGTGCAGTCGTCTGTTTTCGTCGCCAAGCCGCTTATTGCCGGCGGGCGGCCGAACCGCCGACGTATGCTGAATCGTACAAGCAGCGGACAGGAGGCCGAGGTGGCCCAGACGATGGAAACCGGAACGACGGCGGCCGAGGTGATGGCCGAGCTGGCTGACCTCGAGGACCCGAGGATCCGGGACGTGAACGCCAAGCACGGTGACGACCACGGGGTGAACCTCGGCAAGCTGCGGGCGTTGGCCAAGCGGCTCAAGACGCAGCAGGAGCTGTCCCGTGAGCTGTGGGGGACCGGTGATACCGCGGCGCGGCTCCTGGCGCTCCTGATCTGCCGTCCGAAGGCTTTCGACCGTGATGAGTTGGACGCCATGTTGCGCCAGGCGCACACTCCCAAGGTGCAGGACTGGCTCGTCAACTATGTGGTGAAGAAGAACCCGCATGCCGAGGAACTGCGCGTGGCCTGGTTTGCCGATCCGGACCCGCTGGTGGCAAGTGCCGGCTGGGCGCTGACCACCGACCGCGTTGCGAAGAAGCCGGAGGGCCTCGACCTGCCAGGACTGCTCGACATCATCGAGGCGCAGATGAAGGACGCCCCGGACCGCTTGCAGTGGGCGATGAACCACTGCCTGGCCCAGATCGGGATTGAGCACCCCGCACACCGCGCCCGCGCGATCGGCATCGGCGAGCGCCTCGAGGTGCTCAAGGATTACCCGACGCCGCCGAACTGCACCTCTCCGTTCGCGCCGATCTGGATCGCCGAAATGGTGAACCGACAGGACGCCAACTAGGACTCAGGGCGGGGGCCTTTCGCCCATCCTCACCCTCATCGAGCCGCCGCACCAACCTGCGGATCACCCGTGACACCACGAAGGCTTGACGTGACACCACCGTGGTGTCACTATGGTGGCATGGAACTCGGACAATACGTCAACGACCTACAGCGGCAGCTAGTGGATGCCGCGGAGAACGGCTCGGAGGACACCCGCGCCGTGGCCGAGCGGCTCGCCGCCGGACTGGACGCCGCGACCCGGCTCGTGCTCCTCGACGTTCTCTCGGCTGCGGTCGGCGAGATCACCCGCGACCTCGCACCCGGATCAGTCGACATGCGGCTGCGCGGACGCGACGTCGAGTTCGTGGTGACCCAGCCGAACCCGGAATCTGACACCGACGAGCGGCCGGCCGCACCGCTCGACCTCGACGACGCGAGCACCTCGCGCACGACGCTCCGCCTGCCGGATGCCCTCAAGACGCGGGTGGACGAGGCCGCGGCCGCTGACGGCCTGTCCGTCAACACCTGGCTGGTCCGCGCGGTCGCAGCCGCTCTCCAGCCCAAGCAGCGACGATCCGCGCAGCGCACGCTGCGCACCGGCGACAACTTCGCCGGCTGGGCGCGCTAAACCGCCCACCGCACCGCACCCACCAACCACGCGGACCCGCGGGGTCGATCAAACACACCCAAAAGGAAGGCGCCAGCATGCCCACCTACGACACCYCCACCCCCATCGACCTCGCCATCAAACTGCAGGTCGGCGCGATCGAAATCATCGCCACTGACCGTGACGACACGGTCGTGACCGTCTCGCCGACGAACCCCGCGAAGGCAGTCGACCGCCGGGGCGCGGAAGAGACCAAAATCGACGTCGACGGCCAGCGGCTCATCATCACCGGCCCCCGGCCCCGCATCAGCTGGATCGGCCCAACCGAGTCGGTCGATGTGAAGGTCGAGCTGCCTGCCGGGTCGCGGCTCACCGCCGAGATCGGGGTCGGCGGCGTGCGCGCCGTCGGACGCCTCGGCGCAACCCGGATCAAGAGTTCGATGGGCCGCGTTGATCTCGACTCCACCGGCGACCTGTGGCTGCGCGCCTCGCACGGCAACGCGACCCTCGGCACCGCCGAGGGCGGGATCGAGATCACGGCCGACCACGGTCAGATCCGGATCGGCAAAGTCACCGGCGACGCGATCCTCAAGGCGTCGCACGGCACCATCCTGATCGGGGAGTCCGGCGGCGACCTTGAAGCGAAGCTCTCCTACGGCGACCTCGAGATCTCGAAGGCACTCGGCTCTGTCGCGGCGAAGACCGCCTACGGCAGCATCCAGYTSGCAGAGGTCTCGAGTGGTTCCATCCAGGTCGARAGCGGCTTCGGCCAGGTCACCATCGGCGTGCGGCCCGGCGTTSCCGCCTGGCTCGATCTGTCCTCGAAAGAGGGGCACGTCCGCAACCAGCTGGACAGCGACCGCGCTCCGGACGCGTCCGAACAGACCGTCGCAGTGCGTGCACGCACCCAGCACGGCGACATCAGCATCCAGCGCGCTCAATGACTCCGGGCCACCAACAGAAGGGAACCAAGCACATGAACACGCCAGCAATCGAAGTCCGCGGGCTGCGGAAGTCCTACGGCGCAAAGGCCGTGCTCGACGACGTCGACCTCACCGTGGACGCGGGCACAGTCACCGCGCTGCTCGGCCCGAACGGCGCCGGCAAGACGACGACCGTGCACATCCTGTCCACCCTGGTGCGGCCCGACGGCGGCACGGCACTGGTGAACGGATGCGACGTCGTGCGCGACCCTGACGGCGTCCGCGCCGCGATCGGCCTCACCGGCCAGTTCTCCGCGGTGGACAAGCTGCTCACCGGCGAGGAGAACCTGCTGCTGATGGCCCGGCTGCGCCATCTTGGAGCGAAGCGCTCGAAGGCCCGGGTGGCCGAGCTGCTTGAGCAGTTCGACCTCGTGGAGGCCGCCCGTAAGCCGCTCGCCACCTACTCGGGTGGGATGCAGCGCCGCCTCGACCTCGCCATGACCCTCGTCTCGGCGCCCAGCGTCATCTTCCTGGACGAGCCCACCACGGGCCTGGACCCGCGCAGCCGCCACACCATGTGGGACATTGTCCGCAGCCTGGTCGCGGACGGCACCACCGTGCTGCTCACCACCCAGTACCTGGACGAGGCGGACGAACTCGCGGACCGCATTGCGGTGCTCGACGGCGGCCGGCTCGTCGCCGAGGGGACGCCGGACGAGCTCAAGCGCCTGGTGCCCGGCGGACATATCCGGCTCCGGTTCGCCGACGCCGGGCGGCTCGACGCCGCCTCCCGCCTGCTCGGCGAGTCCGCCCGCGACGACGCCGGGCTCTCGCTCACGGTGCCGAGCGACGGCGGTGTCGGCGCGCTGCGCACCGTGCTGGACCGCCTCGACACGGCCAACCTGGAGGTCGACGACCTCAGCATCCACACCCCGGACCTCGATGACGTGTTTTTCGCGCTCACCGGCCGGGTCGAGACGAAGGGAACCGAATCATGACCACCATCGCCGCCAAGCGCCGGACGGCCCCGGGCACCCGCCAGCAAGCGCACGTCATTGCCGACTCGGTGACGATGCTGCGCCGCAACCTGCTGCACATGCTGCGCTATCCGGGCCTGTCGGTGTTCACCATCGTGGGGCCGGTAGTCCTGCTGCTGTTTTTCGTGTTCGTGTTCGGCGGCACGCTCGGGGCCGGCCTGCCCGGCGCGGATCCGGCCGGCGGGCGCGAGGCGTATGTCGCCTACGTCATGCCGGGCATCCTGCTGTTGACCATCGCCGGCAGCGCAGGCGGCATCGCGACGACCGTGTCGATGGACATGACCGAGGGCATCACCGCGCGGTTCCGGACGATGGCGATCTCGCGGGCCGCGGTGCTCGCCGGGCACGTGCTTGGCAATACCATCCAGGCGATTATCGCCGTCGTGCTTGTGCTCGGCGTCGGCCTCCTGATTGGCTTCCGCCCGACCGCCGGGTTTGTCGAATGGATCTCCGCCGCAGGTCTGATCGTGCTCATCGCGTACGCGATCAGCTGGCTCGGGGTGGCCATGGGCATGCAGGCGAAGTCGGCCGAGACCGCCAGCAACCTGCCCCTCGTGCTGACCTTCCTGCCCTTCCTCAGCAGCGGCTTTGTGCCGACCGAGTCGATGCCGGAATGGCTGCAGTGGTTCGCGCAGTACCAGCCGTTCACGCCGTTCATCGAGGCCATCCGCGGGCTGCTGCTCGGTACCCCGCTCGGCTGGAGCCCGGTGCTGGCAATCGGGTGGTGCGTCGTGATTGTGGTCGCCGGGTACGCCTGGTCGATGGCGATCTACGAGCGCAAGTCGGTGCGCTGAGCCCAGGGTGCACCCGGTTTCTGCGGGCGGTCGCGAGCGCATCGCGGCCGCCCGTCCTGTGCTTCAGCCGAGGTGGCGTTCGGCGTCAAGGCTGCCCCGCGGGTGAGTGCCGGCCGGACCGGCGTCGTCGCCGTCGCACTGGCGTTGCAAGGCTGGATCCCGCAAGTGTCGACGGCGCGGTGCCCTTCGGGATGACGCGGGACCAGCCCAGTCATTTAGGCGGAAGACCTGGCCTTGTCCACGTATGGCTCAGGAACGCCCGTCATAACCTCCGCCAATCTGGCATGACCGAGATCGTTGGGGTGCAGGTGGTCCGGTTCCGAGTAGAGGAACGGCAAATGGTCGCCGTCGAAGACACCGTTTTGGCCCAACGGAAACGGTAGTCCGGTCTCCTCGGCACACTCGGCATGGAGATCGAACACCCGGCGGATCCGCGGTGGCCATTCCAGGGCAGGCCAATAGGGCTCGACGACGAGCTGTCTCCGTACACCCCAAGTCGCAAAGTCATTCCAGGAACGTACCACCCCTCGCTTTACGTCTTTGGCGGCGGCACGGCCCGAAGCCCAGGCTGCGAACCGGCGAGCAAGCTGGGCCGGCAGTCGGGGCGGTGGCGCAATCGAAGTCGGCCGGGAATTTGGTCCAGGTCCGCATCGGCGAGAAGGCGATGGGGACTGCGGAGGCGCCAGCGAGCAGGGCCCAGATCCAGAGCACGGGTTGGACGCCAATCCATGTGGCCAGGGCACCCCCGGTGAGGCTGGCGACCGGCATGACTCCGAGGGTAAAAAGTCTGTTGCTGGCCATGACTGTTCCGAGTCTGTGCGGCGGAGCGATGCGGGGGATGATGCCAGCCCCCGCAATGGAGATGACCACGATGAGGAAAGCCCAGCCGAATACGGACACGCCGAGCCAGAGGGCCGGGGACCAAGGCAGGACCGTGGCGAGAGGGTATATCGCGACGGCCGCCACGCAGGCGATGCTGGCGAGAATTCTGGTCTTTCCGATGCCGAGCTGCGTCAGGATGGCCGGTGCCGCGACGGAGGCGACAAACCCTCCCGCCGCGGCGAAGCTGCTCAGGAGCGCAAAGTCGGCGGGGCTGAGTCCCAGAACGTTGAGGGCGTACACGGCTGTGGCGGCGCTGCCGAACATGGTGGCTGCGTTGAGAATCATCCCGGAGAGGAAGAGACCCTTGAGCACCGGGTGGTGAATGGTGAAGGACAGCCCGGCCCGTGCTGCCGGCCAGAATCCCTCGTGCTCCAGGGGTGGCTTGATGTCTTCGCTGACGTTGATGCTCTTGAGGGTCAGTGCAGACACGGAGTAGGAGATTCCGGCTGTCAACAAGGYGAACGGCGCGGCCATGGCGCTGAGGAGCGCCCCCGTCAGGGCGGGGGAGCCGACGGCGACCGTGCTGGCGGCCGTTTGCAGCCGGGCGTGCGCATCACTAATCCGTTCCCGTCCGACGACGGACGGGACGAAAGCTCCGTGGGCGGTGGTGAACACGACGTCGGCGACGCCGATCAGCGCCACGCAGACCAGCAGGTGTCCCATCGTCATCGCGCCGGCGATGAAGGCCGCCGGAACGCTCAGGACCGCCAAAGCGCGGATCACGTCCGCGGTGATCATCAGCCGGCGCCGCCGCAGCCGGTCCACCCAGACGCCGATCGGGAGGCCCAGGACAAGGAACGCGCTCATGCCGATCGCATTTATGGCCCCCACTTCCAGAGTGCCGGCACCGAGCATCGAAACGGCAACGATCGGGATCACGACCCGGCTTGCTTCGTCGCCGATGCCCTCGAATGCGCTGGCAACCCACAGCTTCCGGAACGCCGCCAGCCGCCTCAGCGGCGTTTTGGTGGGTGGCCGGGCTCCCGTATCAGCCATTCGTTGTAAGGTCACGCCTGACAACCTGTCAGGATTCACCTGACAAGTCAACTATGCTGAACTCTGTCAACTGTTAGCCGCCAGGAGGATGCCGTGGAACTGGAACCGCCGTTGACCGGCCCGATGATGTGCAGCTTCTGCGCGAGACCAGCCAGGATCTCGGGGCATCTCGTGGCAGGTCCCGGCGTTGCCATTTGTCAGGACTGTGCCGCGGCGTCCACGAGGCTGTTCAGCAGTTCGGACGGCTCACGGAGCGAAACGCCTTGGTTGCAGATGACTGATGATGAGCTCCTGGCCCACCTGCCGGAAATCGCCGCCGTCGCTTCCCAGGTCGAAGAGCGACTGACCGCCTGGGTGGGAACCGCGCGTCAACGGCGCATCAGCTGGGCGCGCATTGGCGCGGCTCTGGGCATGACCCGGCAATCGGCGTGGGAACGCTTTCAGCCCCCGCCGCCCATTACCCCCGGCGGCTGACGCACCTGAGGGTGAGGCCGCGTGCCAGCATCTCTTTCGCTCTGACCTGGTGGCTTCCGCCGCGTTGTTGTGGGATCGATGCCGTCCGAAATGGACCTCAGGTGCACACAGCGGTCCCGCAGTAGAGCGTCGACACCGCCGAAATTAACCGCGACTGCAGTGCCCGGGGAATCTGTCACGAGGGGTCAGCGCCAGCCGAGCTGCGGCGCCACATACTTCAGGATCGACTCGATGACGTGGGCGTTGTAGTCGACACCGAGCTGGTTCGGGACCGTGAGGAGCAGGGTGTCTGCCGCGGCGATCGCCTCGTCCTCGGCCAGCTTCGCGGCCAGCTCGTCCGGGGCACCGGCATAGGAGCGGCCAAAGACCGCGCGCGTCTTCTCGTCGATGTTGCCCACCTGGTCGGAGCTGTGGCGGTCGCGGGCGAAGTATTGCCAGTCGCGCTCGTCCGTTAGCGCGAAGATGCTGCGGCTGACCGAGACGCGCGGCTCCCGCTCGTGCCCCGCCTCCTTCCAGGCCTGCCGGTAGAGCTCGATCTGCTCGGCCTGCTGGACGTGGAAGGGCTTGCCGCTCTCATCATCCTTGAGCGTGGAGCTCTGCAGGTTCATGCCGAGCTTCGCCGCCCAGATGGCCGTGGCGTTCGAGCCGGAGCCCCACCAGATGCGCTCGCGCAGGCCCCTCGAGTGCGGCTCCACGCGCAGCAGGCCCGGAGGGTTCGGGAACATCGGGCGGGGGTTCGGCGCCGCAAAGCCCTTGCCAGTGAGCACCTCGAGCAGACGCTCGGCGTGCCTGCGGCCCATGTCGGCGTCCGACTCGCCCTCGGCGGGGGCGAAGCCGAAGTAACGCCATCCGTCGATGACCTGCTCGGGTGAACCCCTGCTGATGCCCAGCTGCAGCCGGCCGCCCGCGATCAGGTCGGCCGCGCCAGCGTCTTCCGCCATGTAGAGCGGGTTCTCGTAGCGCATGTCGATTACGCCGGTGCCGATCTCGATGCGGCTTGTCCGGGCCCCGATCGCGGCGAGCAGAGGGAACGGGGAGGCGTATTGCTGCGCGAAGTGGTGGACTCGGAAGTAGGCGCCGTCCGCACCCAGCTCCTCGGCCGCGACCGCGAGGTCGATCGCCTGCAACAGCGCGTCCGACGCGGTGCGCGTGCCGGAATCCGGGTGGTCGGTCCAATGGCCGAAGGACAGGAATCCGATGTTCTTCACACCGGAAACGAACATGGTGGCGGCGGTTCTTATTCCCACTTGATCGTGTCAGGTATTTCTGGCCCCCGGAAGGGCATGGCCTCATCCCGACAGGCGCCTGTGTGCGGTGTGGCCGTCAAGGACGAAGCGGATGAACGTCGCAATCTGGCCGGAGCCTGGCGCCCCTTAGGCGGGACCGGGGGATCAGCCGGCCGAGTAGGGGGTCCGGAAGAGGGTGATTCCCCATTCCGGGTTGTGCAGCACGATTCCAGTCTCCCGCTGTGCAAACTGAAACGGAGCCTGAAGGTATCGTTTCATCCGCGCCTGTTCCTGGTCCCACGGGAAGTTGCACGTGCCCAGGGAACTTTCCAGTGTCCCCACATCCGGCGTGATCGTTTCGCCGGCAATGCTGACCGTGACCGCATACGAAGCGCAGGGGATACGCACGGTCATCAACGTGCGGCCGCCAACGCTGCCGAACCGTATCGCGTAATCGCCGGAGCTCATTCCCGGATCACGGGGCACAGAAGCCGGCGTAATGGAACCGGATGTGAAGTACTGGCACTCCAGCGCTCCATTGCCTACGACTTTCTCTGCACGCTGTGGCAGGCATTCATCTATACCGTGCCCGGGGGTAGGCGGAATCGGCGGAGCCGGGGTGAGGGTCATGCCTGGTGACAGTCCGGCGCCCGTCGATGGTGCGGCCGTGGCGGCGGGCGGTTTGGTGACCGTTTGCTCGCCGGCCGACTTGCTGAGTGGGGGAGTTGACGCGCAGGCCGCGGTTAGCGCGACGACGGCGAGGCATACTACGGACAGCAGTGTCGGCGTCGTGTGCATTCCATAACGAGCGGGTCCCCCGGGCGCGGCCATGATCCGAACCCTAGGGGTTCGGGGCTTGTCCGTGCAACAACCCCCAGGCTAGGGGACCGGGGCCGGTGAACTCTGCTGCACGTGCTGGTCCAGGACGTCCCGGGCGGTGGTCCACGTCCGGCTCCCGTACCGGTCGTTGCTGACGTAGTTCAGGGTCGCGTCGCCGCTGAACATGCTGGCGAAGTACTGCATGCCCTGCCACGGCGGGAACGGCTTGTCAGAGGCCGGCATGAGGGCTTTGACGACCCGGCTCATAGCAGTCAAGGAGCCGACGCTGCCCGCGTAGAGGAGCCCGAATTGCGTTCCGGTCAGGTCGGACATGGTGGCTGCCAGGGTCCTTGCCGTGACCTGGTCTCCGGCGATCTGAAGGACGCGGGGCGCCCGATCGTCGAGGGCGGCGGCGGCGGTGTAGGAGGCAGTGTCATCCTTCGTGGTGAAGTCGAGCACCTGGTCGGCGTCGGACCAGAAGAGCACCCGACGCCGCGAGAACAGGATCATGGGAGCCTGCCCGGAGAGCATGTCGGTGAAGGCGCCATTGAGGATGGAAGTGGCCCGGATTTCGGTGGCATCCAGCCGCTGTGCAAAGTCTCGGCGGAACTGTAAGTTCCGGTTGCTTCGGGGGCGGATTCCGCGGTAATCGATGGAGTAATCGGAAGGGATGAAACGCGGTACGCCCACCGCGGCCGCCGCCTCCAGCAAGCGCGATTGGGCGTCGAAAATTGCGCTGTCCACGCCGTTGATCGCGGAGACTACGCAGTCAACATCCGCGCAGGCCCTTCGGAGGGCCACCGGATCGTCGTAGCCCGCCTGGATCACTTCGACGCCTTGGGCGCGGAGCTGCGCAATGCGCTCCGTGCTGGTCCCAGGCCGTGTCAGGACCCGAACGGTGGCCCCCAGGGCGACCAAATTCTGCAGGATACGCCCGCCGAGATCGCCGGTGGCGCCGGCCAGAAGGACAGTGCCCGGAGTGGGAGTCGTCGGGATCATGGTTCGCACCTCAAGTGTCGGGCGGAAAGGGATGGTGGGCTAAAGACTACCAACGGCAGGGCAGCTGCGATTCCCGCGTGTGACTCAATGCATCCCGGGCCGGACTGATCAGCGGAACCGTTGGACGTCGGTTCGCGGGCCGGCCTCTACTGCCAGCGGTGGGATTCCAGCGCGCGAAACAGGGGAGCGCGGCCGCTTTTCAGATGGTCAACGGGGCGGGACCCGCCGAGTTCCCGGCAGGGTGTAACCATCCAGGCCGTGAAGTAGTTGTGCGGAACCTTCAGTTCTATGGCGCGCTGGAAGAGGTCGACGACGGTCGGGTGGAGGTGGCCGCCGGCGACGAATTGGAATCCCGGGCAGAACGTGCCGTCGTCGATGAAGACGCGGACGAGCTGCTGCATTACAGGGTCGGGGTCGTCCATCAGTTCGGCGAGGCGGCGGCGGACCTGTTCCAGGGCGGGCAGCGTGAATTCTTCCCTGATCCCCGCCCAGATCTGGTCGTTGATCGGCTGACGGTTCAGTGTCACCGTTGCCTAGCCGCCGTCGCTGATGTCGTCCAGGAGCCACTGGACGGAGCGTGGATTCCGGCGCAGCGTGAAGGTGCGCAGCGCTGAATTAGCCCCCAGCCGGGCCTCGACGCGCCAGTATTCGGTACCGGCCGGGTTGGCGCCAGCGGCGGCCGTGCATCGGGTGCCCCGCCCGGCGTCACCGCCGATCCAGTGCCGGGATTCGGTGGCCGGATCGACAAGCCAGATCCGTCCGTCGTGCCGGATGGCAAGGGGCTTGCCTGCCGGGTCGAGCCGGACTTGAAGGTCAAGGGTTCGTGTGGGGTTTTCGGTGCTGAGGGTCATGGGGGTGGTCTTTCGTGGTGCGGTGCTGCGGGGGCGTGTTGGCGTTAGGCGGCTTTGACGAGGGGGAGTTCGTCCCAATGGGTGGTGTAGCGGGGGGAGAGCATGTCCCGTTTCATGGTCCAGTCCGGCCCGCCCCGTATGCCGGCGTGGCCGAGGCCGATGGAGCCGCGCCCGTATCGGCGGGTCACATCTTCCAGGAGGGTTCCGATGTGGCGTTCCTCGTGCGGATTTTGGAACAGGGCCAGCGGTGCCTGGTTGCCGGTGGGCCGCAGGTCGGTGACCATGATGCCGGCCCGGGCGTATTTGATGCCTTCCTGGATGTGGGGCAGGAGGGCGTGGGCGGCCCGGGTGAGCAGGACGGGATCGGCGGTGGGCATCGGCAGCGGCACGCACACCGAGGGGTAGGAGGTGTCGTTCGGGTTGAAGTGCGAGGTGCCGGCGAAGGCGGTGAGGACCTTGGCCTGGAGGCTGTATTTGGCCAGCCGTGCCGATGCCTGCTGGCCGTAGACGGACAGGACCTGCCGCATGCCGGCGGCGGTGGTGATGGGGGTGGCGAAGGAGCGCGAGAAGATGAGCTGGTCCCGGCCGATCCGTTCTTCCTCCATCGGGATGCACGGCGTGCCCTGCAGCTCCAGGACGGTGCGCATCATGACCACGGAGAAGCGGTCCCGGATCATCACCGGGTCGGCCCGGGACAGGTCAAGGATGGACTGAAGCCCTAAGGCGTTGAGGCGTTTGGTCAGGCGCGTCGCGACGCCCCAGATTTCGATCACAGACAGCCGGCCCATCAGCGCTTCTCTGGTGGCGGCGGGCACGGAGTCCCAGTGGCAGACCCCGTCGAAGGCCGGGTTGTGCTTTGCCCATTTGTTGGCCAGTTTCGCGAGGGTCTTGGTCCCGGCGATCCCGACGCAGACCGGAACCCCCACGTTGCGCCGCACGGCTGCCTTCATGGTCTGGCCCAGGACCAGCAGGTCCTCCGGCGCGCCTTTGACGCCCAGGAAGGCCTCGTCGATGCTGTAAACCTCCAACCAAGCGCTGTAGCGGCCCAGCAGTTCCATCACCCGGGCGCTGATGTCCCCGTAAAGCTCGTAGTTGCTCGAGAGGGCAACAAGTCCCCACTCCTTCGCCCGCGGGGCGAGTTTGAACCATGGTTCACCGAGGCCGATGCCGAGAGCCTTGGCTTCCGGGGACCGGGTGACGGCGCACCCGTCGTTGTTGGACAGTACGACGACGGGCCGGCCTTCGAGGGACGGGTCGAATGCCCGCTCGGCCGAGGCGTAGAAGCAGTTCACATCCACGTGCGCGATCTGCGGCATCCGCCGCATCGGGGAGGGCTTAGACATGGTGTGCCTCAAACATGGTGCAGGCAGCGGGTCGCGACGCCCCAGATGACCAGATCCGACAGGGACGGAACGCGGATGTCCGGGTAGGACGGATTCTCCGCCTGCAGCACGACGCCGGCGGCCGTGATCCGCAGCCGCTTGATGGTCAATTCTCCGTCCAGGACGGCTATGACTACGGACCCGTCCTTGGGTTCCAGGGCCCGGTTGACGATCAGTTCATCCCCGTCGCTGATGCCGGCGCGTTCCATCGAGTCTCCGGAGACCCGCACGACGTACGTGCTGGTGATGTCCTTGATCAGATGCTCGTTCAGGTCAATCCGCCCATCAAAGTAGTCCTGCGCCGGCGATGGATACCCGGCCGCGACGGGGACCGGAGAGATCAGCACCGACAGCAACGACATGCCCGCGTCTATCACGCGGGGACCGACAACAACGCCCACAACACACCCTTATTCGAATATATGTTCGATACATTCAGTGTAGCCGGATGGGCCGACAAAAGTTGGACTCTGCCCATATCCCTCGGCTGCGCGGGCAGCGCGGTTTCTCCTCAACATCCCAACACCTGACTGAAGGGGTGCTGTATATGGGACGCTCGGCGCGTCGTCTGCGGAAGGTGGGGCCTGCGGGCTTGGTTGAGCGTAGGCGCTGTTATCGGCGTTTGGGCAGCCAAATTTTGACAGTTGAGCCGCAATTCCCTTAGAACAGCGGCCAGGGCACCGCCGACATCTCACCGCTCGGAGCCGGAAACCGCCCTGCCAAGCGCAACCGTGCGCAGCGCGCGGCGAGCGATGCGATTTCTTCGGCGCTGAGCAAGTCCGCCAGGTTTCGGCCCAGCCCACCGTGCAGTCCTTCGCTGACACGATCGATGCCGTCGCGTTCCTCGGCGGTCAGAGCGTCTCCCAGCCATCCCCACAGCACCGTGCGCAGCTTGTGGTCACGGTGAAAGGTGAGCCCATGGTCCACGCCGTGCCGGTGTCCGTCCGTCATGGCAAGAATGTGGTCGCCTTTGCGGTCGGCGTTGTTGACGACCATGTCGAACACCGCCATGCGTCTGAGCGCCGGCGAGTCTTCGTGAACGAGGGCGACCATCCGTCCGTTCTCATCCCGTCCCTCGAGAACATGTTTCCAGCCCGTCTCCGGCACTTGGTCCGTCGCGACCAGGTTCACGGCGCTTTGGGCGGGGTCTTGCTCCTGCCAGAGCTGCACCATTCCTTCGCCCAAAGGACCATCGCGCAGCCAGGTGCGCGGCACCACGTCCCAGCCTAAGACCTGCGAGACCAGGTAGGCGGCCACCTCCCGGTGAGCCAGGGTGCCGTGGGGAAAATCCCACAGCGGACTTTCGCCTGCTATGGGCTTATAGACGACCACCACGTCGCCGATGCTGCCCAGAAATGTAGCGTTTGAAGCCGTCGTGATACGGCCGGTGAGCGTCAGCTCGGCGGTCACTAGGTCCGGCGCTGGCATCAGACCTCGGGAAGGGTGCAGATGTGCCCGTCGGCGTCTATGGGGTAACCGCAGAGCGGGCACGTCGGACGCCCGGCGCCCACGATCTCACGGGTGCGCTTGGCGAATGCGCGGGCGGTGCCGACCGGCATTCGCACCAGCAGCATTTCGGACTCGTTAGCGCCGCCCTCATCAAGCGGTTCCTCGTTGTCATCAGCATCGACATCGGCGATGGGGTAGGCCTCTATTACGACCTGGGCCGTGGTTGGGTCCCAACCTAAGCTCATGGCGCCGGTGCGAAACTGCTCCTGAACGGCCTCGAGCTGGTCATTGTCGACAAGTTCAATGGGAGTGCTCGTGGGAACGCTGAAGGGGTTGCCCTCGACGGTGATGAGCTGGTCGAGAATTTCGTCGATCTTCTCCGCGAGCAGAGCCGACTGCTGCTTCTCCAGGGCAATACTCACGATCTGCGTCCCTGCGCGCACCTGCAGGTAGAATGTGCGCGCCCCTGGAAGGCCAATGGTGCCGACGACGATTCGATCAGGCCAGGCAAACTCGTGAACACGTGTAGGCATGTCAGTATTTTAGGCACATGAGGTTCATGGCGCCTTTTGCCCTGCACCGCCGCCCACCGGCGCATCGCCAGAGTGGATGCCGTTCGACAGCCACGACAGGTCACCCGCGTCGGTGTTGGTCGCGTAGACGCTCGGCCGACTAGCGCCGTAGCGCACGATCGATACGGAGGCGGGGCCTACGTTAATACGCTGGAACAGGTCAAGGTGCATGCCGAGCGCGTCGGCGAGGATTGACTTGATGATGTCACCGTGACTCACCGCMACCCACAYGGCYCCTGGCCCGTACTCGGCTTCGAAGGCTGCATCGTGGCGTCGAATCGCYGCCACCGACCGAGCCTGCATCGCGGCCATGGATTCACCGCCGGGAAAGACGACGGCGGACGGTTGCGACTGCACAACCGGCCACAAATCCTCGGTCGCGAGATCACTGAGCGTGCGGCCCTGCCACTGGCCGTAATCGCACTCGGTGAGATCGAGATCGACCGGCGCGTACGGCGTGCCAGCCTGGCGATCGAGGATGAGCTGGGCGGTCTGCTGACAACGCTCAAGAGGGCTTGACACCACCCCGACTACGGGCACGGCCGCGAGCCGGTCTCCGGTCAGAGCCGCCTGGTCGCGCCCGATCTGGTCCAGACTGACGCCGACGGCCCGACCGGCCAGCAGTCCAGTGGCATTGGCTGTGGTGCGGCCGTGCCGCACGAGAATAACTGTCGCCATTCACCCAGCCTAATCACCCGGTCGATGGCGGTGTGAACTGTACCGGGTCGCGCCTTGCGTCCGCGACGCAGGAGCGGGTCATAAAGCGTGGGGGAGCGTTTTGACCGTCCGGTTGGGCATATCCCTAACTGACCCCATGGCTGCACACATCATCGGCTGCGCCCGGGCCACCAACGAACAGGCCTCACCGCCCTCGGCGTACCCGAAGACCTGGCAGCTGTAGCTGTTGAGCGACCTAAGCGGGACAGTTTTGCGGGCGGGGGTATACGCGAATCTCGGATTCCCGTATCTGTATGGGATTTTCGCTGAGAGGGAGCGGCTCGAGGCTGTTGCGGCTGGGGACCGGCTTAGGGGCAGTTCCGATCTGCCTGTTTGAAACGCTTGTTTGACGCCAGCCCGACCCCCGGGAGTGCTGTCGCGCTGTCTAACTGTGTGTCGTGACTCCACGGCTCCCTCCGACCGGGAAAATGACTGAATGGAAATCGCCGAGCACTTCGCCCTCCGGTCCGGATCAGCACCTCTATCCAATGGATCGTCAGCCAAGCTCACTGTCCACGACCTGGGTGTTCTTCAGGTTCCCTCCGGACGGCTTGGGGCGTGTGATCCGTTCGTTGATCTAGAGGATCCCGTTGTGTTCCAGATCCCGCCCGGTGCTTATTCGGTGCGGGTCACGGTAGCTGATGTCTCGGACGAGCAGGATGGATCGCAAATGCGGGAGGCGTACCTATCACTGGTCATGTCGGAAGCAACTCCCGTGCTCATTGAAGCTGCACCCTCTGTGGACGGTGCGCCCCCGGAAGGCGAGGTCTATGGTGTTGGTGTTGACGCAGGAACAGTAGCTTTCGTTGATGCCGCCGCGGTGTCGCACTGCATGCCAAAAGACAGCAGCACTTGGTACGACACCGTTTTTGATGTCGACGACGACCCCGCTTCCTGGTTTGTTGTCATGGACGCCGACACGCCTCTCGCCGCTGGGCTTGCCAACGTAGTGATGCCGCTCGCCCCGAACGGAGAGAACGTTATCCTCGCGCATTCGGGCTGGGGCGACGGCTTTTATCCTCTACTTCAAACCAAAGATGTTGAAGGGAATGTAATCGCCCTGCATATCGACCTCCTGGTCGTGGGAAAGTTCGACGACTAAGTAGCCATCGGTCCTGCCAGTCATCGCTTACACACCGCTGCCCCCGAACGGGTCACTCCGGTGGTCCCGTTACGGCCATGCCTGCCGTGCGGTCAAGGAAGCTACCAGCCCGCTGGAAGTCCCGGACACCAAGCCCCGACCCGACCACCCATACAGCTGCGCCGGCGGCCAAGAGCCAGGAGCCGAACGCGCTTCCTCCTAAGAGCTGGGGAAAGAGTATGAGCGGCAGCACGGGGGCCCAGATGAGCTGTGTGGCGAGATTCTTTCGCAGTTGCACGGCGGCGGCCCGAGAAACGACAAGGTGATCCGGATCGACGGAGTTCTTCCCCAGAACCTGGCGCCGGATGTCCTTTCGCTCTTCGTCCTCCAGTGAGAGCAGCACATCGACCCTGCCCGATTTCGCCGCAGGCGCGACTTTCTTCGCGTTGTAAAGAAGTCCGCCGATAGCGCCGCCCAGGAATGCAAGGATGAATCCGAATCCGAGAAGGGACGGCCAGTCCGCCGTGGCACCTCCGAGGGCGAAGATTCCGAGGACGGCCCCCGCCGCGACAAAGAAGATCATGCCGGCCGGCAAATATCTCGTGTAATACATTTTGAGGGCTCTGCCCAGGCCCAGGTCTGCAATGCCCTGGGCTCGTCGCGTGGCGGCCGTCCAACGGTCGTCGGACCTGGGTATGAGATCGTCGATTCCGCTCATAGTTTGCCTCCCCCTGGGCGCGAGTAGTGGCGCAAGGGCACGGCTGTCCTCCGCCAATGCCACTGAACCTGATGCTCAAATCCTGAACCATCTACACCCCGAAGCCAACAGCAAGCTCCATGCCGAAAAACATAGGGGCATCCTGTTCAGGACCTGGCATGGATTGCCGTCTCGAAGGGGTCCAGCCGGGAGAGGACTCGGTCGTCTTCCGCGCCGGCGGGAGAGATCCCGAAAGGCCTGAGTTTCCGCTCGGTATGGGTTTCTCTAACGGACCGGCTTACGGGCGCCCCAGGCGTTTCTTAACCATGCCCGCAAGCCCATTTCGTCTTCGTAGCGGAAGCACCACCAATAGGTGATCGACTGTTGCAGTTGCCGAGGATCCCGGACGGACCCTAGACGATCGCTCCGTCGTTGAGCTGTAGGCGGCGGGAGCGGCGGGGGATGTCCCTGGCCCCGAACGCGATCATCAGTCCGACTGTTGCTGCCCCGCCGGCGAACGTCCAAGGCGAGGACCACGACCCTTCCGGGGTTGGGATAGCGAAGGCCATCCACACGGCAGCCACAGCAAGGAGGATCTCGACGGCAGCCTGCAGCGGCCTAGCCCGGTACTCCGGGTAGGTCAGCCGGATCAGGGGAATGACCGGCAGCAGGAAAAGGCCCAGGCTGGGGAACGGATAGATCGCAATGAAGGTGAAGATCACCAGTCCCAGCACCAGCAGGCCGAGGAACTTCGACACCTGCAGCACCCTGAGTGGGTTCTCCCATGTCCACCGGCTCAGCAGCAGACCCCATGCCGGGAGCCCGAGCAGCCAGCCGCCGGCCCAGAAACCCAGGTTCAACAGCGCCAGGGGCGCGAGCTGGACGCCGGGCAGCAGGAACGCCACGGCCTGCCGCAGCGACGGGAACTTCCTAGTCGGGCCGAAGATGCAGACCCCGATCAGAAGGTAAGCGGCTATGTACGAAGGCAGCAGCCGGACAACCGGGCCGCCCAGGCCAAACATCATGAGCGGCAAGGCCATCACTATCACGCACACCGCGGCGAACGCCCACGGCTGGCGGACCACGTGCGGTGTGGCATCCCCCAATGTCATGAATCGCACTCTACCGACTTCGACCCGCCCCCGAAACCTAGCCGTACACGACATCTGGAGTGCAACGGTGCGGTGCCCGGTAAAGGATCCCCTAACGGACGGCCGCACCCTCGGCACGAGGGGGAAGCTTGTGCGCATCGGTAGGCTATGCCCATGGCATTGGGGGATGCGGCGCAGCCGCAGGCAGTTCGGTCACACAGGGTGGTCCTGGATGCGTACGCGTTCATCAAGGGCTGGCTCATCGCCACCTCGCTCTGGGTGGGAGTGCTAGTTCTCCTGGTGACGGCAGGCTATGGTGTGCCCGCCTTGCGGGACGGCACCGACGCCGGCTACGTATGGGGCTTTTTGGGCATGGTGATTCTGTATGGCTTCGGAGTTTCCCTGGTGTTTGCGGCGCCATTGGCCTGGGTGTTGGCCTATCTTTTGCGCCCGGTCAGGAATCAATGGATCCACATCGGAGCCTTTTTCGCGGTGCCCGCTCTCGTGTTCTGGCTGCTGGGAAGCGTCCTGGGTCTCGGATGGCAGCCCTGGCTGCTGATCCCATGGGCCACCGTTGGCGCAGCGGCAGCCATCGGCCGTTGGGCAATCCGCAAAGACGTCCTTGCCACGAATTCTGCAGCTAACCCGGCCTGACCGCCCGCTGCACGATCCGTTGACGGGCGCTCCCGTGGTCTGTCCGAACTTTCAACTGTCGGTACTGTCCTTCTTTCGGGCTCCCAGAACGCAGAACTCGTTGCCTTCTGGATCCTCAAGTACAGTCCACGGCTGCTCGCCTTGACCAACATCGACCCTGCGGGCACCCAGAGCGACCATCCGCTCGACCTCGGCCGCTGGATCGTCCGGCCGAAAATCGAGGTGAAGACGATTCTTTGTTACCTTCGAATCTGCCACCGGCACGAAGACCAACCCTGGCAACCGGTCCGGTGCAGAACGAATTTCGAACTCATCGTCAGCTTCCAAAGTCACGACCCAACCCAAAGCTTTGGCCCACCAAAGTCCAAGCTCAGCCGGTCGTGCCGAATCGACAATTACTTGTTCCCATTCAAGACTCATGCGTTCCACTCTACTGAGCCGGACCCCTGCCCGGTGAAGAATCCCTGCGGTCACCACGGCGTCCGCTGAACCACCGTCTTTCGGGCACCTATGCACCGACGCGGACTTAATCCTCTGTATCCACTCGACGTCGTAGAGACTCCGTCGGCTGAGCTGTCTGCGGTGCGCGCTCATCGCTACTGAGCGTGGTGAACGTAGAGGTCGCGGAGCAGCGCGATCTCGGCTCCGTGGTGCAGGATCTCCTGGTTCTCCCACCACACGATCGTCGGAAAGGTCTCCTCGGCATCGCTGCCGTACGGGTAGCTGCTGAGCCCGGTCCGGTCATAGTCGGACTCATCGACACTGAGTAGTACCTGGCGCCAGTCGGCTGCGGCGTGACGGAACCTCTCGATGGCGCCGGCTGCATCTGGTCGTGATTCGTACGTCGCTCTATCGAACGTTCGGTCGCCCCCGAGCTGGTTGGCTCGGCCCAACAGCGTCTCGGAGATGTGGTCAAGCCGCCAGGCGATCGTCGTGAGGGGCGGAGGCCACGGACTTTCGGGGGCGCCGTCTCGCCCCCACTCACCCGCGCCGATGAGCTTGATGGCGCCCGGTCCGGGCCCATCGGCGCGCCTCCGCACCGACCAGCACGCGTCGACCGGTTCCCAGAGGTACTCGGCGTCCGTCAGTACCGGTACGTCGACGTCGCTGCCATCACCCGAGTTGCTGGTGGGCCCGGCGAGGCGAGTGAGGAGTCGTTCCGTCGCCCAGTCGTACTGCTCGAGCAGGGGCTCAAGTCGCTGATTGGTCATCATGGCATAGAGCCTAGCCTCCGCGAGAGGCCGTTTTGGTGCCTACGCACGCTTGACGTTGTCCGAACGGACAAAGGCTGGTCTGGCTGCGGCGAAGGCCCGCGGCAGGCTGGGTGGCCGGCCGCGCACCATGACGGAGGGAAAGCTTGAAACGGCCCCGCGGCTGCGCAGTGAGGGACATACCCTCAAGGAGACCGCGCACCGGCTCAGCGTCAGCGTCTCGTCACTGACCCGGGCACTGAGCCAACGTGCTGTCCCGGAAGTCAGGTCCGCACGTTCTTAGCGGCCCTCTCTTTTGGCATAACTTTTGGCACATTCAAATTACGGGGACCAGCCTGACCGCCCAGCCGGGCGTTCCCGGCGTTCAGCTACAAGCAAATGGGATGGGGCAGAATGACCCCATGGATCTATTTGAGTCGGAGCTACGCGTCATTACGGCGGCGGAAGAATTGGCTGCGACTCTTGGTGGCGACAAGAACCATACGGTCGCAGCGGCGGCCATGGATACCAACGGGGTCATTCATAGGGCAGTAAACGTCTATCACTTCACGGGTGGGCCTTGTGCTGAGTTCGTTGTGATGGGCACAGCCGCTACGGCCGGCGCGGGACCCCTCGTCACCATGGCCGCTGCCGGCGATCGAGGACGGGGCCTCATCCCGCCGTGCGGAAGATGCCGCCAGGCAATGCTGGACCTTCATCCCGACGTGATGGTCGCAGTGCCCGGAGCCGGGGGCCCACAGCTCCGGCCCGTCCGGAAGCTGCTTCCGGAGACCTACTTCTTTCCCGATGCTGATGCTCGACGACTATTGCGGTTTAACAAGCGCTATTACGATGAGGTGGCCGGCGGCATCAAGACGACCACTGTTCGCCATGATGACCCGGTATCCGTCGGGCCGGCGTTGTTTGTATTCGAAGACGATGCAGAGCATCGCACGCTGGATGGGATAGTCACGGACGTAGCGGACTACCGGCTCGATCAGATGACGGCGGAACAGGCTCACCTTGCCCCCGGAACTCCTATTGATGGATTCCGCCAGGGCTTACGGGGTCACTACCCGGATCTGTCCGATGAAGCGGAGGTATCCGTTGTGACGTTCGAATTGGTGCCACAGCACTCCTGACTACAGCGGTGTGAACTCCTCCCGCGGGAGTGTCCAGTTTCCAAGGAAGTGGGACACCATGCGCCGATCGAGAAAAGTGTGGCGTGTTTCGTCCTATCGCAACGCGAAGGTCTCTTGGTCGTTGGTGCACGCGAGTTCGGATACCCGTGTGCTCAAAGCGCGCGGGCATGATGAGGCGACTTTTCAAGACATCGGCGAGCCCGACTTTCTCATCTACCCGATGGCTCCGCAGAGGTCCAGGGCAGTGTCTTGGAAAGCTGTTGTTTTCCAAGACAGCTTTTTAGGAGGTTCTGCATGTCTGTTCCGGCCAGTACGTTCAACCAGGACCACTGCGACGGCCTGATTTAGGACCACATGTGAGGGGGCTCGACTGTCCCGGAAATCGGAAATCACTCTTGGAAACGGTGTCCCGGGGAGCCGGTCAGCACATATCGGTTTAGTCGACGGCCTGGCTGCCTGGCGCTGGCGACGACTTCCTTGACGGTGAGGACTTTCCGCGGGCTCATCCAGCCTTGGGAGGGTTTGTGCAGCGCGTATCCGCCTCCGATAGTTACAGCGGCATGCTGCGCCAACCCCCTGGGAGAGCGCCAGACGAGCACGGTACCCGGGTCCTTGTCCTTTCCGCCCACTTCAGCGGCCGCGGAAAGCCAGTCCTCGAAAGGCTTCTGAAGCATCCAAACGTCAGCAGCTTCCGCTCGACCAGCTGCCGCCATCACCGTCCCGAAACAGTTCGGGCCGCTGGCGCGAGGGAAAGTGCCCGCCAGCGTCCTCGCCCCCGGCAGAATCGCACGGGCGTTATCCCAGACGTTTTCGGGGACCTCTAGGTGCCTGCTGGGCCGTCGGCCGAAGCGAAGGTAGGCGCCGAGGACAGCTTCCTGATGTCCCTCCAGCAACGAGGGCCACCACACAAAGCGATGCCCGTCAGCCTGCGTCGACACTCGGGTGCGTACGTCCGCCGGGGCGCTTCGAACGGAGGGGATGGCTCCCCGTGCGAGGCAGATCTGACTCCGAACGAGGTCCGACCTGGCTGAGCGCCCCAGGTCATTGAACTCCTCCTCGCCGATCAGGATGCAGCCGAGCTCGTCCGGCACATTGTAGATTTCGAAGGTATCCCTGAGTTCGGCGGGGAGTTCTTCGCTCAAAGGCGCTATCCCGAAGGTCTCCGCGCCGCCCTTCGGGATCAGGAACGGCTGGTGCGTCGGGGCAAACCAGGCCGCCTGCCTGACCGCCAGTTGAGGTCCTATCTCGATGCCGAGTGAGAACACACCGCGCCACCTTCCCCGCCATGAGGCTCGCGTAGCTTCGCCGAGCCCAGCTGCTGTTCCAGACATCCTATGACCCGTCGGGACTAGACAGCGCTTACCGGCACGGCCCCTCGGAATACCCGCCTCCGCTAATCGCCATGTAGTCCGGACGACAGCGAGAAGAAGACTGTACCCATTTCACATATGCCTGGTCAGAGCTCTCTAACGAGACCGGATCAGCCACACTAATGAGGCGTGTGATGTACTCGCTTGATGTCCGCACTTGAGATTGAACGCCGCCAGGACCCCGCTTCCGTAGATCGAATCTTGCGCTCCTTACCAGGCTGGTTCGGCATCGAAGAAGCCATTCTCAACTATGTTGACAGTGCATCGCGGCGGGACTCATTTCTCGCCGTGATGCGCGGCGAAGTCGTGGGGGTTGCACTTGTGGATCGCCACTTCCCGGAGTCCGCTGAGCTGGCACTGATCGCAGTGCACGCCGGCCGCCGCGGCGCTGGTATCGGAGCCTCTCTCGTCACGGCGGTCGAGGAGGTACTCGTCTCCGATGATTGCGGGCTGCTTCAGGTCCATACCGTTGGTCCATCCTTCGAGGACGACGCTTACGCCCAGACCAGGGCTTTCTATATTCGGTCGGGATTCTTGCCGCTACAAGAGTTCAATCGGATCGACTGGGATGGCCCCACGCTGGTCCTGGTGAAACCGCTCGCCAGATGACATGCCCGAGGGGCAAGCTGTGCGGGCGCTGGGTAGTTAGCAGGCAGGTTGAAGCGCGTGGTGAGGCATCAACCGGCCGGCGTCAATACCGTGATGTGCAATCCAATACCCTGTAGATTCTCCGCATGTTCCACTCCTGATCAGCGCGGGCTCACGCCGCCCCACGGAAAGCATCAGCTACGTCGAATGGAACCCTTAGGCCTTGCGATATTCGCACACTCTCTCTTCGCGCTCCTCTGGTCCTCCCTGCCACCGCTGATCGCATAACGGTTCGCCCTATGAATCCGGCCGATCGTGACTCGGTTGCGCAGCTGTACCTGGACAGCTACCCACCCGAGATCGGTGCTGATGATCTCGCTTCCGCGCTGGATGAAATATCTGCAACCTTTGCCGGGGAGTATGGCGAGCTCCGCACCGAGGCGAGCCTCATCGCCCACATCGGCAGCAGGCCAGCCGGGGCCATCTTCACGACATCCCACTCGATCTGGGACCCAAAAATCAACGGGCCGTTCATCATCGACCTGTTCGTCGGCCCAACCCACAGAGGGGCCGGCGCCGGACGAGCACTCGTGATCGAGGCCATCAAGGCATGCGTGGCAAACCAAGAGGAGGCATTGAGTCTCCGCGTCGGTGGAGGGACTTCCCCCCAAGCCCATTCGCTGTATGCGAGCCTCGGATTCGTGCCTCCCCCCAGCCCGCCCACCTGGTTTTCCGGSCACGCCGGCCCACAGACCTCAAGGTTCCCGTTGGGGGATCCTTTCAGGGGTCAGCCCAGTCGGCTGGCTGGATTGCAGCTTGAGCTACGGTTCGCGGAGTTGACAAAGACCCGGGCGCGGGCGGTGGTAGGGTCCTGGAATGACTTTGCGACTTGGGGTGTACGGAGACAGTATTTCGACAGGTTGGCGGGGGATTTCCCACGTCGACAAGCGGTGGACTTCCATCGTGTGCCGGAACTTTGGACTGGAGGAGCACAACTTCGCCGTCAACGGTCTGGGATTTCTGACCAAGCGGGACACCGACCTGTTCGAAAAGCATCCGCTGGAGATGGTCATCGACGTGGACCCGCAGATCGCGCTGATTGCACTCGGGGCCAACGACTTGATCCAGCTGCCCGAGAACGACGATAAGCTGCGCCGGACCATGATCGAGGACATGTCCCGGCTGCGCGATTCACTTCCGGACTCCCAGGTGATCGTCGTCGAGCCTTACTGGCCCTTCCTGGGAGAGCCGCCGCGGGTCCGCCGGGTCTTTGATCTCCATGCCGAGTGTGCCGAGGAAACAGGCCTGCCATTCCTGTTGGGCCAATACGGCGTCTTCGCCGCCGATCCTACCCCGTTCTTCTACCCGGAACCTGATCAGATACACCCGAACGATCTCGGCCACGCCAAGCTGTCCGAGGTCATGACGGAAGCACTGGAGCCATACGTGGCGAAAGTCCGGATCTCGGCCTAAGTCCACGGATTAGATGAGAAAGGACCGTATGTCGCGGCGAAGCCAGCCAGCTATTGGCGGGGATGACCCGCTGATGCGGACTGTTACGGGTTCCTTCTTTCGGGCAATTGATCCTGCTTATCGTGACGTCGCGCTTGCCGGGTCCCGGTCCGCCGGCCGGTATTCCCTTCCGGGCGTGCCGACGCTGTATCTCAGCGCTTCGCCGGAAGGTGTCGCAGCTGCGATGATCGCCCATACTGACGATCGCACCCCCAACCTTCGGGTGCTGCAGTTCGAAGTAGACGCTGAGAGGATCGTTGATCTCCGTGACCATGAGGCCCTGGCAGCAGTCGGGATCGATCCCGCTGACGCCGCAGCTGACTGGCAAAAGACCGTGACCGCCGGAGGCTCGCCTTCATCATGGCGCGTCCGGGAAGCCTTGCAGAGTCTAGGGGCGCACGGCCTGATCGACCCCTCCCGCAAGCAGCCGCACCTGTGGCATCTGACGCTCTTCGATTGGAATAGCCCTGGCGCTCCCAGCGTCCTTGAAGTCCTCACGCCGTGACCCCTTCCTGAGGGTTAACGTGCCCGGTAGGGCTCGCAGGTCGCTGGTGACCTACGGGGGTTACATCGAAGTAGCTGGAAGTATCGCGATCTGGAGGATGAGCGTGAGCACGGATAGACAACTCGACGACACCCGACCCAAGTTCCAGGCCGATAGCACCAGCAGTCCGAGGGTCAAAGTCTCCGCATTTAGCGATGCCGCTTTTCGTTGGCTCTGGCTTGCAACGATGTCCGCTCAAGGGGCTTCAGCGACTGCAGCAGTCGTTGTTCCAATTTTGGCTATTCAAGTTCTCGGCGTCGGCCCCGGAGGGGTGACCGTCATGTCGACCGCTGCCGCCTGCCTGGCCGTCGTCACCGCTATTCCGGCCGGCATGTTTGCAGAATTCCGTCGAAAGCGGCCGATCCTGGTTGGCTCCGATGCAGTTCGATTCCTTAGTTTTGCCCTTCTCGCAGTTGCGGCTCTGTTTGGGCTTCTGTCACTCCCATGGCTTGTGTTAGTTCTTTGCATCAATGCAGTGACGCAAATGCTATTCGGCAGCGCATCCCTTGCCCACACCAAGGACCTCGTGCCAGAGGAGCTACGGGCCGATGCCGTCGGTAAGCTTCAGAGCGCCTCGTGGGTGGCGATGATCGCAGGACCCATTGTCGGGGGCGCACTCGTCGCGGTAGCGCCCAACGCCGTCCTATTGGCCAGCGTTTCGCTGTGCTTCCTCGGAAGCGCGGTATGCATCTCATTCATCCGCAAGCCCGAGGGCCCCGCCGCACAACGGGATGAACGCAAACGTCCTCTTAGGGAAGCATTCGCAGGCGTCGCGTTCTTTGCCGGTGACCGCACCCTCAGAAGACTCCTGATCTCCTGGGTTCTTTTCGCTGGAGCTGTCGCAGCACTCACTCCCGTGACTCAGGTTTTTTTCCTGCACGATCTGGAATTTTCGCCTGCGGAGTTCGGCCTGGCCATGGGGATTCCCTCCATCGCAGCCTTGGCCGGGGCATGGGTTGGAGGGCCGATCCTGAGGAAGGTCGGAGTCGGGCGCGCGATTGTCATCGGCAGCTTGGCACGTGTCCCGCTCTACTGGGTCTATCCGGTTTTGCCAGCCGGGCTAGTAGGGCTTGGCGGAGCCATCCTGGCATTCTCGGGCATCTTGTTCGCCTCGTCGATCGTAAATACCGCGATTTCGACCCTTCGGATGGATATGACCCCCCGTTCTCTGCTGTCTCGAACCAGCTCTGCGTGGATGGTCGCGACGATGGTCTCCGGCCCCCTGTTTATTCC
>NZ_JBFTNJ010000029.1:0-38690 GCF_056397425.1 Arthrobacter sp. 05N33_2
CCACAGCGGAGCGCTTGCCGGCACCGGCCTCGAGGAACGCGCCGAGTTCGGCTGCGTCCGCCGGGATCACGAAGTCCGGGATGTCGAGGCTTTCCCGCTCGGCTTCGGTGACTTCACTGCCGTAGAGGGCGAAGAGCCGGGTCCGGATGGTCTTGAATTCCAGGGCGTCGAACAGCTCCTCGAGGGCGGCCTGGTCCGGCCGCGGGTCCGCGAGCTCGTCCAGCGTCACTGGCAGATCCAGGTCGGTGTGCAGCCTGTTGAGGCGCCGGTTGCGCTTGACGTCGTCAACGTATTCGCGCAGGGAGTCCCCCACCTTYCCGCCGATCGCGTCGAGRTTCTCCAGGACMCCCTCCAGYCCGCCGTAAAGGTTGATCCAYTTSGCTGCCGTCTTGGGGCCGACGCCGGGAACRCCSGGGAGGTTGTCSGCGGAYTCCCCYACCAGSGCGGCGAGGTCCGAGTACTGGGCCGGGCTGACGAAGTACTTCTCCTGGATGGCGTCCGCGTCCATGCGGGGAATATCGCTGACACCCTTCTTGGGGTACAGGACGAAAACGTTGTCGGTGATGAGCTGGAAGGCGTCGCGGTCGCCTGAGACCAGCAGCACTTCGTAACCGGCCTTTTCCCCCATTGCGGCGAGGGTGGCCAGGATGTCGTCAGCTTCCCAACCGGGCATTTTGATGGTCTTGATGCCCCAGGCGCCCATGACCTTGTCGATGAGGTCGATCTGGCCGCTCATTTCCCGCGGGGTCTCGTTGCGTCCGCCCTTGTACTCGCTGTACTCGGCCTTGCGGTGCGTCGTGTCATCGGAGACGTCGAAGGCGACCGCCACGTGGGTGGGCTTTTGCTCCTTGATCAGGTTGATCAGCATGGACGTGAAGCCGTGGACGGCGTTCGTGTGCTGGCCCGTGGCGGTGGAGAACTTGTCCGCGGGCAGGGCGAAGAACGCCCGGAACGCCATGGAGTGTCCATCGAGCACGAGTAGCCGCGGCTGGTCCGTGATGGGAATCACGGGGGCTTCAGTGGCGGAAACCGACGCCGCGGCCCGGCTGGATTTTCCGGCACGCTTGGCCGCAACCCCTGAATCCGGCTCAGCTGCCAGGAGTTGGTCTGCGGCAGTGTCCGCGGAAAGGGAGGCTGCATTCTCGAGGGCAAGGGCCGGTTTGGTAGTTTCACTCACAGGTGCCAGCCTAGTTCCCATGATGGACAATTTCACGCCCGGCCCGTACGCGGCCGAGCTCGCTGCGGCCGGTGTTCCCGAGGAGATGCACGATTGGCTGGGCCAGTACGGCGTCGGAGCCCTTGTGGTGAAGATGGGGATCCGCTTCCTCGAGATGAGCCCGGAGCGCACTGTGGCCACCATGCCGGTGGCGGGGAACACCCAGGTGGCAGGCATCCTGCACGGCGGGGCCCACGTGGTCCTGGCCGAAACCCTGGGTTCGTTCGCGGCGGGCATGCACGCCGGACCGGACCGGCAGGCGCTCGGGATCGAGGTCGGGGCGACGCACCACCGGGCGATCTCCGAGGGCACCGTCACCGGCACCTGCACGGCCATTCACCTCGGCCGGACGCTCGCCAC
Source organism: Arthrobacter sp. 05N33_2 (assembly GCF_056397425.1). Taxonomy (NCBI): domain Bacteria; kingdom Bacillati; phylum Actinomycetota; class Actinomycetes; order Micrococcales; family Micrococcaceae; genus Arthrobacter; species Arthrobacter sp. 05N33_2. The sequence continues at coordinate 1,577 of NZ_JBFTNJ010000029.1, forward strand.
CCACGAAATCGTGATGACCGACGAACGCGGCCGGCGGCTCTCCACCGCCCGGATCACGAACCTGATCCGCGATATCGCGCGCTAGGTCCGCGATAACGCGGAGGGCGACCGGCCCGGCGGCGCCGGATCCGGCTAGGGCCGGGCCGCGAAGCGGTAGCGCAGCTCCACGATGCCCCGGCCCAAGGTGCGGGAAGATGTCAACTCGAGCGGCGGCGTCGGGCCCGCCATGGGCAGCAACTGTTTGCCGCCGCCCAGGACCACGGGAATGACCGAGACAATCAGTTCGTCCAGCAGCCCGGCGTCAGCGAACTGCGCTGCGAGCACGCCTCCACCCACAACCCAGACGTTTCGGCCGCCGGCCGCTTCTTTGAGGTCGTCCACGAACTCGCCTACCGCCCCGCGCACGAACGTCACATCCGCGCCCTTCGGGGCGGCGTGCTCGTGACGGGTGAAGACCCAGGAGGGTGTGCCCGGATACGGCCAGGTGTCCGGTTCGTGCTCCCGAAGCCAGGCGTAGGTCTCGCCGCCCATGACGATGCAGCCGACGTCGGCCATGAACCCGTCATAGCTGTCCTGTCCGCCCTCAAAGCCGTCGAACWGCAGCAGCCAGGCGAGATTGTCGTCGGCAGTGGCGATAAACCCGTCGAGTGAGGACGCCACGAAGTATTGGAAGCTCACCATGGCCCCAGCCTAGCCACTGCGGTGGCCGGTGTCCCATCCCCGTGACGCAACGGCTGCACGGCCGCGGGGACGTCCTATTTGTGGAAGTAAGGAATGATCAGGTAGAGCCCGAAGAGAATGGCGGCGCCGCACAAAGCGAAGCACGTGTAAGCGAGCGGTCGGGTCCAGGCCGCCGGGGAGGTCCGGGTGTCCCCCGCGATGGCCGTGAGCCGGACGCCGAGGGAGTAGAGAACCACCACGGTTACAGCGGACACAAGCGTGGCACTCGCCACGCTGAACAGTTCCAGCCATTTCATCGCTGGGCACCGCCGTTCTTGATCGACTTGGTGGCGGACTTTTTCTTGCGGAACTGCACGGCCTGGCCGACTTCCTCGATCTCGACGGCGTTGTTGCTGCCCACAGGCGACTTCCGTGAGCGCACAAACATGTAGGCCACTGCGGCGGTGCCGGCAGTTGCCGCGATGATCACGCCTACGACCCCGGTCTGCACGAGCAGAGCCGTCAGCGCGCCCATGATTCCGGCGGCCGGCAGCGTGAACAGCCAGCCAATGGCAATCCGGCCGGCGGTTCCCCACCGCACCGTAGTGCCGCGGCGTCCCATGCCGGAGCCCACGACCGAGCCGGAGGCCACCTGCGTGGTGGACAGGGCGAAGCCCAGGTGCGAGGACGCCAGAATGGCTGTGGCGGTGCTGGTCTCGGCGGCAAAGCCCTGGGCGGGCTTTACTTCGGTGAGCCCCGAGCCCATGGTGCGGATGATCCGCCACCCGCCGGAATACGTGCCGATCGCGATGGCGAAGGCACAGGCGGTGATAACCCACCACTCCGGACCGGAGCCGGCAGGCTGCAGGCCGGCGGAGATCAGGACCAGGGTGATGATGCCCATCGTCTTCTGGGCGTCGTTGGTGCCGTGGGCCAACGCCACGAGGCTGGACGTGAAGACTTGACCGGTCCGGAATCCGCCGCGCTTCTGCGTGAGCTTGTCCCCGGTTTCGGGGTCATGGCGGGCGGTCAGGCCGTACGCCAGCCGCGTGCACAAGTAGGCTACGCCGCCCGCGATGATCGGGGCGAACACCGCGGGAAGAATGATCTTTTGGAGAATTGACTCGAAGTTGATCGCGTGGATGCCGATACCGGCAATCGCGGCCCCGATCAGGCCGCCGAAGAGGGCGTGGGAGGAACTGGACGGCAGGCCCTTGAGCCAGGTGATCATGTTCCAGAGGATGGCGCCCATCAGCCCGGCGAAGATGATGTCCGGGGTGATCTGGACCCCGTCCGAGCCTTCCTTGATGATGCCGCCCGAGACGGTCTTGGCGACTTCCGTGGAGAGGAACGCTCCCACGAGGTTCAGCACCGCCGCGAGGGCAACTGCTGTTTTCGGTTTGATGGCGCCGGTCGCGATGGGGGTAGCCATGGCGTTCGCGGTGTCATGAAATCCGTTGGTGAAGTCGAAGAACAGCGCCAGCGATATCACTAGCGCCACCATTACGGTGATTTCCACCTGTTGCCCAATCTGAAGTGTTCACGGTCGGCAGTTCCACATCCCCGTTGCTGCATGGCCACGACGTCCATTCGATGCCTGATCAGATGAATTCGGGGGCGCTAACGCGATTTGAAACCTTATCGATGGTACGTGGGAAAGACGGCTGGGCAAAACATGCCAGAAGTCCCTAAATTCAGTCCTCCTGTGCGGCACGGGCCTTCACGGTGCCGGTCACAGCGGGCACCGCCCGGCTCCGCCGGCTGCGGCCCAGCTCAGACGGCCCGGCGGACGTCCGGCGCCGGGCCCGCGCCGAGCATCGAAGCGATCCTGTCCTCCAGCGCCGCTAGCGTCGCCTCGGGCAGCACGATGAGCCCGTCGAGTTCCCGGCGGGCGCGGCGGTAGGCCGTCTGCCGCTCGGCGGGAGTTGCGGCCGCGTCCGACGCTATCCGCAGAAGTTTCCGGGCTGTCTCGAGCCGCTGGCGTTCGGGACCGGTGAACTTGCTGTCCCTGATCCGTTTGGCTTCCCGTTCGGCGACGTCGAATGCGAGCTCAAAGCTGGTCACGGCCGCCCGGTACTCCGCAAGCCGCGCGGCGGTCCTGACTTCCGCCGGGGCGGCGGGGCGTAGCCCGTCGGCCTCGCGTTTGGCCCGGAGGAAGGCCACGGTGAGGGGCTCCCGGACATCCGTCATGACCGGGTAGTCGATCAGCTTCCCCACGTCGAGTTCGTAATCCAGCCAGCGTTGGTTGACGGTGTCGTGCGCCTTCATGAGGGCCAGCACGTCGGCCTGGCTGGCCTGCTCTGCCTGCGCCGCCTGGTTCTTGAGCGTATAAAGCTCCACGCGGCGGCGGTGCCGGCGTTCGGCGGCTTTGGACCAGGACCGCGCCCACCCCCCGGCCAGTCCGCTCAGGGGAAAGACGAGCCACCAAAAGTGGGTGATGAAATTGAAGAAGGGGTCCACGGCATCATCCTCCCATCCGTTGGCGGCGCCGGAAAGCCCCCGCCAAAAGGGGGCTTTCCGGCCCGTTCCGGGACCTTGCCGGCACGGGTTGCTTGCCGGGCGGTCAGTCGCCGTGCTTGACCTTATGCACCTTCGTCACGATGGTGGGGCACGGCACGTTCAGGAGTACAGCGTGCGCGGTGGAGCCGAGCACGGTCCGGGAGAACCCGCCACGTCCGCGACTTCCAATCACCAGCTCCCTGGCGTCGGCGGCGATATCCACGAGGGCCTTCGCCGGTTCGGTGTTCGTCTCAAGGCGCTGATGGACCACCAGGTCGGGGTATTTGTCGCCGAGCCCGGCGACCGACTCGGCGAGAACAATCCGGTCCTCTTCGACGATGCTCTCGGCGAGACCACTGGTCGGCAGCTGCTTCTCGACCCACCGGGCAGGGCTCTTGAACGCGAGGACCACGGTGAGCTCGTCTCCACCCCGGTCAGCTTCGGCGGCCGCGAAGGCGACGGCCTGCAGCGACTCCTCGGAGCCGTCCACGCCGACCACGACGCCCTTTGCCCCGGTGGCCGGTTTCGCCGGCACGACGGCTACCGGGCATTCCGAGGCCGAGACAACCTGCAGGGCCCGGTCCGTCATGGGACCGCCGCCCATCCAATGTTTGTCATGGCCGCCAACCACGATCATGGCTGCCTCCTTGGAGACTTCCCGGAGCACCGAGCCGCCGCTGCCATGACGGAGCTGGATGTCGACAGTGACGTCCGGGGCCTGTTCACGGGCGGCCGTCTCAGCGTCCCGAAGCAGGTCCATCCCCGATTCCCGGATGATCTCGTGGTACTGAAAATCCGGTGACATCCAGCGGTCGTCCACCGCGTGGACGACCGTGACCGGGAGCTTGTCCCGGGCGGCCCGGTCAAGGGCCCAGGCCAGGGCGGCGTTGCTGCCTGCGGACCCGTTGATGCCGACGATGATTGCTTTGCTCATGCTGATTCCTGCTTTCCTGGAATGCACACCGGCCTAGAATCCGGTGGGCTCGGTCTCGAACTCCGGTTCGCGGGGCGGGCGTTCATGGTGCACCGGACGCAGCGCTGCGGTGTGTTCCAGCCAGATGAGGGCGTCGTAGCGCTCCCCCATCCGGGTCGGAACATAGTTTCCGGCGTCCCTTTCCGGGTGGTAGACGACGCCGATCGCCCGGTGTCCGAGCCATGTCGAAAGCCACGGCCCGGTCCTGTCGTCGCCGAACACCAGCACTGAGGGCACCCCCAGGGCCTGATGCAGGAAGTCTTCGTGGCTGCCCGGGCGCGCTTCCGGCACCGTCAGGATGCGTTCGGGGCGGCCCCACCCGTCGGAGGCGAGCACGGAGCCGCGGTGGGATGCGAAGCCGACCAGCAGCACGCCTTCGCCCGCGTGGCGTTCGCGCAGCAGCTGCCCGACGTTGACCAGGCCGTCCTGCGCCATGTCGGTGGCCCGGGCATCGCCGATGTGTGTGTTGTGTTCCCAGATCAGTCCCTTCGACGTCGGCCCGAGGTGCCTGCTGACCCGGTCGATGGTGTCGGCCATATGGTGGTCGCGGACGTTCCAGGACTGCCTGTCGCCGCGGACCATGATGCGGTAGTAGTGCTCGGCGTTGGCCGCGACTTCAGCGTTCTGGACGGCGTCGAAGGCGTCCTCCTCCTGCCGGCCGGGGCTGAAGGCCCGGTTCCTGACCTCGGTCAGGAGGGCCACGACGTCGGGCTCGCAGGACTGCGGCACCAGCCGCGTGCTCCAGGCATACTGGTGCGGGTCCTCGTGGTGGGGCAGGAAGCACTGCCAGGCGCGCTCCGCCGCGGGGACGGCGTCGGGAACGTTCGCCTGTAGCCAGCCGATGATTTCGCGCAGCGAATCCCAGAGCGAGTAGACATCCAGCCCGTAGAAGCCGACACGTTTGTCCAGCGGCCTGGCCAGGTTCCAGCTGCGCAGCCAGTCCAGGAACGCCGCGACTTCCTCGTTGGCCCACATCCAGGTTGGCCAGCGTTCGAAGCCGGCCAGCAGCGCGTGGACGCCCTGGTCCTTCCCCTCCTGGCCGCGGACCCATCGGTTGATCCGCCGGCAGTCGGGCCAGTCCCCTTCCACCCCAATCCAGTTGTAGCCTTCCTCCGCGATGAGCCGCCTGCTGAGGGTGTCGCGCCAGGTGTAGAACTCGTGGGTGCCGTGGGAGGCCTCGCCGATGGCGACAAAACGGCAGTCGGCCGCGCGCCGCACGAGGCCGTTGAGGTCCCGATCGGTTTTCAGCGGCCGGGCGAGATCGTGGACCTCCTTCAACACGGTGGTCCGGGTGACGGCCTCGGGGTTCATCTCGGATCCTCGATGTCGATCGTCTCCAGGTATTCGGGCACCCTGGCCCGCCAGCCGAGTTCGCGTTTGATCCTGATACGCAGGGCGTCGGACGCGTCCGGGTCACCGTGCGTGATGTAGGTCATCCGGGGCGCTACTTCTGCCGCCCTCATCCACGCGATGATGGCGTCGCCGTCGGCGTGCGCGGACAGGCTTTCCAACTGGATAACCTCGGCCCGCACCTTGACGTCTTCCCCGTAGATGCGCAACTCGCGTTCACCGGCAGCAAGGGTGGCCCCCCGCGTGCCGCTGGCCTGGTAGCCGCTGAGGATGATGGCGTTTTTTGGGTCGGGGCCGTACGCCGCGACGTGGTGCAGGATCCGTCCGCCCGTCAGCATGCCGCTGGCCGAGATGATGATCATGGGGCCGCCGCGCAGGTTCAGCAACTTGGATTCGTCCACGGTGCGGGTGAGTTTGGCCAGTTTGTACATGTCCACGTATTCCTCCCGCTTGAGCCGGTGTTCTTCGGGGTGGCGCTGGTACATTTCGGAGGCGTCGATGGCCATGGGGCTGTTTAGGTAGACCGGGATGCGAGGAATCGCGCCCTTGCGCAGGAGCCGGGACAGGTACAGCATCAGCGTTTCGGCCCGGCCGACGGCGAACGCGGCAAACATGATGACCCCTCCGCGTTTCGCGACGCGGTTGATGATCTCTCCCAGCAGCTTCTCCGGATCCTCAGTGGAGTGTTTCCGGTTGCCGTAGGTTGATTCGGTCACCAGGATGCCGGTTTCGCCGAGCGGGCGGGGCGGATACATGAACGGGTCATCGGCCCGGCCCAGGTCCCCGGTGAAGTGCACCGACTGGGAGCCAACCCGGACGTGCACCTGGGCGGCCCCCAGGATGTGTCCGGCCGGCACGAACGTCAACTCCATGCCACCGCCAAGGTCAAGGGGAACATCAAACCCGACGATTTTGAATCTGTTGAGGGACGCGACGGCGTCCGCAGCCGTGTAGAGGGGCAGGGCGGGATCATGCGCGGATGACCCCCGCTGCGAGGCATACCGGGCCTCCTCCTCCTGCAGGTGGCCGCTGTCCGGCAGGATGAGTTTGCATAGGTCTGTGGTGCCGGCCGTGGCGTACACGGGGCCGCCGAACCCGCCCCTGACCAGAGCAGGGACATATCCGGTGTGGTCCAGGTGCGCGTGGGTCAGCACCACGGCGTCGATGGACCGCGGCGGCACCGGAAAGGGCGCCCGGTTGCGCTCGCGGCTGCGCTTATAGCCCTGGAAGAGTCCGCAGTCCACCAGCACGCGCCCGCCGCCGGCGTCGATCAGGTAGCGTGAACCGGTCACGGTGTCGGTGGCACCAAGGAAGTTCAGGCTCGGCTGCTGCTGCTTCATGGCGCCCCCGTGGACCTTCTTCTTGCGTAAATTGCGCGTTAATTGCGCGCGAACCTGTGACCTGCGCAAACCTGTGACCAGCGCGAACCTGTGTCCTGAACGACCCCAGAGAAGTGCGCGGACCCGCGGCTCGCGGTGTACGCCCCAGCTTCCGCCCGGGCCTGCCGGGTGCCAAGGGCCAAAAGTCACCTCCGGGCCGGCGTCGGCCGCCGCCGGGGCCTCCGCGGCACGCGTCCAGGCGGGCCGCCCCCGGTAGGATTTCTTGATGGGCCCGGCCGGGCCCGAGGCCGGCAGCCCGGCACCGCCCAGCACAGCGCAGCCCAGACGCAAGGACACACCATGAGCACCAAATCCGCAGGGCCCAGGCGTCCCGACCGCCCCTGGACCCGCCACTACAGCCCCGGGGTTCCCGCCAGCCTCAAGCTCCCGGAAGGGTCCCTCGTTGACCTGATGGACTCGTCGGTCCGGCGCTACGGGAAGAAGACCGCACTGGAATTCTTCGGAGCGCGTACCAGCTACCGGGACCTCGGCACCGCCATCAACAGGGCGGCCGCGGGCCTGAGGAAGCTCGGCGTCCGGGCCGGTGACCGGGTGGCGCTGGTCCTGCCGAACTGCCCGCAACACATCATCGCTTTCCACGCGGCACTGCGCCTGGGCGCCGTGGTCGTCGAACACAACCCCTTATATACGGACCGTGAGCTGCGCCACCAGTTCGAGGACCATGGCGCCACCGTCGCCGTTGTCTGGGACAAGGCCGTGGACAAGGTCCGCCAACTGCCGGCCGACGTCGGGCTGCAGAGCATCGTCTCCGTTGAGCTGATTCCGGCGATGCCGCTGCTGCAACGGGTCGCGCTGCGGCTCCCCGTGCCGGCGGCCCGCGCCGCCCGCGCCGCCTTGACCGCCGGCAAGCACACGCGCCGGACCGTGGCGCAGCCGGCGCGCCGGACCGTGCTGGCGTGGAAAGACCTCCTTGGCGCAGGCGACCTGAAGAAAAAGCATCCGCGCCCGGCCGCCACTGACCTGGCTGTCATCCAATACACGAGCGGCACCACGGGCCGGCCCAAAGGCGCCATGCTGACCCATGCCAACCTGCAGGCCAATGCCGCGCAGGGCCGCGCCTGGGTGCCGGGGCTCAAGGACGGCCGGGAAACCGTGTACGCGGTGCTGCCGATGTTCCACGCCTACGGCCTGACGCTGTGCATGACGTTTGCCCTGAGCATCGGCGCGAGGCTGGTGCTCTTCCCTAAGTTCGACGTCGACCTCGTGCTGAAGGCACACAGGAAGTCGCCTGCCACATTCCTGCCGGCGGTGCCGCCGATCTACGACCGCATCGCCGCCGCAGCCGCCGAGCGCGGTATCGCGCTGGACAGCATCCGCTTTTCCATCTCGGGGGCGATGAACCTGCCGACGGCGACGGTGGACACGTGGGAGAAGGCGACCGGGGGCTACCTGATCGAGGGCTACGGGCTGACGGAAACCTCGCCCATCGCCTTGGGCAACCCCTTCGGTCCCAGCCGGAAACCGGGAACCGTGGGGGTCCCGTTTCCCCTGACGGACATTCGTGTGGTGGACCCGCGGAACGTCCTCCTGGACCGCGCCCCGGGAGAGGAGGGCGAGCTCCTGGTCCGCGGCCCGCAGGTCTTTGCCGGCTACTGGAACCGRCCGAAGGAGACCGAGGAGGCGCTGCTGGAGGGCGGCTGGTTCCGGACCGGTGACATCGTCTCGGTAGATAAGGATGATTTCGTGACCGTCCGGGACCGGATCAAGGAACTGATCATCACGGGGGGCTTCAACGTCTCCCCCACGGAAGTTGAAGATGTCCTCTCCGGGTACCCCGGTGTCCGGGACGTGTGCGTGGTGGGACTGCCCCGCCCGGGCGGCGGCGAAGACGTGGTTGCCGCCGTCGTCCCGTCCGCGGGCTCCGGCCTGGACCCGGAGGCGCTGCTGGCGTTTGGCCGGGAGAACCTGGCCGCCTACAAGGTGCCGCGCCGCGTTGCCGTGGTGGATGAGCTGCCGCGTTCGCTGATCGGCAAGGTCCTGCGCCGCGAGATCCGGGACACACTCGTGGCCGGCCGGTAGCTTACCTCCGGCCGGCCACTGGTGCGCTCAGTGTCCGGACTCCTCAGTGTCCTGAATCGTCGGGGCCCGGGGTCGTCGCGGTTGTGCCGCTACCCGAATCATCGCCGCCTTCCTCATGCGAGTGCGTCCCGCTGTCCCCCGCGGACGGTTCAGGCTCCGCCGGTTCCGGTTCGCGGGACATGTCCACTCCCTCCCCCGTGGTTGAACGGGGAGCCAGCGTCACGTCCGCTGGCTGGACCCCGGCGCCGCGGGCCATGCCGTTCCGCACGGATTCCACCAGCGAGTCGCTGAGCAGTGGTCCCGTGTACGTGACCGTCAGGGCTCCGCCATCCACCGACGTGCCGTAGTTCCCGAGCGCGTCCGAGAGAATGCCTTCCCTGGCGATGGAAGCGGCCAGGACTGCCGGATCGGCGGCAGCGACGCTGAACTGGAGGTCGTGGACCAGGACTGAGGCGACGTGGACATGCTCCACTCCGGGGTAGCTGCCCTCCGGGCCGAAGGCGCGCTCCGCCAGTCTCTCGGCGTCGTCGCTGGTGCTTCCGGGCGGAAGCGCCAGGATCAGTTCCGGCGCGAGGTGCTCCAGGATCGCTGGTTCGAGCACGTCCGGGGGGATGTCGGAAAGGACGATGCCGCCGGCAGCCGCGGTCTGCTCGAGCCGTGCGCGCGGCGCGCCTGGCTTTCCGCCCGCGGCGGGGTGGATGGCAATGACGGCGCGGCGTCGAACCATCAGCCCGTCGTGGCTCACGGCCGGGCGGCCGTTGCCGACGTCGGTCCCAGTCTCCAGGGACACGGGCGCGGCGCTCTGCACGGCTCCGGCGGTCGGCGAGGGCTGGGCCGGGGCCGGCGGTCCGCCTGTGCAGGCGCTCAGCGCCAGTACAAGCAGGGCCGCCGCGCCCAGCGTCCGAACGCGGGCCATCTCAGGTCCCCGCCGGCAGTCCGGGCCGGTACACCGGCGGGAACGCGTCCAGAGCAGTGGTGTCCAGGGTCGGCGGGTCGGAAGTGATGGGGTCGTTGGTGCGGAGGTCGCCCACGGAGAACTGCACCATCATGTCGTGGTCCTCATGGACCAGGTTGTGGCAGTGGATCATGTAACGCCCGCCCCCGCCGGTACCTGTGTCGAACTGCATGAGGGCGGTGATGGACTCGTTCTCGCCGGCGTAGAAGACATCCTTGGGGCCCTTTTCCCAGGCAAACGGCAGGCCGCCGTTGGTGTTTCTCGCGATGATCTTGGCGTCAATGAGGTGGATGTGTACCGGATGGAACCATCCCCCGGACGCGTTGATGATGGTCCATTGCTCGACGTCGAAGGGCTGGGGGTTGCCGAACAGCTTGGTGAACCCGGACTTCTCCACGTCGGCCCACGTGACGCCGTTGACGGTCCACTCGCCGTGGTCCCGGAAGAATCTCAGCTCGCGCTTCGCCTTGGCCATCGCCGGGGTGAGGCTCATGGTGGGGATGCCCCCCTTGGAGGCGTTGACGGAGCCGCCGTCGTCCAGGGTGGCCGGGATGCTGGAAATGGAGCCGGCCCCGGACCCGGAGTCGGCCACTACCTGGAAGCGCATGATTTTGTTGGTGTTCGCGAAGTCGATGTTGTTCTTGTTACTGAGGTTCCGCAGCTCGATCAACTGGCCGGTCCGGTATTTCCGGAAATCGATCAGCACCTCATAGCGTTCCGCGGTGCCCTGCCGCCACGATTTCACGGCCTCCACTTTGGGCGTCATGCCGGCGTCGGTGCCCACCACGTAGATGGGGTCTCCGGTGGACAACGTGGGCCGGTAGGACCGTGAAATCGAGGCGTCGAGTACCCGGAAGCGGTAGATCCGGGGCTTGACCTTCATGGTGGGCCACGGCACGCCGTTGACCATGATGATGTCGCCCCAGAGGCCCTTGACGTCGTTGTCGTTGTAGGCGAGGGATCCGTCGGCGTTGAACATGGCGTCTGAGATCATGAGTGGTACGTCGAATTCGCCCTGCGGCAGTTGGGCACGCTCAAACTTGTCGGACAGTGGATAGAAGGCCGCGAGCCCCGAATACACGTTCTGGGCGGTGATGTGGTGCTTATGGTCGTGGTACCAGAGGGTCCGAGCCGTCTGAAAGTTGGGGTACCGGTAGTTCTTGACGTTTCCCGGGACGGTGATGTCGTTGGCGTAGCCGTCGTACTGCGGCAGCGACGCTGAGCCGTGCAGGTGGGTGACGGTATCAAAGCGGGCCGGCTGAACCAGCCCGGCGGCGGGCAGCGCGTTGCGGATCCGCACCTCGATCCGGGTGCCCTGGGTGGCCCGGATGGTTGGGCCGGGGAAGATGCCGTTGTAGCCCGCGACGGTGGTGTTCAGTCCGGGCAGGAAGTGGGCCTGGCCGAGCTTCTGGGTAAGGGCGTACCGGGCGAAAGGACGGGCCGGGTCGCCGCCGTCGAAGCCCGTCTGAAAGGGGACCAGTTCCGGCGGGCGGCGGAATACTCCCGCATAGGGAACAGGCATGTTCTGCGGTGCAAGAAGACTGGCAGTGACCGGCGTCGCGGCCGGCGCGGTGGTGCCCGTCGTCGGGATGTCGTCGTCGCCGCCTTTGAAACCGGCAAGGCCGAGGGCGCCGACAGCGCCCAGTTTGAAAATTTCTCGTCGTGTAGTCATGGCCCCTCCAAGTGGGCAATAGTGCTGTATACCGTGTCGGAAAGTGGCTTTCCAACAAGTGAGGAAGCCGGCTGGCGGACCGTAGCGGCCCCGCCAGCCGGCGTTCTCAGACTGCTGTTACAGTGCTGTTCCCGTGGTGAATGTCCACGAACGGCTGGGCAACGGGTTGCCTGCCAGATCGCGGATCCGGGTGGTGCCACCGGTGATGATGACCCTGTACTGCGTGCTGGCGAGAAGCGTCGCACTGGGGTTGATTGTCAGCACCCTGGTTGTGGCGTTGTACGTCACCGCGACCGCGATGTCGGCCCCGGTGGAGGCCCGGACGATCCGGACACTGCCTGCAGTGGTGTACCCGGTGATGGGCTCACTGAACGTCACCGTCGTGTTGCTGTTCCGCAACACCCCAATGGCTCCCGCAGCGGGGGTCGTGGAGGTGATGACCGGAAGAGGTCCCGACGTGAATGTCCACGTGCTCGTCGCCATCGTGTTGCCCGCAAGGTCACGGACGCCGGAGACGGTCACGGTGTAGAGGCGGTCTGCCGGAAGCGTTGCGACCGGGTTGAGCGTCGCGACGCGGGTCAGCGAATTGTAGGAGACGACGGCGGCGATCGCCGTGGTGCCCTGCCGCAGTTGGAAGTTCGTTCCCGTCACCCCCGTCACCGCTTCGCTAAACGTTGCCGTCACGTTGGCGCCCTGGCTGACCGAGAATGCCCCCGGTGCAGGGGACCGCGCTGTCAGGGTGGGAGCCACGAATTCGGTACGTGGTGTCACCGCTGCGGTGCGGGCTGAGAATCCGCCCGTACCCACTGCGTTGACGGCGGCGACATCGAACGTGTACGCCGTCCCGTTGGTCAGGCCCGTCACGACGACGAGTCCGACGTTTCCGGTGACTGCCTGCGTCTTGATCAGGGCAGTTCCGGCGAAGGCCCGCACCGAGTAGCCGGTGATGGGCGATCCGCCGGTGTTCGTCGGAGCGGTCCACCTCACGGTCACCGAGGCATTCCCTGCCGTGGTCGTCCCGATGGCGGGCGCTCCCGGTACGGTTGCCGTCGTCGGGCTCACCGTGTTGGAGAGTGCCGAGAACGGGCTGTCACCGAGGGCGTTGCTGGCCAGCACCTGGAACCGGTACTGGGATCCGTTGGTCAGACCGGTTACCACCAGGCTGGTGGCGCCTGCCGGAGCGGTGCGCAGGGCACCGACCTGGACGCCGGCCGGGTTAGTCGTCACGTCGAGCACCTTCACGGAAAAGGCGTCGGMAGGCCCGACCGTCGGGGCCGTCCAGCGAACCGTTGCCTGCCCGGGGCCGGCGGTTGCCGTGCCGATGACCGGAGCGCCTGGCAGTACGGTGTCGGAGAACTGCAGGAACTCGATGTTGCGGATCRTATCCGTGCCATCGACTCCAACGTTGTCCACCACCGTGGTGGTTGAGCCAGCCGAACCGATGGTGCCGGTGCCGCCTGTCGTGGTGATGGTGTAGTTGGCCCGCGGTCCGGAGAAGATCGCGACGTCCCGGTTGCCCGCGGTTTCGAGGGCGGTGGGGGTGACGAGTTCGCGGACAGCCACCAGGTTCCCCGGGTTGACGACGCCGGCCGCTACTGCGGCCGCCAGGGTCTGCGGGTTACCTGCCTGGTACGGGCGCTCCATGAGGTCGGTGGTGCCGATCTCTGCGCCCGCGTTGTCCCGCACGCTGATGCGGATCTTCAGGTACCGGTCGCCGTCGATGACGTCGTTGCCGCCCCTGCCCTCGAGCTTGTCGCTGCCGAGGCCGCCGACAAGGATGTTACCGTCGCCCCAGACCGGACCGGTCAGCGGGCAGACGCCCATCGGTGAGAGTGCCTCGACCGGCGCAAGCGGGGTGGTCGGTGCCGGCAGGATAGCCTGCAGGCCGGCGATCCGGTTGATGCCCGTCTGGTCGAGGACGTCGCAGCCACTGAAGCCTGCACCACCTACGGTGCTGGGCACTGCGTCGTCGCCACGGATGACGTCGTCGAACTTGGAACCGGAGTTGGCTTCCACTTCCTGCCACCGGTCGCGGTTGACCACGACGGGCAGCGGAACACCAACGAGGTTGTTGTTGATCTTCATGTCGTCGTCGGCTGCTACGGTGTCGTACTGGTGCGTGGCCCAGTCGAAGCCGGCAGCACCGGCGTAGCGGTCGATGGCCGCGTTGGACGTCATGATGTCGTCGCCACCCTCGGCGTCGTAGTCGTTCTCGCCAACCTGTCCAACGAAGATGTCGTTTCCGGGCTTCGTCTGGGCCGGGTCGTCGAAGAACGGAGCACCGTGATCGCCGATCAGCAGGTCCTGGCCGGAACCGCCTTGGATCCAGTCATCGCCGCCGTCACCGAACGTCGCATCGGCACCGTCACCGGACTGCACGAAGTCGTTTCCTTCGCCGRCAAACGTTTCGTTGTCGTTGGCGCCGCCGTTGGTGAAGTCCTGGCCGTCGCCGCCCATGTTGATGTCGTCTCCGATACCGGAGTTGAGGTAGTCGTTACCCGGACCGCCCTTGAGGACGTCGGCCCCGGACAGATCGGTGATCCTATCGTTGCCGTCGCCGCCGAGTGCGATGTCGTCGCCGCCGTTGCCTTCAATGACGTCGTCGCCTTCGTTGCCGAGGAACGTGTCGTTGTCGTTGCCGCCGGTGACCCGGTCAGCGTTGGCGGTGCCGTTGTACACCGATTGGCCGTTGATGCCGCTCGGATCGACCGTGTTCTTCTCCATGTACTGGATGGTGCCGTCCGGCTTGCGCAGGAGCAGCAGGTTCTCCTTGCACTCGCTGGTCGGGTCGTCGGCGACCGTGGCCCCCGAGGCCGTGTAGCCGGCCGGTGTACCGGCCAGGTTGCCCAGCTGGAACTTGCAGTCGGCGGTTCCGAAAGCATCCGCCTTGAGCGAGTGCGCATTGGTGTTGCGCATGATCATCTCCGCGAAGGAGTTGCTCTCCAGCTGCGACCGCAGGTTCATGCCCGGCGTGCGCGCCAGGTAGTACAGGCGGTCACCGTTCTGCAGGTCGGTCATCTGGTTCTCGAACACGTAGTTGAACGTGCTGCCCAAGAGTCCGCCGAAGAGGTTGGTCTTCTCCGCCAGGCCGCCAACCCAGAGGTCGACCCGGTTCAGGCCGGTCTCCTGGGTGGCCCACGGTCCGGCACTGTTCATGAAGTCGCTCATGTCAGCCGTGGGAGGAGTCGCCAGGGTGCCCGGATCGACGATTGCCTTGGCCGCTGCCCGCTTGCCCGCCAGCGTGGTTTCGCTGGTGATGGTCGGGTAGGTGCCGTAGGCGGCAACAAAGTTGACCAGCGATTCCGGGTGCTTGAGGTTCTGCCCGAAGTCGGCCCAGCTCGTATACGGAGCCAATTGAGCGTCGCCCGTGGCGTCGTTGATCTGGCGCCGCAGCTCATTGAGCGGCGGGACGCCTTCGGAACGTGMACGGGTCATGTTGATCGTCGCCAGGTCCAGGGGAAGACCCAGCAGGTTGTTGCGCAGCGTGCCCGTCACGAACTCGTCGAGTTCGTTGCCGACCTGGTCGCTCATGCCCATGACGATGCTGCCTGCGGCCTCTTCCGAGGTCAGGGACCCCGCCGATCCGCCGTTGGTGTACTCGGGCGGGTTCAGGAAGCCATGGAGCAGGGAAATGGAGTTGTCGGTGCCGTCCGCGTTGGTGCGCGAGATCGTCTCCGTCAGCATAGAGTGGCCGAAGCGGTAGACCGCGTGGGCGAACTCCGCCCTCACGGCCGCGTTGAGGTCCGTGTGGTAGACGTGGAAGGGCTGGATCGCGGGTTGGACCTTGCGGCCGAACTCCTCGAACACCAGGTGCTGGTATTCCATTTCCGTGACGAACCGTGCCGCCTGGAACAGCCGTTCGCCGTTCCAGCCGTTGGCACCGGCAGCCAGCTTCCACTCCGCCAGTGCGGCGACGCCCTTGGCCGAAGTGTCGTTGGTCAGGGTGTTCTCGATGTCCGCGACGAGCCGGTCATGCTCGGAGTGGAACACCTGGTGGATGGTGGTCAGTCCGATGTTTTCGTTGACGCGGCCGTCACCGGCACAGAAGTGCGCGTTGAGCATTTCGTCGTCGTAAGTCCCGGCGGGCTGGTTCGCAAAATCTGCCGAGGCCGTGTTGTCGCTGTCCGGGGTGGGCGCGACGGGCGGCGTGGCAGGGTTGTGGTCCGCGTCCTGCGGCGACGGGTCGGCGTTGTGCGCGATGTCGGTCAGGAACGGGGTGTCGAAGTACCGCACGTTTGCCGGCACCGGGACAGGATTTGCCGTGTTGCCCTCAACGAGTCCGGTCAGCGTGACGTACTGCGGCAGGCCCCGGGCGGGGCCGGGGATGAACTTGCCGTACGGGTCAGCTGCGATCATCGGGATGTTGGTGACGTCCTTGTCCTCGAGCTTGAGGCCAAGGAAGATCGCTGCTTGCGACTTGACGTCCGCCCACGTGGCCATGCCGCCGGCGGTGGGGCCGGCAGGACCGCCCAGGAGCTTGCCGGTTGAAACCGGCCTGCCGGCGGCGTTGTTGATGTACTCCCGCAGGAACACCTGGTGCGAGGGGTGGGACGTGTAGGTCTGGGACTGGTCCACGTAGGGCGAGTCCGTGTTGGCGGCTTCCTGGACGTCATCCGCGGTGCCGAGGATGCCGTCGTTGCCGGGCTGGTTCTGGGCCCGGGTGAGGACCATGAACGCGTTCGGGCTGTTGGGGGCCACTTCGTCACCGGTACCGGCCTTGCCATCAGGGCCTACGGTAATCAGCGGGTCGTCGGCCTTGAGCGGCACGAACACCGTTCCGCCGCCCTTGACCGTCTGGTCCACGCCGTGGTCGAAGAACTGACCGAACAGGGTGAACAGGGAGTTGTACGGCGGGGAGAGGCCGACGTCGGTGGTGACGTTGGGGATGAACAGCGTGTCACCCGTGGGGACGCAGCCGGCCGGCACAGCCTCGACCGGCGGAGTCGCCAAGGGGTCAGGATCAGTGGTGCAGGGGAACAGACCGGGGTTGCCCTGGGTCCGGACCGGGAACCCGGCAGCAGCCACGGCGGCTGGATTGGTGGAGGTCTGGTCCACGATCAGATTGCTGATCTGGCGGGGCTGGGCGTCGAACACATTGCCCGACTTCTGTGCGTAGGAGGACGTGCCGGCAGGGCCGAACCCTGCGGGGACGGCGTCGGCGGTGTTAAACGACGGCGTCGCGTGACGCGGGAATAGCTGATCGGCGGCCCCATACGTTTCGCGGCCCTTGATCAGGTTGTTGCAGGAGCCGTCAACCGTACGGAGGCCGTAGGAGGTGAGGGCGTCCGGGATCTGGTTGGGGCCTGGCCCGACCAGCGCCCCGCAAGGGCCGGTCGCCGACGTCGTATTCGCGACGTGCGCCTCGGCGATCTTGATTTGCTTGAGGATRTAGGCCAGGTCGGCCGCGGTGACGGTGAAGCCTGCGCCGACGGGTGCCGGCGCGGCGCTGGCGCCAAGCGCCGTTGTGGTGAGTCCAACAAAACTGAGCAAGGTCATCGCTGTCCCTGCCGCTACTGCGCGGGTCGGCCGGCTAAAGGCACGTCTTTGGCCTTCAACCTTCCTGCATGCGAACAAATTCATTGCACACCTGCCTCTTAGAGTGAGTGATGGTGCAACAGTGCTGGGTGATTCCTTGGGGAAAACTGGGACCGGTCGGTAACTTCGGATCCGGACCGCAGTCCGGTGCTTTCCGGGGCCTCTGGCCACCCGGACCATGCTCTGGGGCTACGTGCGCAGACGCTTTGGGCTACTCGCCCTGTGCTCGACGGCGCTGCCGCAGCCTACGCGGGAACGACTGCACGGGCGTACTGTCGACGAATAACGGCCGAGTAACGGATACCCCCCGAGGACCCGTTTTTTTGGCCTCCGCTACCTGAGGCCGGCGCACAGCAGATCCCCAGCTTGCGCCAAGGTGGTGCTGGTAATGGTGGCCCGCACAGGAGCTGGACGGTGCACTCGATAGTGGCGGCATAGGCCCCCGGGTTGCCTGGGCAGACCCGGGGGCTTTGCGACCGTTTGACCCTTCTGGACCAGCGGGCGACGGTGGGCGTTCGAATGCCGCTGGCTGGCCGAGCCGCGAGCAGCGAGCTTGAGGGACAAGGGCACCCTGGCTATGTGCCGGCTACACCCACTGCGTTCCTTCGCCGTGGGCTCGTCGCACGGGAACCGCCAGAGCCGCGGCGAAACCTGATGAGTCCGAAGTTCTTCTCAGGAATTGCCATGGCAAAATACCAAACCATGCCGAGGGGCAGAATGATCAAGCTTGTGATGAGTGTGTAGAAAGGCATCAGCAAAAGCCAG
Organism: Arthrobacter sp. 05N33_2; assembly: GCF_056397425.1. NCBI lineage: Bacteria > Bacillati > Actinomycetota > Actinomycetes > Micrococcales > Micrococcaceae > Arthrobacter > Arthrobacter sp. 05N33_2. Next base: position 19,405 of record NZ_JBFTNJ010000029.1, read on the forward strand.
CGATTCCGATTTTTCCAGTGGATGCCATAAATCATGCCGAAGTAAAGAACGGCCGCGGCCAGCAGTGACAGCCCGGGATGCACGAGCGCTTCCCACCGAAGAAGGAGAAAAGCAAACAGTACGACGCTGCCGTATGTCCAGAAGAACGGATGCCAAAAGCAGAAGCGGATATTCACAATATACAAGCGGAATTCCCCGCCCGCCCAGGCCAGGCGCTGCCGCCACCAGGCCCGCAGCGTCGCTGGTACCTCCGTGTTCACGGCGAACGGAATGTGTGTCATACGGTATCCAAGGCGCTCACCGAGCAGTCCTGTCTCAACATCATTCCCCTGGAAGAAGAGTGAATGCTGCGCCATGATGGCACGCATTGCGGATGTTGTTCCTGCGTGGCATGCCCCGCTCAGAAGCCACGGCATGACGAACCTGAGGCGCATGGCCAGGCGGTACTCATGCCGCTGCAACTGGACCAAGGCGGGACCCTCCGCCTGCGGCACCAGTTCAATGGAGGCGACATCGTCACCCCGCTTCCGAAGCTCTCCCACCAGCTCTGACAGCGGGCGGACCGACGTCGTGTCCGCATCCAGACATACGACGTATTCAGCGTCAACGGCAGATTCCAGTGCGTCCCGAATGACTCGGTCACGGACTGTACCGCCAGTTCGGCGACCAGTTCCGGCAGAAGGCGCAACGTAATCGCTGAGGAATACCCGGAAACCATGAGTCGTCGCAATTTGGTCGAGCGACTGCCTGAAGCCGTCGGACTCACCGGAGGTCGTACAGAGGATGACCTGGGAGCCGTAGCTGTGGAGAAAGTCGACGTTTGTCAAATAGCGGATATCGCCATAGATGGGAACCAGCACGTCGAATGACAAACCGTGAAGCGACTCACTGCCGGCTTCCCGGACCGCCGTTCCGAAGCGGCTGCTGCGGGCCGCCCCGACAGCGTCAACTAAGACTGCGAGAAGTGGCAGTGCCAAGAGCGCCAGAAGAGAGGCTGTCCAGTCCATCGTTTACCTTTCCGGCCGTATTGAATTCGAGGGCCTCGCGAACGAGTGCAGGATGCGCGCCGTGATCGACGAGCTCGCGAAGAAGTTCCAGTGCAGGGTCAATCGGATAGGTTCCAACATCGACCTTCAGGATGCGCGGATGAGGCGTGGCGTAGTGGGTTTCGCGCATGTCGAAAAGTTCCTCGGACATCTTTTCGCCGGGACGCAGGCCGGTGTACTCAACTGCAGGCATCGGGCAGTCAACCATTTCGACGTACCGGCGCAGCAGCGACTCGATCCGCACAGGGGCGCCCATGTCCAGCACGTACGTTTCCCCGCCGGAACCGAGGCAAGCGGCTTCGATCACCAGGCCGGCTGCTTCGGGGATGGTCATGAAGTAGCGTGCGACACCGGGATCGGTGATCCGGATCGGCTGTCCCCTCTCAATCTGAGTCATCAGCGTGGGCAGGAAGGAGCCTCGGCTGCCAAGAACATTTCCAAACCGGACACTTGCCAGTTTGGTCTCTGAGGTGCCGGCATACTTGCCGGCCACGTGCTCGGCGAGCCTCTTGGACCATCCCAATGCCGATGTCGGATTGGCCGCCTTGTCTGTGCTGATGTTGACAACCCTGCTGACACCTGCAGCAATTGCTGCTCGGACTACGGACTGGGTTCCAAAGACGTTGGTCTTGACTGCTGCCTCAGGTGCCCGCTCGAGAAGCGGCAGGTGCTTGTGGGCTGCGGCATGAAAGACGACATCCGGGTGGACCTCCTGCATGATGCGCCGCATGAGCTGTTCGTCCCGGATGTCGGCGAGCCGGTACACGTCGTCGTCCAGCAGCGCCAGGCCTTCCAGGTCCATTTGCAGGTTATAAAGGGCGAACTCGTCGTCGTCGATGCAGAAGACCTTGCCAGCTTCCAGCGTATGCATCTGGCGCACGATCTCTGAGCCGATGGAACCCCCGGCGCCCGTCACGAGGATCGTTCTGCCTTGGATCAAAGCTTTCGCAGCAGACCCGTAAACGTGCATCGACTCTCTGCCAAGTAGTCGGTCGGCCCAAATCTTTTCCATCGCACTGCCCCCATGTTCACAAAATTGTTCGGCTTCTTATTGAGCAAATTCATCGCAGGACAGATCTCTTCGGCTCCGCCAGGAGGCGGCCGAACGCAAATGAATAACCCGCATGCCGCAGGGCCGTGACCCTGGAATCCGTTGGTTTTCCCCCACTGAGACCTTCCACCCCAACAACACACGGCTTCTTTCTCGGCAACACGAGTAGCTGGTACCTGTAAATGAGCGTGAGCGCTACTTGGTACGGAGGACTTGCCTACGGGCACCGGCCGGTCAATTGCTTGCGGCGCTCCGATCAAGCTGATAGGCCTGACGGTAAGGTGCAGAGTGGCAGATCAGCACGCCGCCCCATCCGGGTGGTGGTTGCAGAAGGGAAGTTCACGTGACTCGCAAGACTCCTCACATCGAGGAACCGTCCGAAAAGGATCTCGTCGTCGGAGACGGGCCGAAAAGCTGGGCCGCCGGCGTCCCGGGCGTGTACCACTCCATGAAGCCAGCCATCGAACAGATGGGGCTGAACCGGACCCGCAAGACCGTCATGGCGATGAACCAGAAGGACGGCTTCGACTGTCCGAGCTGCGCGTGGCCGGATCCCCACCACCGCAAGGCATTCGAGTTCTGCGAGAACGGGGCCAAGGCGGTCACCTGGGAAGCGACCCCGGTGGTGGTTCCCGAAACTTTCTGGGCCGAGAATGCCGTCAGCGACCTGCGCAGCCAGACCGAGTACTGGCTTGGCATGCAGGGCCGCCTGACCGAACCGGTGTACAAGGCCGCCGGCGAGGACCACTACAAGGCGGTCAGCTGGGACGAGGCGCTCCGGCTCGTGGCCGACAAGCTCAAGGGTCTGGACTCCCCCGACCAGGCGGCGTTCTATACGAGCGGCCGGACCTCGAACGAGGCTGCCTTCCTCTACCAGCTCATGGTCCGCGGCTACGGCACCAACAACCTGCCGGACTGCTCCAATATGTGCCACGAATCCTCCGGCTGGGCCATGGGCCAGACCATCGGCATCGGCAAGGCGACGGTCAGCTTCGACGACTACGCCAAAGCCGACCTGATCATTATCATGGGCCAGAACCCCGGCACCAACCACCCCCGGATGATGACCGAACTCGAGGCGTGCAAGCGCAACGGCGGTGAGATCGTGGCCGTCAACCCCCTCCCCGAAGCGGGCCTGCGCCGGTACAAGAACCCGCAGCAGGTCAACGGGGTCGTCGGTCACGGCGTCCAGATCGCGGACCAGTTCCTCCAGATCCGGATCGGCGGGGACATGGCGCTGCTGCAGGCCGTGTCCAAGCGCGTGCTCGACGCCGAGGCCAAGAACCCCGGGACGGTCCTGGACCACGCCTTCCTGGCCGAACACTGCGAGGGGCTCGAGGAGCTCAAGGAACACCTCGCCGGGCTGGATGAAGGCACAGTGCTTGAGGCCACGGGCCTGCGCAGCGAGGACATCGATGAGCTGGCCGCCCGCTACCTCAAGGCCGAGAAAGTCATCATCACCTGGGCCATGGGCATCACCCAGCAGAAGAAGGGTGTTGCCACCATCAAGGAGATCATCAACCTCCTGCTGCTGCGCGGCAATATCGGCAAGCCAGGCGCCGGCGCCTCCCCCATCCGCGGGCACAGCAATGTGCAGGGCGACCGGACCATGGGCATCTGGGAGCAGATGCCGCAGTCCTTCATGGAGGCCCTCGGCGAGGAGTTCGACTTCGAGCCGCCCCGCGAACACGGCGCGGACGCCGTCGAGACCATCAACAAGATGCGCGCAGGCGAAATCAAGGTATTCGTCGCCCTGGGCGGCAACCTGGTGGGTGCCATCTCGGACACGAACGCCGCCGAGGCTGCGATGCAAAACACGGAGATGACGGTGCAGATCTCGACCAAGCTGAACCGCTCGCACACTGTGACGGGCCGCGAGGCCCTGATCCTCCCCACGATGGGCCGGACCGAGATCGATATCCAGGAATCCGGTCCCCAGTTCGTGTCGGTGGAGGACACCGTCTGCGCCGTGCACCCGTCCTGGGGCAGCGTCGAGCCGGTGTCCCACCATCTGCTCTCGGAGCCGGCCATCGTGAGCCGGCTGGGCAAACTCCTGGTGGGCGACAAGATCAGGGCCGACTGGGACGGCTATGAGAAGAACTACGACCTCATCCGGGACCATATTTCGCGGGTGGTGGGCGGCTGCGAGGACTACAACCAGCGGATCCGGCAGGAAGGCGGGTTTGTCCTCGCCCACGGTCCCCGCGACTCCCGCACTTTCCCCACGCCCACCGGCAAGGCCGTGCTGACAGCCAATGATCTTGAACTTGTCGAACGGCCGGAGGGAACCCTGATCCTGCAGAGCATGCGCTCCCACGACCAGTTCAACACCACCATCTACTCGCACAACGACCGCTACCGTGGCATCAAGAAGGGCCGCCATGTGGTGTTCGTGAACCCTGACGACATCGCCGAACTCGGCCTTGCGGACGGGCAATATGTGGACGTCCGCGGCGTATACGACGACGGTGAGGAACGCGTGGTGCGCAAGTTCCGTGTGGTGTCGTACCCCACGGCACGCGGTTGCGCTGCTGCCTATTACCCCGAAGCCAACGTGCTGGTGCCGCTGAACCACACGGCCGAAGGCAGCAACACGCCAGTCTCGAAGGCAGTCATCGTCCGGCTCGAGCCGAGCCTGGACCAGATACCCGACGGCGCGGCAACAGCCCCTGCCCGGGTGGCCTCACGCTAGGCACCCGTCAGCCGGGGCCGGGCCAGTCCGCACCACCGGACATGCCCCGCCCCGGCCACGGCGAGTGGACATAACACCAACATGCCCATGCCCGCGCCCCACCGCGGAGCATGTCCAGTGGCTGCGGACCGCGCGCATGGCGTGATCCCTGTGCACCAGGTCCGGCGTGCTTCCAGGGTGCTCGCGGGGCGGGCTACTGGGCCCTCTTGGCCCAGCCTTTCTCGTCCGGGCCGCCCGACTCGCCATGTTCGCAGAGCTCGATGACCTTGTTGGACGCGGCGTGCACGGCCTCCTGCGTGCCCTTGCGGCCCTTGGTGGACGCAGTACCCGCCGCGTAACCCACGATGAACGTACTGATGGCGTCCGCATGTGGCCCGACGGCTTTGACCGATTCCTCTGCCACCTGGACGATCTTTTCGTGGTCGACTTCCAGGTCAAGAATCTGCAGGGCCTGGATGAGCCGGCTGCTCCAATGCCGCAGCGAGCTGTCTTCGTCTCGGGACAACGTCATTGCTACTCCTTCTCGCAGGGTGAATGGATCGTCTAACCCTCAAGGGGTAGCACCCGCCCCCGGCGTTGCGCAACGCGACACAGCGGCACGGCGGCAGGCGGCACGGCGGCGGCCCCTCAGCTCCAGAGCGCCACGTGGAACTTGGATCCCCGCCGTTCCAGCCCTCGGGAACCGCCGGGGGCGACCATGGCCGCGGTGGCGTCGGCGGTGCCGGCAAACCGTTGGAGGGTCCGCGCCATGGTGGTGGCCCGGCCGCGGTCCAGGGTACTGGCCCACCAGAGTCCGGAGATCGGCGTTCCGGCTACCGGCACACGGACCAGGGAACCGCTGCGGATTTCAGCCCGGACAATATGCCCCAGCGCCAGCATGGTTCCCTCTCCGGCCCTGACGGCGGCCAGGGCCTCCGTTTCGCTGCTCAACCGGACGATCTCCGGCGCCACCGACTGGGCAGCCAGCCAGCGGCCCTCCTCGCTGGCCGCCTGGATGCCGGCGGGCCCGGCAAACCAGGGTCTGCGCAGCAGTTCGGCCGGCGCGACCGGCCCGTGGAGGGCGGCGATCGGATGCCCGGCGGCCGCCACGACGATCCGCTGGTACCGCAGGAACGGGACGGAGTCGATGCCGACGTCGCCAGTACCGTTGGCAAGGGAGCCGTTGCGGGCGGCGGGCCTGGCCCCCAAAGCGATGTCGTAGACGCGTTCCCGCATCAGCGAGGCGATGTCCTCGGCCTCCTCCACCACCACATCGACGGAGGCCCCGGGAACCCGGCGGGTGAAAAGGTCCAGCAGGCGCCCCGCCGCGTGCTCAGCAAACGGCGCCGTCGCCACGATTTTCAGCCGCCCGGTCTCGGTCTGGGCATGTGCCACCTCCCACCGGGCACGGTCCGCCAGTCCCACGATGTCCTGGGCATGTTCGGCGAGCGCCCGGCCGCCGGGAGTCAGCGCAATCCCGCCATGGGCGCGCACGAAGAGCGGGTCGCCCAGATCCTGCCTGAGTGCGGCGAGCGCCGTCGATACTGCCGGTTCGCTGACTCCGAGCTGGACGGCGGCCGCATGGAGGGAACCCAGCTTGGCCACCAGGGCGAACGTCCGCAACTGTCCCAATGTCATCGCCACGGCTTCATAACCTTTCGCTTATGACGATATTGACAGCCCTGTCAGGCCGGGACAAGACTGACCTCAATCCGGCGCCAGGCAGCTGCTACTCCACGCCGCCGGCCTTTCGGAGTGAGGTAGGGACTATGCAGATTCCGGCTCCATTTGACTACGTGCGCGCCACTACGGTGGAGAACGCACTGGAACTCCTTGCCCGGTACGGACCCGAATCGCGGGTGGTTGCCGGCGGCCATAGCCTCCTGCCGATGATGAAGCTCCGCCTCTCCCGGCCCGAATGGCTGATCGACATCAATGACCTATACGAGCTCGATTTCATCTTCCGTGACGGCACCAAGCTAAGGGTCGGCGCCCTGACGCGCCACACCACCCTGCTCGAGTCGGACGAGGTGGCCGGGCTGTTCCCCATCGTGCGGGACGCCGAGCGGGTGATCGCCGACCCCGTGGTCCGCAACCGCGGCACCATTGGCGGCTCGCTGTGCCAGGCCGACCCGGCCGAGGACCTCTCCACGGTGTGTGATGTCCTGGGCGCCGAGGCAGTGATCCGCGGACCGGGCGGCGAGCGCATCCTGTCCATGTCCGAGTTCCACCGCGGACCCTATGAAACCGCGGTCGGGCACGATGAACTGCTCTGCGAACTCAGGTTCGGCATCCGCCCCCGGTCGGGCAGTGCCTACGAAAAGGTCGAACGCCGGGTCGGAGACTGGGCAGTCGGTGCCGCCGGTGCCGCTGTCACCCTCACCGCGGACGGCACTGTCGACGACGCCGCCGTCGGGCTCACCGCCCTGGGCCTCGACCACCCCCTGGCCGGGGCCGCCGCCGTGCTCCGCGGCCGGCATCCGGACGAGGAGCTGTTCGCCGAGGCGGGCAGGCTGGCAGCGGAGGCCTGCGATCCGGTGGCTGACCAGCGCGGCCCCGTCGACTACAAGCGGCATCTCGCCGATGAGCTCACCCAACGGGTACTGCGGCGGGCCTGTGCCCGCRCCGCCCAGATGCAGGAAGGCTGAAGCCGATGCAGATCAGCATGACCGTGAACGGCACCGACGTCACGAGCGAGATTGAGCCCCGGGTGCTCCTGGTCCACTACATCCGCGAGGTCCTGGGCCTCACCGGTACGCACTGGGGATGCGACACAAGCAACTGCGGGACGTGCGTGGTCCTGATGGACGGACAGCCCGTGAAGTCCTGCACCGTCCTGGCCGCCATGGCCGCGGGGCACGACATCCGCACCGTCGAGGGGCTGGCCAGCGGCGGCACCCTCGACCCCGTCCAGCAGGGTTTCATGGAAGAGCACGGGCTGCAGTGTGGCTTCTGCACCCCGGGGATGATGCTCACGGCCCGCGCGCTGCTGGATAAGAATCCGCACCCGGACGACGCCGAGATCCGGCAGGCCATTTCCGGGCAGATCTGCCGGTGCACGGGCTACGCCACGATTGTCCGCTCGGTTCAGTGGGCCGCCGCCCATCCGGCCGGCTCCGGCCTGGCCGACACGGACACCGCCGTCCCGGATGCCGGCGTCCCGGATGTCACGGYGGAGACAGAAGACACGGAGGTGAAGGCATGACCGTCATCCATGACCGGCCGTCAAACCCGGCCGCAGGCGATGAGGACCGTCCGATCGGCTATGGCCGCATCCAGCGGAAGGAAGACCCGCGCTTCGTGCGCGGCAAGGGGCACTACGTGGACGACATCGTGCTGCCGGGGATGCTGCACGGCGCCATCCTGCGCGCTCCGGTGGCGCACGCCCGGCTCGTGTCCATCGACACCACCAACGCCCTCGCGCATCCGAAAGTGGTCGCAGTCATCACCGGCAAGGACCTTCTGGGCCTCAAGCTCGCGTGGGCGCCGACACTATCGGCGGATGTCCAGGCCGTGCTGGTGACCGACAAAGTCCGGTTCCAGGGGCAGGAAGTCGCGTTTGTCGTGGCCGAGGACCGYTACGCCGCRCGSGACGCCCTGGARCTGATCGACGTCGAATACGAAGTCCTTCCCCCGCTGGTGGACGCCCGCAAGGCGCTGGACCCGGACGCCCCGGTGATCCGCGATGAGATCGAGGGCCGGACGGACAACCGGATCTTCGACTGGGAGATGGGCGACAAGGCCGAAACGGATGCGGTGTTCGCCTCCGCGGATGTTGTGGTCAGCCAGGAGATCGTCTACCCGCGGGTCCATCCCGCACCGATGGAGACGTGCGGCGCCGTCGCCGATTTCGACGCCGTCAACGGCAAGCTGACGCTCTACGAGACCACCCAGGCACCGCACGCGCACCGGACCCTGTTCGCGATCGTCGCCGGCATCCCCGAGCACAAGATCCGGATCGTCTCCCCCGATATCGGCGGCGGTTTCGGCAACAAGGTCGGGATCTATCCCGGCTACATCCTCGCCGTCGTCGGTTCGATCGTCTCCGGCCGCCCGGTCAAGTGGGTGGAGGACCGCTCCGAGAACCTGATGTCAACCTCGTTCGCCCGCGACTACATCATGCAGGGCGAAATCGCGGCGACCAAAGACGGCAAGATCCTGGCTCTGCGCACCCACGTGCTGGCCGACCACGGCGCGTTCAACGCCACCGCCCAGCCCACCAAGAACCCGGCCGGATTCTTCTCCATCTTCACCGGCAGCTACGACCTTGAGGCTGCTTACTGCTCGGTCACCGGCGTCTACACCAACAAGGCGCCCGGCGGGGTGGCCTATGCGTGTTCCTTCCGCGTCACCGAGGCCGTCTACCTCGTGGAGCGGATGGTCGACATCCTTGCCCGCAAGCTGGACATGGACCCGGCGGAACTGCGGCTGAAGAACTTCATCAAGCCGGAGCAGTTCCCCTATGCCAACAAGACCGGCTGGGTCTACGACTCGGGCAACTACGAGGCCGCCATGCGCCTCTCGATGCAGCTCGCCGGATACGAGGACCTCCGCCGCGAGCAGGCCGAGAAACGCGAACGCGGGGAACTCATGGGCATCGGGGTTTCCTTCTTCACGGAAGTCGTCGGAGCCGGGCCAAGGAAGCACTTCGACATTGTGGGCCTCGGCATGGCCGACGGCGCTGAACTGCGCGTCCACCCCACTGGCAAGGCCGTGTTGCGCATCTCGGTGCAGAGCCAGGGCCAGGGCCACGAGACCACCTTCGCCCAGATCGTGGCGGAAGAACTCGGCATCCCGCCGGAGGACATCGAGGTGGTGCACGGGGACACCGACCAGACGCCGTTCGGCTTGGGCACGTACGGCAGCCGTTCGACGCCGGTCAGCGGCGGCGCCGTGGCCCTTGTGGCCCGGAAGGTGCGCGAGAAGGCGAAACTGATCGCCGGGGCGATGCTGGAGACCCGCCCCGAGGACCTCGAATGGGAAAAGGGCCGCTGGTTCGTCAAAGGCGATCCGAGCGTCGGCAAGACCATGGCCGAGATCGCCATGGGCGCCCACGGCACCATTGCCTTGCCTGAGGGCGTGGACGGAAATCTCGACGCCGAGGTCACCTACGACCCGCCGAACCTGACCTTCCCGTTCGGCGCCTACATCTGCGTCGTCGACATCGATCCCGGCACGGGGCAGGTCAAAGTGCGGCGCTTCATCGCGGTGGATGACTGCGGCACCAGGATCAACCCGATGATCATCGAAGGCCAGGTGCATGGCGGGCTGACGGACGGTGTGGGCATGGCCCTGATGGAGATCATCGAGTTCGACGAGGACGGCAACTGCCTCGCCGGGTCCTTCATGGACTACCTGATCCCCACGGCCATGGAAGTGCCGGACTGGGAAACCGGATTCACTGTCACGCCCTCCCCGCACCACCCGATCGGGGCGAAGGGCATCGGCGAGTCCGCCACAGTCGGCTCACCGCCGGCGATCGTCAACGCCGTTGTCGATGCCCTGGCGCCGTTCGGCGTCACACATATGGACATGCCCTGCACCCCGGCCCGCGTCTGGGCTGCCATGCAGGGCCGGGCCCGGCCGCCGATCTGATGGCCTACGCCGCAGGATCCCTGGCCGCCAGGGCCGATGAACTCGCCAGCCGCCGCGAGCCGTTCGTCCATGCCACGGTGGTCCGCGCCCAGCATCCGACGAGCGCCCACGCCGGGGACACCGCCCTGGTGCTGCCCGGCGGAGAGATCCACGGCTTTGTGGGCGGAAACTGCGTGGAGGAGTCGGTGCGCGAGTACAGCCGGCAGGTCCTGGCCACCCAGGAACCCCTCCTGCTGCGGGTGCTGCCCGGAGAACCGTCCCGCACCGCGGAGGAAGGCGCCGTCGAGGTCACCAACCCGTGCCTGAGCGGCGGGGCGATCGAGATCTTCCTCCAGCCGCGGATTCCGGCGCCCCGTGTCGTGGTGGTGGGCACGACGCCGGTGGCGCAGGCCCTGGAAACGCTCGGCTCCGGCGTCGGCCTCGAAGTCGAACTGACGGACGGCGAATCCGCAGATCCCCGCGGGGACGACGCGGCATTGATTGTCGCCTCGCACGGCAAAGCGGAAGAGCGTGCCCTGGAAGCCGCCCTGCGGGCCGGTGTCCCCTACGTTGCCCTCGTGGCCAGTAGAACCCGCGGCGCCGCCGTCCTGGAATCCCTCGACGTCGACGACGCCCTGCGGCGGCGGGTTTTCACACCGGCCGGGCTGCAACTCGGCGCCCGGACCCCCGGGGAGATCGCCCTGTCCATCCTCGCCCAGCTGGTCGGTGAACGGTCCAGGGCGCGGCGCGCCGCCCCGCCCCTGGCGTCCGCTGCCGCGGCGGCCACGAGCTTCGGCACGGAGCCAGTACCATCGGAGCCCGCACCACCGGAGCCCGCACCACCGGGGACGGGGCCGGCGAGCGCGGTCGACCCGGTGTGCGGCATGTCTGTCCCGGCYCTCGAATCGTCCCTGCACCTGGTTCACGAAGGGGCCGCCGTCTACTTCTGCTCGCCCGGCTGCCGGGCCGCCTTCCGCAAAGATCCGGAACGCTATGCCGTTACGACCTGAGCCGTTGCCGGCGGCAGAAAGCCCCGGGCCCCGGACCGCCGGCATCATCCTGGCCGCGGGCGGTTCCCGGCGACTGGGCCGGCCGAAGCAGCTGCTGCCCTACGGCGCCGGAGTGCTGCTCGATGCCGTCCTGGCGACTGCCCGGGACTGTGGCTTCGGCCAGACGGTGCTGGCCCTGGGCGGCGCAGCGGCCGACGTGGAGCGCACTGTGGACACCAGCGGCTGCGATGTGGTGCTCAACCCGGACTTCGGCGAAGGGTGCGCGTCCTCGATCGCCACGGCGCTCGCCGCCCTCCATCCGGGCACCAGCGCCGTCGTCCTGCTGCTCGGCGATCAGCCCGGTGTCCGGGCCGCGAGCGTCCGGGCAGTGCTTGGCGCCCTGCAGCCCACTCCTGCGCACACTGCCGGCATCGCGGTGTGCCGCTACGACGACGGCGTGGGCCACCCGATGGCGTTTGCCCGGCGCCTGCTGCCGGACCTGGCCGCCCTGCACGGGGACAAAGCCGTCTGGAAGCTCCTGGCACAGCGGGCGGACGACGTCGTCGAGGTCCGCACAGCCGGCCCCGTCCCCCCGGACGTCGACACCGAAGACGACTACCGGCGCCTCCTTGCCGGGCTGCTGGGGGCCCTATGACGGCGGCGGCGCGGGCCGGCGCGGAGGAGGACGTGCGGCGCCGGGCCCCGGATGTCGGATCGCTGATGGCCGCGCTGGACCGGGCCAACTACCTGGCCGACGTCGGACTGGCGACGGCCCTGTTCCTGGCTGTCCGCCTGCCGCAGCCCATCCTGCTCGAGGGCGAGGCGGGGGTCGGGAAGACGGAGGCCGCTAAGGCGCTGGCCGAGCTCCTCGACACCCCGCTGTACCGGCTGCAGTGCTACGAGGGAATCGACGCCGGTGAGGCCCTCTATGAGTGGAACCACCAGCGCCAGCTGCTCGGCATCCGGCTGGCCGAAGTCCGCGACACCGAGGTCACGGAAACGGACCTGTTTGCCTCCCAGTACCTGCTGCGGCGCCCGCTCCTGCAGGCGCTGGAACATCCCGGCCCGCGGCCTGCCGTGCTGCTCCTGGACGAGATCGACCGCGCCGACGCCGAATTCGAGGCCTTCACCWTTGAACTGCTGGCCGAATCCGCCGTCACCATCCCGGAGCTGGGCACAATCCGCGCCACCCATCCCCCCATCGTGATCCTGACCTCCAACCGGACCCGGGACCTTCACGACGCCCTGACCCGCCGCTGCCTGTACCACTGGATCGACTACCCGGGACCCGCCCGGATTGCCGAGATCGTGCGCCGCCGGGTTCCTGCCAGCAGCGGCCCGCTGGCCCTCCAGGCCGCTGCCGTCATCACCCGGCTGCGCACCCTGGACCTCRCCAAGCCGCCCGGGATCTCCGAGGCAATCGACTGGGTCTCGGCCCTGGCCGTGCTGGGGGTGGAGCGGATCGACCCCGGCACCACCGAGCAAACGTGGGGCTCCATCGTCAAGAACCGCGACGACCTCGAACTCGTCGGCTCCCGCGGCGCGGCCTGGCTCGTGGACGGCACCGATGGCTGAAGACCACGGCCCCGCCCAGAACAACAGTGCCACCGATCAGCCGCCGCAGCCGCCACTGGTCGAGGCGGCCGCCTTGTCCGCCGCGTTCGTCACGGCCATCCGGAGGGCCGGCCTGGCGACCTCGCCGGACCGGGCGGCGCGGCTCGCCGAGGCGCTCCACCTGATCCCCCCGGCCCGGCTTGAGCAGCTCTACTGGACCTGCCGCGTGGTGCTCGTGTCCGCCCGCGAAGAAGTGYCCGTGTTCGATGCCGTCTTCGCGGCCGTGTTCCGCGGGAACGCCGCCCCCGCCCAGCCGGGCAGCGTGCCCGGCGCGGCAGCGGCGCCGCCCGCGCCGGCCCTCCGGACCAGGCCCGCAGCGCCAGGGAGCCAGACGCCGGGCCCGGCCCCCGGCACGCCGCAGCAGCCGCGCCTGGCCTTCCCCGGCCGGGACGGCTCCGCGGAGGACGGCCGCACTGACCGGGAGGCCGTCCTTGCCATGGTTTCCGCAGACGAACACCTGCAGGTGACATCCTTCGCCGAGCTTTCCGCCGATGAAGTAGCGGCGGTCCGGCGGCTGGCGGCGGCGCTGCAGCTCGCGACGCCGCTGCGCCTGAGCCGCCGCACGCGCACGTCGGCCCACAGCACGGCGAGCCTGGATGTCCGGGCGACAGTGCGCGCTGCCCGCCGGTCCGGGACCGACGCCCCGCTGCTGCTCTATGCCCGCCGGCGCGAGCAGCGCCGCAAACTGGTATTGCTCTGCGATGTTTCGGGATCGATGGAACCCTACTCCCGGGTCTTCGTATCCTTCCTGCAGGGCGCCGTGACCCGGGCCGGGGCGGAAGCCTTTGTCTTCTCCACCAGGCTGACCCGGCTGACACGGCAACTGGCCCTGCGTGATCCGGACCAGGCCCTGGCCCGCGCCGCTGTCTCCGCGCCGGACTGGGCCGGCGGAACCCGGATCGCCGAATGCCTCCGGCGCTTCGTCGACGAGCACGGCCGCCGCGGACTGGCGCGGGGCGCTGTGGTGGTGGTGTTTTCCGACGGCTGGGCCTACGAGGATTCGGAACAGGTCGCGGCGCAGATGGCCCGCCTGCGCCGGCTCGCCCACCGGATCATCTGGGTGAATCCGCGCAAGGCAGCCCCGCAGTACCGGCCCCTCGTGGGCGGCATGGCGGCGGCCCTGCCCTACTGCGACGCCTTCGTCAGCGGCCACAGCTACCGGGCCTTGGCGCAGGTGGCTGCCGCCATTCGCGGCGAGGGGCCGCCTTCACAGGACACGCACGAACGAGCGAGAGGCAAGGAACCAGCCCATGCACATTGACAGCACGTTCTCGGTGGTCGCACCAATAAGCCAGGTGTGGGACACGCTGATGGACTTTGAACGGGTGGCCGGTTGCCTTCCGGGGGCCAGGATCCTGAACAAGCTCTCGGACGACGCCTACCAAGTGGGCATGACGGTAAAGCTCGGCCCGGTCACGATGCAATACAAGGGCCTGCTGAACGTCATTGAACGAAACGCCCCGGAACATCGTGCGGTCCTTGGCGGCAAGGCCCAGGAGACCCGCGGACAAGGCACCGCCGAGGCCACCGTCACCCTGGTGCTGGCCGAAGACGGAGCGGCCACACGGGGTTCCGTCAGCGCAGACCTGGCGCTGTCCGGCAAGGCAGCGGCCATGGGCAAGGGGGTGATCGGCAGCGTCACGGAGCAGATGATGTCGCTCTTCGCGAAAAATCTGCAGGCCATGCTCACTGAGGCAGCACCCCCTGCGCAGGAAGCCCCTGCGGGACCGACCCCTGCGGCGGTCCCCGAACCCACCCCGGCTCCGGTCCCCGCGGCGGCCGCGGAACCGGTCCCTGTGCCTGTCTCGGCGGCGGCCGCGCCGGAACCGGCCCCTGCGCCTGTCTCGGCGGCGGCTGCGCCGGACGGCAGCCTGGATGCGCTGAGCCTCGCCAAGGGAATCGCGGCGGAGCAGTTGTCCAGCCCGGTGAAGGTCCTCGGCGTTATCGCCGTCGTGGCGTGCATCGCGTACTGGGCCGGCCGGCGTTCGGCGTTCCGGCTGCTCCGGCTGTGCGGCAGGCTCTGAGGAGCGCCGATGCGTGATGTCCTCGCGGTCATGTTGCCCGACTGGCGAAGCGGTGCCACGGCAGGCCTGGCCACCGTTGTGAGCACATTCAGATCTGCGCCCCGGCTCCCCGGGGCCGCCATGCTGGTGACGGCCGGCGGCGAGGCCGTGGGCTCCGTCTCCGGCGGCTGCGTCGAGGGGGCCGTGTACGAGCTCGCCACCCAGGTCAAGGACGACGGCGAGCCGGCCCTGGTGCGCTACGGGATCAGCGACGACGACGCCTATGCCRTGGGCCTGACCTGCGGTGGAATCATCGACATCTTCGTCGAACCTGTCTCCCGGCAACACTTTGCCGAACTCGACGCCGTCGCCCAGGACATCGCCGACGGGCGCCGTGTGGGCGTCGCCACGGTCATCGAACACCCGGATGCCGGCCGTGTGGGGCGGCACCTGGTTGTCAGGCCCGACGGTTGCGAGGGTGACCTGGGCTCGGACCGGACCAACCGCGCCGTCGGCGACGACACCCAGGGTCTTCTCGCCGCCGGCCGGACGGGCATCCTGAACTACGGCGTGGACGGCGAGCGGCTGGACACCGGCATGCGCGTCTTCTTTGCCAGCTATGCGCCGCCGCCGCGCATGCTCGTCTTCGGCGCCATTGACTTCGCCGCGGCGCTGGCGCGGCTGGGCGCGTTCCTGGGCTACCGGGTGACCGTCTGCGATGCGCGGTCCGTATTCGCGACGCCGGCGCGATTCCCTGACGCCGCCGAGGTGGTCAACGCGTGGCCACACCGGTACCTAAGCGCGCAGTTTGCCCAAGGGCTGCTGGATTCCAGGGCTGTGCTCTGCGTCCTGACCCACGACCCGAAGTTCGACATCCCCGTCCTTGAGGTGGCCCTGCGCGGCAGCCCCGTGGCCTTTGTCGGCGCCATGGGATCCCGGCGCACGCACGAGGACAGGATGGCACGGCTTCGGCAGACGGGACTGACTGAGGCCCAGTTGTCCAGGCTTCACAGTCCTGTCGGCCTGGATCTGGGCGCCCGCACCCCGGAGGAAACGGCGGTGTCCATCGCGGCAGAGTTCATCGCCCAACAGTGGAGCGGCAGCGGGGAGCCGTTGCGGCAGCTAGGCGAACGGATCCACCACGACGAGCAGTTGTGACTGTGTGGCCATGACGGCGGACGAGGCCCTGCGCTGGACGCTGGCGGTGCTGCTGCCGGCGGCAACGGGCTACTCGGTCGGGCAAAACTTTCGCGGAGCCGGGCCGGCGGTCCACTTTTATGTTCGCCGCCCAGGTTTCATGTTCGCCGCCCAGGCCGCCTGACCGCCGCTCCCCCTTTGCGTCTGATCCGACGCACCGGATTCCGGCTACCGCGCGGCGACCGACGCGGGAGCCAGCAGTTCGCGATACCGGGCGGCGTGCCGGCCGAGTTCGTCGGCGTCCACCCGGGGTGCCGAATGCAGGATGAGTGGCTGGGCCATCTCCAGGCCGCACAAGTGCGCGGTCGCGTCGAGGGGGCGCAGGAGCTCCTCCATCGTGAAGCGGTTGTGTCCTGCCGGCGCGTAGGACGATTCAGGGCCGCCGGTCGACAGCACCAGCTGGAGCCGCTTTCCGTGGAGGGCGTCGCCTCCGGCGCCGTACGCGAAGCCGTACGTAAGCACCTGGTCCATCCACTCCTTCAGGACCCCCGGGACGGAGTACCAGTGCCACGGGAACTGCCAGACGATGGTGTCGTGCCCGCGCAGCAACTCCTGTTCCCGGGCGGTGTCGAACCGCCGGTCCGGGTGGGCGGCGGAGAGGTCATGCACCGTCACGTGCTCCAGGTCCATGATGGCTGAGGTGAGGTGCGCGGTGATCCGCGAGCTTTCCAGGTCGGGGTGGGCAACAAGGACGAGCGTGCGCTGTGGGGTCATGGGAGGTTCGTGCTTCTTTCAGAGTCGGATTCAAGGCCGACCAGGGCCGAGCTGACCTGCCAGAGGCAGTCGATATCGGACTGGCTGTAGCTGCGTTTTGATGATTTCTTCGGAGTGCTGTTGGCAAAGTACTGGCCGGTGACGTTTTCGAGCTCCGGCGCCGAGGCAAGGTATATGGAGGTCCGGGCGCCCTGCTCCGGGGTCTTCATCCACCGCCGAACCAGCGGTGTCAGGAACTCTTGCAGCCGGCCCGGATCTTCGGCTCCGAACGCCGTCGCCACGACTCCGGGGTGGAGCACATTTGCGGTGACGCGGGTGCCGGAGAGACGTGCGGCGAGTCCGTAAGTGAACAAGACGTTGGCCAATTTCGACTGGTTGTACGCCCGCTGCCCCGAGTAGGACCGTTCGGCCAGCAGGTCCGCGAAGTCCATCCGGGCCATGGCCTGGGCGCCGGACGAGACCGTTACGATCCGCGCCGGTCCGCTCTCCTTCAACCGTTCAAGGAGCAGGTTGGTGAGCAGGAAAGGAGCAAGGTGGTTAAGGGCGAAGGTGTACTCAAGTCCATCCACGGTGACGCGGCGGGTGTTCCARAATCCGCCCGCATTGTTGACCAGCACATCGAGGCGGTCCAAGGTATTCAGCACCTCCTCGGCCAGCCTGCGGACTTCCCGCTGGGAGGAGAGATCGGCGGTGAACACCTCGACGGGGGCCGACGCCACAGCGCGGATCTCCTCAGCTGCCCGAGATGCCCTGTCAGCATTGCGGCCGGTGATGGCAACCCGCGCACCCAGGGCGGCCAGACCCAGAGCCGTGGCCTTGCCGATCCCGCCGGTGCCTCCCGTGATCAGAACTGTCTTTCCTGCCATTGACAGCATTCGGTTCTCGCTCTCGGTGTTCGTTGCCGCAAAGCTGCACGCGTGGGGTGTAGACAGGTTTGTCTATACCGGGAACGAAGGTATCAGACAGAACTGTCTGTGCACAAGCAGCGGCCGGCCCTGCTCCGCCGCGGGGCATTCGGGTCGGCTGACGGGCTCCGCAGTGGCCGTCCGGGCGGCCGCCGGGCGTATGCTCTTGGCATGGCGAGATACTTCGATGTGCACCCCGAGAACCCCCAGCACCGTTCGATCCTCCAGGCGGTGGACATCGTGCGCTCAGGCGGCCTGATCGCTTACCCCACGGATTCCTGCTATGCGCTGGGCGCTCAGCTGGGTAACCGGGAGGCCCTGGACCGGATCCGGACCATCCGGCAGTTGGACGGCAAACATCATTTCACCCTCGTCTGCAAGGACTTCGCCCAGTTGGGCCAGTTCGTCCAGATCGACAACGATGTGTTCCGCAGCATCAAGGCCGTCACGCCGGGCAGCTATACCTTCATCCTGCCGGCGACCAGGGAGGTCCCGAAACGGCTGCTGCACCCGAAGAAAAAGACCGTTGGCGTGCGCATCCCGGACAACCACGTCGTGCAGGCGCTGCTCGCTGAGCTCGGCGAGCCGCTGCTGTCGAGCACTTTGCTGCTTCCCGATGAGGAAGAGCCACTCACTCAGGGGTGGGAGATCAAGGAACGCCTGGACCACGTGGTGGACGCCGTGATCGATTCCGGCGACTGTGGTGCCGAGCCAACCACGGTGATCGACTACTCCAGCGGCGTCGCTGAAATCGTCCGGCGCGGCATGGGTGATCCGTCGCGCTTCGAGTAACAGTCGCGCTTCGGTTAACAGACGACGCCGGCAACGGCATGGCGCCTGCCGGCTGACCAGGCGGGGCGGACTAGGCGGATTCCGCCGTGGCCGCCTGCCGGTTCCGCAGCCACCGGCGCACGAGGTCGATGGCGGCGACAAGCCCGGCCAGGGGCGAGAGCACCGCTGCGGCGTAGACGAACATCATCCACGTCAGGGTGGTCACCGGGCTTTGGCGGGTGCTCAGGAGGGACAGTCCGCCGAAGAGGCCCAGGACCCAGAACAGGATGACTCCGGACAGCACAGCGGCTGCGGGGAAGTACTCGTTCGTGACGACTTTCTTCAAGGTTTCCATGGGCCCTCCTCACACCTGGCGGTGGGACTGCCCGCCGGGGATATTCCCAGTATGGGGCCCGGCGCGGCGGAATTCCCCGAGAATCCCGGCCACGTGACGAAGCTAACGCCCGCGTCCCGGTGGCGGCCATCCCGGTCATCAATTCGGCGCCGCCGGTCCACCGGTGGCGGCCCCGCGGGGGTCAGACCGCGGCCCGGACGCGCTGGAGGAAGGAATCAAGCACCCGCCCGGCGTTCTCATGCATGCGCCGGGACTCGGCCGCCGGCAGCTGCCGGCTCTTGGGCCCGTTCAACCGCTCGCCCAGATAGAGCAGCGCCGCCAGTACCTCGGTGTGTTCGGAGTTGCTTTGCGCTCGCTGCCGGAGGAGCCGCTGATGAGCTTCCTGGAGGGCCGGAC
>NZ_JBFTNJ010000030.1:0-37432 GCF_056397425.1 Arthrobacter sp. 05N33_2
GTACAGGCGAGTCGCCGGCCGGTACAGGCGAGTCGCCGGCCGGAATATCGTTCTCGACCTCATACGGCGACTTCTCTGCCGCCATCGCCTGGGTCTCCTGCTGCTGCGCCGCCTCCACATAGGGGGGTTCGCTGGGGCTGGCCGGCTCCAGGGCTGCCGTCGCCTCGGTGACGGACTTCGGGGTATGCCGGCCGTGGTGGACCTTTCTGCGGTCCCTGGCCCTGCGCAGGCGTTCAAGAAGCTTGTTGTAAGCGAGATCGAACGCAGCGAACTTGTCGGCGGCACTCGCTTCTGCGCGGATTACTGGGCCGCGTCCCAGGACTGTCAGCTCAACCGTGAGCGATTCGGCGGTCTGGCGGGCTTTGGTCTCTTTGGTGACCTTCGCGTCTACCCTCTGGACCTTGTCTCCCAACGACGCGATCTTTGAGATCTTGTCGTCGGCATATTCGCGGAACCGGTCTGAGACCGTCAAGTTGCGTCCGCTGATCATGAACTCCATGGTGCCCTCCAAATGACTTCGGTGACACGACGGCGGTACTTCCCGGGGGCCGATCTGACTGACAGTCGAGCCCCTTTCCGAGCCGCTATCGACAGGTACATCTGTTCTTGGTACCCATCTTCGACGTTAGTTCATAGACACCTGTTATTCATCCTTTTACGGTTTATTTTTTTAGCTCCCACCGATCATCCGCGCCGCCGCGGGGATGGCGGCGCCGACATCGGCGGCGGCCGGCGGGCGTGTCGCGGCCAGCACGACGGCGCCGCTGACAATGGCCCCCGCGGCCCGGAGCGCACGGGCCGCCTCCGCCAGGGTGGCGCCGGTGGTCAGCACGTCATCGACGATGATGCAGACACGTCCTTCGACTCGCGCAGGCCACGGACCGGACCTGGYCCGCATGGATCCGCGCACGCGCCGGGCGCGCTCACCCCGGCCCAATCCCTTCTGTCCGCCGGACAGGGAGCCGGCCCCTGTGGGGCCGTCCCGCAACCGGCCCCACAGGGGCAAAGCCGGCGGTTTCGTGTTCCGCGCGGGCGGCACGGATTTCCGCAGCGCGTCCGCGACGGTGAACCCTGGGATTTCGTCCCCGCGGACGAGCCGGCGGAGCAGGATATGGACGGGGCTGAAGCCCCGCCTGCGGTAAGCGGCGGCACTCGTGGGCACGGGGACGAGGACGAGTCCCTGCCCGGGCCCGGACGCGGCGTGGAGGGCGCGCGCCAGTCCCCGGGCCAGCTCGGCGCCCAGCCGGGCCTGCCCGTGGCTTTTGAAGGACAGCAGGCACTGCGCCAGCTCGGCCCGGTATGGCCCGGCCGCCACCACGGGCAGCAGCACGGAGCCGCCCATGTCCATCAGGGCCGGAGCCTGGGCCTCCGCCCGGAACGGCCGGAGCGTCAGCAGGCGCAGCTTACGGGAGCACGCGCCGCAGAGTGCCGAGTCCTCCGCCCCGCAGCAGACGCAGTCCACTGGAATGGCCAGGGCGAGCACCTCAGCCGCCGCTTCGGCTGTCCGGTCGCCCAGCCTCGCCAGCGGCCACGCGTAGCTCCCGCGGTGTCGAGCCGCCCTGGCCGCGGCCGGGGCAAGATCAGGGTCCGCTGCCGGGACCCGGGTGGTGTGGCTGCCCATCCTCCGATCCTGGACCGGGTGCGCCCCCCGCAGTAGCCCGGCGGGCCGCTATGTGGACAACACCCCGGCCGGAACCTTCGCGGAACCTTCACCGGATCCGGGTGACGGCGGCACCGCCGTCGTCGTCGCCGTCGTCCGAGGGGGCCTCGGTCAGCCGGGAACGAGGGGGCGCCGGTCAGCCGGGGAACGAGGGGTCGATGGGGCCCTTGAGCTGCGGTGACCAGCCGTTGCCCAGCCGCTGGAAGATCCCTTCCGCGGACTGGCCGTAGATCTCGGCCGGTCCGTTGCCCGCGCTGAGGGCGGTCAGCCCGGGCCACGGCGCCAGCTGCTGCGGCTGTGCCGAGGTCAGCGACAACAGCTCGGGGGTGACGGCATCGCTGGCGGAGGCCTTCATGACCGCGACTGTGGTGTCATCCACCCAGACCCCTTGGTCCGGGTCCCGGGGGGTCAGGAGGGTCAGGGGCACGGTCAGGTCCCTCGGGGTGCCGTCCGCGTTCCGGATGATCCCGGTGATCTGGACCTTGCTCTTGCCGTTCTGCTGCGAAATGACGAGGGCCCGCGTGCCGTCCCGGGAAATCCGGAACTCCTTCACCGTCCGGCCCGCGAGCCATCCCGGCGACAGGGTCACGGTGGGTACGCTGGCGTTCTCCGCCACACCGACCGGCCGGTAGGCCACCACCTCGGTGGCGCCGCCGGCACCCGGCCCGGCAGTCCAGACCCAGTCATAGCGGCCGAACGAAGGCCGGGACAGCGCGGCCCGCGTGGTCAGGGCCCTGGCGGGCTGGCCCGGAACGATCGAGTACAGCGTGGTGCGGGCGGCGTTGAGGAACGCGGCCGCCTGCGACTCGGTGGACTCCGCAGGCGCCCGGGGTGAGAGGGCTGCGACGGACCGGACGTCCGGGAGCGGTGAAATCCTGTTGTTTTCGTACCGGACCAGGTCATTGTTGCTGACGGCGATCTGGTAAGCGGGGACGCTTTCGTCCTGGACCGGAGGCAGGACCGTGCCGTTGTCCTCGACGCGCACCAGGTCCTGGTTGGCCCGGAGCTCAACGTTGATCACATCCGGCTGGCTGCGGAACGTCAGGGCAAGCTGCGTCTGCATCCGCAGCCGGTCCTCGTTGGAGGCCTCGACCAGGTCCTTGGCGGTGAGATCCACCTGCGCGGCGCCGGATACGACGGGCACTGATTCGCGGGCCAGCTTGATGCCTGAAGGGAACGCGCTGACGACGGCGCCCTTGAGGTAGGGGGCGGGTCCGCCCAGGAGCGCGCTCGTCATGGCTTTGACGGTCTTCTTGCGGATGAACCACCGGACGTCGGGCACTGCGTAGGTGAACGTGGGGTCGTAGAAGTAGATCGGGAACGCGCCGTAAATGACCTTGAAGGTTTCTTCCGGAATGGCCGTGCCGTCAGGAAGATCGGAGATTCGCCATTCGCCGTCCACCTGGGTCACGGTGACGGGTATGTTTTCGGTGGTGCCCTCGGGAAGCTGCGTGGCCACGCCGTCGGCGTCCACCGAATAGGCGAGGTCGAGCTGGTAGTTGAAGACATTTTCGACGCCGGTGGCCACCACCGTGGCCTTGCGGAACACGAGCGCCCGCTGGTCCGGCTTCCACGTCACCGACGAACCCTGGGTGAGGTACTGCCGGGCCACGGCGTAGTCGTCCTCGTAGCCGCTGCCGGCGAGGTAGAAGTCTTCGATCACCGCTTCGGGTCCGGCGCCGGGACGCGGCGCGGCCGGAAAGAAGACCGGGGCGTTAGGGTTTCCCGCACTCTCGTCCGTGCTCTTGCCCACCGGCCCCGAGCGCGGAATCTGGGCGCACGAGGTCAACAGAAGCAGGATGAGCGCCAGCAGCGCAGCCCCCACGCGGGTAAACCTGCCCGAAACCCCACTCATGCCTTGCCCTCCGTCCCGGTCCCCCGGGGGCCGGCCGGGCCGCCGTCCGGGATGGCCCCGCCGGCGGCACCGCTGCCGCCGTCGTCAGAAAAGTCGTCATCGAAGCCGTCTGCGAATCCGTCCGCGGAACCCTCAACACCGGTCCCGCGGCCCGCGGTCCGGAGCGGGTCCAGCAACACCACGGTGCGCTGGCGGCCTGCCTCGGGGAGCCCGACGTTGACCGGTTCGAGCTGGAGCGGGGACCTGGTGATCGGCTCGTCGCGGCGCAGGGGAAGGGTCAGGCGGAAGTTCGACCCTTCTCCCTTGCTCCCCCAGGCCTGCAGCCAGCCGTCGTGGAGCTTGGTGTCCTCGGCGGCAATGGACAGTCCCAGCCCGCTGCCGCCCGTGGTGCGGGCCCGGGCCGGATCGGCGCGCCAGAAGCGGTCGAAGACGCGCGCCGCCTCAGCCGGGGTCATGCCGATTCCGTGATCCCGTACGGCCACGGCCACGGCGGTGCCGCTGGCGGCCACGGAAACGTTGACCGGCCGGCCCTCGCCGTGTTCGAGGGCGTTCAGGATCAGGTTGCGCAGGATCCGGTCGATCCTGCGGTCGTCCATGTCGACAATGACGCTGCCGGCCGGGGCGTTGAGGGTGACGGCGGACCCGTATTCGGCCGCGACGGGCGCCACCCCCTCGATGACATGCGCGACAAGCTGGACGATGTCGGTGGGCTCGGCGTCCAGGGTGKCGGCGCCGGCGTCAAAGCGGGAGATTTCCAGCAGGTCCGCCAGGAGCGACTGGAAGCGTTCCACCTGGTTGTAGAGCAGCTCCGCGGAGCGCTTGTTGATGGGGTCGAAGTCCTCGCGGGCGTCATAAAGGACTTCGGCGGCCATGCGCACCGTGGTGAGCGGGGTGCGGAGCTCGTGGGAGACATCGGAGACGAACCGCTGCTGCATCTGGGACAGCGTGGCCAGCTGGGTGATTTGCTCCTGGAGGCTTGCGGCCATGTGGTTGAACGAGGCGCCCAGGCGGGCAACCTCGTCCTCGCCTTTGACCACCATGCGCTCCTGCAGCTGGCCGGCGGCGAGCTTCTCGGAGACGACGGCGGCATGGCTGACCGGGCTGACCACGTTGCGGGTCACATACCAGGCGACGCCGCCGATCATGAGCACCAGCAGCGCGCCGCCGGCCAGCAGGACATTCTGGATCTCGTCGAGGGTCTTCTGCGCCGTGTTGAGGTCATAGATGAGGTAGAGCTCGTAGACGGTGCCGTTGAACGTCACCTTGTTGCCGACGGCGATGCCGGGCCGGTCTTCGGTCCCTACCGGGAACTGGGTGGACGCCCAGTACTGGTCCTTGCCCGAGTCCTGCACAGCCTTGCGCAGGTCCGGGGGGATGACGCCGATGGTGAGTTGGTCCGAGGCCCGGGATTCAACCCAACGGTTGCGCGGCTTGGTCTGCTCCGGCATGGCCTCGAAGACGTAGCGCCGCTGGATCACGGATCCGCGGCCTTCGACCGCGTTCAGGGTGTCATAGACCAGGGTGATGACGCTGGACTGGTCGGTGACCTGGGCGCCGTCGAACGTGTCCTGGACCTGCTTGACGTTGTACCGCGTCTCCGATTCGGCCTGGGCGAGCCGTTCCTGGAACAGGTTGTTGGCGATCTGGTTGGACAGGTAGGCGCCCACCACCGCGAACGAGCCCATGGCCAGCATCAGCGTGGTCAGGACCGTCCGGAACTGCAGCGAACGCCGCCACTTCCGCTGTACCGCCCGGAGCAGGTACAGGATGCCGGGCCACAGGCGCTGCATCCCGGTGCGGACCAGCCGCGCGACCCGGACGCCAACGATCCTCGCGCGTTTGGCCCACAAGCGGGTCCGGAAGGCCAGACGCCGCCACGGGCCCGGGCCGCCGCGGGGCGTTTCGGGCGCGCGGGGCATGGACGTCTCCGGCGATGAGGCCGCCGATGACTCTGCCGGCGGCGCGGATAACTCGGCCGACGGCGGCGCGGACGACTCGGCCGACGGCGGCGCGGATAACTCGGCCGACGGCGGCGCGGACGACTCGGCCGACGGCGGCGCGGACGACTCGGCCGGCGCCGCCGTATCCGTTGCTATGGACTGCCGGACACTGCGGTCCGCAGGCTCAGGAACCTGCTTTATAGCCGACACCACGGACCGTCAATACAACTTCGGGGGCTTCCGGGTCGCGTTCGATCTTGGACCTCAACCGCTGGACATGGACATTGACCAGCCGGGTGTCGGCGGCGTGCCGGTAGCCCCAGACCTGCTCCAGGAGCAGTTCGCGCGTGAACACCTGCCACGGCTTGCGGGCCAGGGCGACGAGGAGGTCGAATTCCAGCGGCGTCAAGGAGATCCGGTCGTTGCCGCGGCTGACCAGGTGGCCGGCCACGTCGATCGTGACATCGGCGATCCGCAGGGTTTCCGGTGCCTTCTGGTCACCCGGGCGGAGCCTGGCCCGGACCCGGGCGACGAGCTCGGCGGGTTTGAACGGCTTGGGCACATAGTCATCGGCACCGGACTCGAGGCCGCGGACCACATCCGAGGTATCCGCCTTGGCCGTGAGCATCACGATCGGGACGTCGGACTCGGCACGGACCTGGCGGCAGACTTCAATGCCGTCCATCCCCGGCAGCATGAGGTCGAGCAGGACGAGGTCCGGCTTGGAGGAGCGGAACACGTCCAGCGCCTGCGCGCCGTCCGCGCAGAAGACGGGTTCGAAGCCGTCATTGCGCAGCACAATACCGATCATCTCGGCCAGAGCCTCGTCATCATCCACTACCAGAATGCGTGCCTTCATAGTTATATATTCCCCCATTGAATTGGCTTTGTCGTATCGGGCGGCCCGCCGGCATGGTGCAACCGGGCCTGCCACGGCCGCCGGAACCCCGCCGGAACCGGCCCGGAACCGCGCCGATGCACGGGACGCTGTGACAATTGCCGCGTTGTCCTGCATGCTGTGGAAAGGCCCAGTGAACCGGCCCGGACCGCAGGAGGAACCCGTGAACACCCCGATCTACCAGCGAGCCCTGGGCAGCGACTTTGCCCGACTACAGCCGGAGCTTCAAGAATACTTTGCTTTGGCACCGGGATCCGGCCACTACGGCGTCGGCGAGGGGGTGTTCGACGTCGTCGGCTGCCGGCAGGCCTGGCTGCGTCCCCTGCTGCGGCTCACCACCGGCGAGCAGGCCTTCTTCCCCGAGTACGGCGAGGGCGTCCGCTTCCGGATCGAGAACCACGCCCACCTGGACCCGTTCGGCAGGTCCAGCCTGACGGCCCGCCGGGAAATCTTCTTCCCGGGCACCACCCGGCTGTTCCAGGACACGACCAGCTTTGATGACGGCGGGCGCGATAACGGCGGGCTCGGGCCCGGGCTCGTGGACTACGTGGGCCGGTACCGGCGGCTCGTCACCGACCTCAATCTCAGCGTCACGCCGGAGGGCCGGCTGCGCGGCGTGTCCGAGGCGTCGCGGCTGTTCGTGGGACCGCTCCGGATTCCGCTGCCGGCGGCCCTCGACGCCAAGGCCTACGCCGAGCAGTGGTGGGAGCCGCAGGACGGCGGCAGGCACCGGATCCAGGTCAAGGTGATCCAGCCCCAGCTCGGGCTGGTGCTGGTCTACGCCGGCCATTTCGACTACCGGCTCGAGCCCTACCCCGGCGGTATTGCGGCGCCGGGCTACCTGCCAGGGCACGCCCGACCGGACGCCTGGGAAAGCAGGGTCTGACCGGGGCCAGCAGGGCACAGCGGAGGCACCGCGGGCACGGTTGCGCCCGGGCCGCCGGCGGCCGAAGGTGCCGCGCTAGCCGAGGGCGAGCTGGTTGAGCCCGTCCGCCACCTGGGTCAGCCGGGTCAGGGCCGCCCCTGCAGCGGCGGGTGAGTGCCGCTCCAAGCCCTCGGACGGCGTGACCCGGAGCGCCCCCAGCGTGGACGCCGGCAGACCCAGCTGCCGCCATGGGCGCCATACGTTTTCCACGACGTCGCGGACCCTTGGCAGTGACGCGGCAGGATCAGCCACGTCCAGCGCGCCAGCCCAGAGCCGCTTGCCGGCCTCCACCGCGCCCGCGAGTTGTTCCCACTGGCGCGAGGTCAGGGCCCGAAGCGGCACGGCGATTCCATCCGCGCCTGCCGCCAGGATCCGCTCGAACGGCGCCTCGACCTCGGAGACGGCCACAACGGTCTCGACGGCGCCCGCGGCCCGGAGCGCGTCGATCACCAATTGCCAGGACTCGGTCACTTCCCGGCCCGGCACCGAACGCAGGGTCCGGTAACCGCTGGCGGTGGGAATGGTGCCGGCCAGCACCGACGCAATTTCAGGTTCATCGATCTGGACGACGATCCGGGCACCGGGGGCAGCCGCCGCCACCCGCTTGAGGTAGCCTTCCACGCCCGCTGCGAGCGAATCCGCGATGTCCCGGCGGGCACCGTAGTCGATCAGGGCCCGCTCGCCGTTGTGCAGGTGCAGCCCGGCGGCAAGGCTGAGCGGCCCGCGCAGCTGGATCTTGATATCGTCCGACGGCACTTCCTCGACGCCGATCACGTCCGCCAGGATGTTGATGTCGGTGGACAGGGCCGACTTGGCCCGCTGCAGGTCCTTGCCGGGCCGGTCCACGAACCGCCATCCATGCGGCTGGACGTCGACGGCTAGTTCGACGAGCAAAGAGGCGGTCCGGCCCAGGGCATCGGAGCCGACGCCGCGATCGGGAAGCTCGGCGAGGAACGGCAGGTGCGGGCTGCCCAGTTCACCGCGGATGATGCGGGCGGCCTCGGCCGGGTCCTCGCCCGGCCAGGGGCCAAGGGCGGTCGCGGTCACCTGGCCCGGTGCGGGCGCGTCTGGTGCTGCCATGGCTAGGCGTCTGCGGCGCGGGCGGCGTCCGCGGAGCCGGAGGCCTGGGCGGCCTGGTGGTCCTCGGCGATGGCCTCGTGGTGGCGGATGACCTCGCCGATGATGAAGTTCAGGAATTTCTCCGCGAAGGCCGGGTCCAGGTGGGCTTCGGCGGCGAGGTGCCGCAGCCGGGCGATCTGCGCCGTTTCACGGCCCGGGTCCCCGGCGGGAAGTTGGTGCGCGGCCTTGAGGAAGCCGACCTTCTGGGTGGCTTTGAAGCGTTCGGCGAGGAGGAAGACGAGGGTGGCATCGATGTTGTCTATGCTGGAGCGGATCGACAGCAGCTCCGCCATGACCGCGGGATCCACGGAACCGGCCAGGGAGCTTGCCGCCGGGTCGTAGGAATCGGTTTCGGGAAGAGTGGGGTTCTGCTCGGTCATTGACCCAGTCTAGGGGTTCCGCGGCCAATGCCTCCCGCTGTTAAGCACCGTTGCAGGCGCCCGCGGAGACACCAAGGGGCATGCCCACCGTTCGTGGCGAACGGTGGGCATGCCCCTTGGCTGTGGCCCTGCCGGAGCCCTCGCCGGCGCAGGATCGGGCCGCGCCGGATCGGGCAGGTGCCCGGTTCCGGCAGTTAGCTGTGGAGCACGGCCTTGAACGCCTCGCGGCGCCTGGCCTGTTCGTCGGGGTCCGGAACAGGCAGGGAGGCGATGAGTTTCTTCGTGTAGTCGTGCTGCGGGTTGCCCATCACCTGGTTGCCGAGGCCCTGCTCCACCATCTTGCCCTTGTAGAGCACGCCGACCCAGTGGGCGAGCATGTCCACCACGGCGAGGTCGTGGCTGATGAACAGGCACGCGAAGCCGAACTCCTGCTGGATCTCCTTGAACAGCTCCAGCACAACGGCCTGCACGGACACGTCCAGAGCCGACGTCGGCTCATCGGCGATGAGCAGCTTCGGGTTCAGGATGAGCGCCCGCGCCAGGGAGGCGCGC
The DNA here is from genome assembly GCF_056397425.1 of Arthrobacter sp. 05N33_2. NCBI lineage: Bacteria > Bacillati > Actinomycetota > Actinomycetes > Micrococcales > Micrococcaceae > Arthrobacter > Arthrobacter sp. 05N33_2. The sequence continues at coordinate 9,330 of NZ_JBFTNJ010000030.1, forward strand.
TGGCGCTGCCCGCCGGAGAGTTCGTGCGGGAACCGGTCAGCGTACGACGCCGGCAGCTGCACGGATTCGAGCAGCTCCCCGACCTTCTTGCGTGCCTCGGCCGCTGTCGGGTTGGAGTGGATGATCAGCGGTTCCGCCACGCAATCGCCGATGGTCAGCTGCGGGTTGAACGAGGCCGCCGGGTCCTGGAAAACGAAGCCGATCTCCTTGCGGAGCGGCTTGAAGGTGCGCTCCTTGAAGTTCAGCATCTCGTAGTCCAGCACATTCAGGCTGCCGCCCGTGGTCCGGTTCAGGCCGGCGATCGCCCGGCCGATGGTGGTTTTGCCCGAGCCGGACTCCCCCACGAGGCCGAAGACTTCGCCTTCGGACACGGTGAAGCTGACGCCGTCGACGGCCTTGAACGCCGGGCTGCCGAGCCGCCCCGGATACTCGATGGTCAGGTTCTTTGCCTCGACCAGCACCTTGCCGCCCTGGTGGGCGCGTTCGACCATGCCCTCCGAGGCGGAGTTGCGGCCCAGGTGCGGGACGGCGGCGAGGAGCTTCTTGGTGTAGTCCTCCCTGGGCTCGGCGAACAGCACCCGTGAGGATGCCTCCTCCACGACGTCGCCCTGGTACATGACCACGACGCGGTCGGCGAGGTCGGCGACGACGCCCATGTTGTGCGTAATCAGCACGATGGAGGTCCCGTAGTTGTCGCGCAGATCCCGCAGCAGTTCAAGGATCTCGGCCTGCACGGTGACATCCAGGGCGGTCGTGGGCTCGTCGGCCACAATGAGGCCAGGGTTCAGGGCCAGCGCGGCGGCAATCACGACGCGCTGTTTCTGGCCGCCCGAGAACTGGTGCGGATAGTAGTTGACCCGAGTTTCCGGGTCCGGGATGCCAACTTTGCGGAGGGCGTCAATTGCCCGCGCCTTGGCCTCCTTGGCCGAGACCTTGCTGCGGCCGCCGCTGCCGGCGTGCGCACGGATGCCCTCGGCAATCTGCCACCCCACGGTGAAGACCGGGTTGAGGGCGGTGGATGGCTCCTGGAACACCATGGCCACGTCGCGGCCCCGGATCTCCCGCAGCTTGGCTTCGCTGACGCTGATGACGTTGTTGCCGTTGATCAGGACGGCGCCTTGGCTGATGGCCGTCTCCGGCAGCAATCCCAGGATGGTCTTGGCCGTCACGGTCTTGCCGGATCCCGACTCGCCAACAATGGCGACCACTTCGCCGGGGTTGACCTGGAGGCTCACGTCCTTGACGGCATACACATCCCCGGCGTCGGTGGCGAARGTGACTTTGAGCCGGTCGATGTCAAGGACCGGGCCTGCGCCTGCGCCGGGCTTGTCGATGTTGGTGGTCATAGAACTCTCGATTCTGCTTCGAGTGCAGCCTGGGTGCCGGCGGTAAAGTCGGGTCCGCCCTTGCCTGCCACAGCCTTCTTGCGGCCCCGCAGGCGGGGATCGTTGAGGTCGTTGATGCTCTCACCGACGAGGGTCAGCCCAAGCACGGTCAGGACGATCGCCGTACCGGGGTAGACACCGGTCCACCAGATGCCCGAGGAGGCATCTGCAATGGCCTTGTTCAGGTCATAGCCCCACTCGGCGGCGGAGGTCGGCTCGATGCCGAACCCCAGGAAGCCAAGGCCCGCCAGGGTCAGGATGGCCTCGGACGCGTTCAGCGTGAAAATCAGCGGCAGCGTGCGGGTTGCGTTCTTGAAGATGTGCCGGCCCATGATGCGGATACTGGAGGCACCCACCACCTTGGCCGATTCGACGTACGGCTCCGCCTTCAGCCGGATGGTCTCGGCACGGATGACCCGGAAGTACTGCGGGACGAACACCACCGAGATGGAGATGGAGCAGGCAACAATGCCTCCCCAGAAACTGGACTGCCCGTGGCTGATGACGATTGACATCACGATGGCCAGGAGCAGTGACGGGAAAGCGTAGATCGCATCGGCGATCACCACGAACACCCGGTCCAGCCAGCCGCCGAAGTAGCCGCTGACGAGGCCGAGGGCTACGCCGAGGAAGATCGACATCGCGACGGCCACGATGATCACCACGGCGGCCGTCTGGGCACCCCAGAGCACCCGGGAATAGACGTCATAGCCACCAACCGTGGTGCCCCAGATGTGGGCCGGGCTGGGGGGCTGCTGTGTCGGGAAGGGACCGGCGGCGTCGCTGAGCTGGGCAAACCCGTAGGGCGCGATCCACGGCGCAAACACGGCGACGAGCAGGAAGACGGCGGCCAGCACCATGCCCGTGACGAGCATGCCGCGTTGCAGCCCGACGCTCGAGCGGAAATGCGAGATCACCGGCAGCCGGTAGATGAGGGGCTGCTTGCGCCCACTTACTTTGGTTGCATTCATGGCTAGTACCTCACTCGCGGGTCGATCAGGGCTGCGACGACGTCCACGATGAAGTTCGTGACGGCAACGATGACCGCCAGCATCACGACGATTCCCTGGACGGCGACGAAGTCGCGGGCGTTCAGGTATTGCACCAGCTGGTAGCCGAGGCCCTTCCACTCGAAGGTGGACTCCGTGAGGACGGCGCCGCCGAGCAGGAGGGCAATCTGGAGCCCCATGACAGTGATGATCGGGATGAGGGCAGGCTTGTAGGCATGCTTGGTCACGAGCCGGTAATTACTGACGCCACGGGACCTGCCGGCCTCCACGTAATCCTTGCCGAGCGTGCCGATGACGTTGGTGCGGACCAGCCGCAGGAAGACCCCTGCCGTCAAAAGCCCCAGGGTGAGTGCGGGGAGGACTGAATGGGCCGCGACATCGCCGAACGCGGCCATGTTGCCGCTGCGCAAGGCATCCAGCCAGTAGATCCCGGTCGGTGCGGCCAGGCTTCCCATGGCCAGCTCGGTCCTGGTGGAGGCCCGTCCTGCGACGGGCAGCCAGCCCAGCCAGACGGAGAAGGCCAGCTTCATCAGCAGGCCGGCGAAGAACACCGGGGTCGCGTAGCAGAGGATGGCGAAGAACCGCAGGAATGCGTCCGGGGCCTTGTCGCGCCGGTAGGCGGCGATCAGGCCGAGCGGGATGCCGACCACCAGCGCCACGATGAGGGCATTGATGGCCAGTTCCAGGGTTGCCGTGCCAAACGTGATGATCATTTCGACCACAGGGCGGCGGTCGGTGATGGTGGTGCCGAAGTTGCCGGTCGCCACCTGGCCAACGTATTCGAGGTACTGCACGAGGATCGGGCGGTCGTAGCCGGCGTCGTGGATGCGCTGCGCGAGCGCCTCCGGCGGAAGCCTGCCGCCCTGGGCTGCAGTGATGGGGTCGCCGATGACCCGCATCAGGAAGAAGACCAAAGTCACCAGAATGAAAATGGTCGGAATGATCAGGAAGAACCGGATCAGGATGTAGGTCCCCAAGCCCCCACCCGAGGATTTTTTCTTGGACGGAAGAAGTCCGTCGGCGTCGTTTAGCGGCGCCTCAGTCAATGTTGTCATTGGTACCTAAGATTGTGCTGTCGCGGCCTTGGGCGGGCCGGCGTGAACTGCAGGATGCGGCAATGACCAGCAAAGGCGGGGCGCCTCGAGGGCGCCCCGCCTCGCAGGCTGGTCAGGACAGCAGGGCTGCAGCCTTACTTGGAAAGAGTTCCCAAACGGAACTTGAAGGAGGCATCGAGGGTGGAATCGACACCCTTGACACCKCTGCCGGAAATGGCAACCTGCGCGCCCTGGAGCAACGGAAGCGTGGAGATGTCCTTGGCGAGGGCATTCTGCGCATCCTTGATCGTGGACTCGCGTTCAGTCTTATCGACGGTGGTGAGCTGCTTGCTGATCAGGTCGTTGACGGTGGGGTTGTTGTAGTGGTTCTTCAGGAAGCCGCCCTCCGGGAAGAACGGGGTCAGGTAGTTGTCGGCGTCACTGAAGTCGGGGAACCAGCCAAACTGGAACAGCGGGTATTCGTCGGCGCGGCTGGCCTTGCTGTAGGTGACCCATTCCGTGGACTGCAGGTTGACCTTGAACAAACCGGACTTCTCCAGCTGGTCCTTGATCATGGCGTACTCATCGCCGGAGGACTTGCCGTAGTGGTCCGGGTTGTACTGAAGGTTCATCGAGACGGGGGTCGTCACACCGGCGTCGGCGAGGACCTTCTTGGCCTTGTCCAGGCTCGGCTTGCCGGCGTCGCCGTAGGCGTCCTTGAACGATTCGTTGGCGCCCAGGAAGCCGTTGGGAACGTTGGAGTACAGCGGCAGGTAGGTGCCCTTGTAGACCTGGTCCGCGATGGACTGGCGGTCAACGAGGTTCGCGATGGCCTGGCGGACGGCGAGCGCCTTGGCCGGATCGGCGTCGGCAGCCTTGGCACCGAACGGCATCGTGTCGAAGTTGAACGTGATGTAGCGGATTTCGCCGCCGGGGCCAACGTTGACCTTGACCTTGGAGTCCTTCTTGAGGTCATCGACGTCGGTGGCGCTCAGGCTGCGGTTCGCGACGTCGATGTTCCCCTGCTGGATGTCCAGCTTCATGTTGGTGGGGTCGGCGTAGTACTTGATCGTGGCGGCGTCGTTGGCCGGCTTGCCGAGGACCCCCTGGTAGTCCGGGAATGCCTTGAAGCTGACCAGCTCGTTCTTCTTGTACGTGTCGATCACGTACTGGCCGTAGAACGCCTTGGCCTTGACGATCGAGTCGTCGTCAAGCAGTTTGTCGGCCGGGAAGACTTCATCGTCTACGATCGGCGCGGCGGGGCTGCTGAGGATCTGGGCGAAGGTCTGGTCGTTCGCCTGCTTCAGCTTGAAGACCACGGTGTTGGCATCTGGGGCGGTGATGCTTTCGATGTTGGTCAGCAGGCTTGCGGGACCGGCAGGATCGTTGATCTTGGTCTGCCGGTCGAAGGAGAACTTGACGTCCTTGGAGTCGAGCGTGTGGCCGTTGGCCCACTTGAGGCCCGGCTTGAGCTTGACCGTGTACTCGTTCGGCGAGGTGAAGGACGCGGACTCGGCCAGGTCCGGCACGGGATCTGCGCTGCCGGGCTTCGAGTTGAGGAGGAAGGAGTAGATCTGGTTCATCACCATGAACGAACCGTTGTCATACGCGCCCGCCGGATCCAAGGCAGTGACCTTGTCCGTGGTGCCGTAGGCGATCGGACCGCTAGCTGCGGCTGATGACCCGCCAGCGCCCCCGGTCGGCCCTGTGCAGGCCGTCAGTGCAAAGGCGGAAACCCCGGCCAGCGCGATGACGCTGTGCCAGGCCTTTTTGTTCATTGCCATCTGTGAACTTTCTGTTCGATGCGTTCTAGCGCAGCCCGAAGTGAAACGACTGACTCGTCGGGCGGCACGCTTTGCTGATTCCTAGATTCAACCAGACGATCATTCGGTGAAACGTTGCATTTTGTGAGTTGAGACACAAAATTTACACGATTCGAAGGTTTCTCTCATTTTCTGCAGGATTCCGCCCGGATCTTCGGCAGGGTCCTGCGCATCCGGGCGCCGTGGACGGCCGGGTAGTCTGACGACGACGGAGGGTACAGACGACGAAGGGCCCCGCCAACTGGCGGGACCCTTCGCTGGAGTCGGTGGGGCGGGCAGCTAGAGCGCGGCCCGCTGAAGCGAGCGCGCGGCATCGATAGTGGCCTGGCCGAGCACGCGGCTGCCCTGGTAGAGCACCACCGTCTGGCCGGGGGCCACGCCGCGCAGCGGCTCGGTGAGCGTGACCACAAGCTCGTCGTCCGCCATATGCGCGCGGGCAGGGACGGGGTCGCCGTGGGCGCGGACCTGGGCGTAGCAGTCAAACTCTTCTCCGGTCGCCACCTCGACGATGGGCAGCCCCGCCCAGGAGACCTTGATGCCTCGGATTTCGTCAATGGCGAGCAGGGCCTCCGGGCCCACCACCACCTTGTTCTCCTTGGGCCGGATCTCCAGCACGAACCTCGGCTTGCCGTCCGCGGCCGGGGTGCCGAGCTTCAGCCCGCGGCGCTGGCCCACGGTGAACGCGTTGGCGCCCGGGTGCTCGCCGACCTTCGCGCCGGATTCGTCCACGATGTCCCCCGTGGTCATTTCAATCTTCTCTGCGAGCCAGCCGGCGGTGTCGCCGTCGGGAATGAAACAGATGTCGTGGCTGTCCGGCTTGTTCGCCACGGAGAGGCCGCGGCGCTCCGCCTCCGCGCGGACCTCGGCCTTGGACGGCGTCTCGGCCAGCGGGAACATSGAGTGYTTGAGCTGTTCGTGGGTCAGCACCCCCAGCACGTAGCTCTGGTCCTTGGCCCAGTCCGCAGCGCGGTGCAGTTCGGGGTTGCCGTCGGCGTCCGTGATGACCTTCGCGTAGTGGCCGGTGCATACGGCATCGAAGCCCAGGGCGATGGCCTTCTCCAGCAGGGCGGCGAATTTGATCCGCTCGTTGCAGCGCATGCAGGGATTGGGGGTGCGGCCTGCGGCGTACTCATCGATGAAGTCCTGGACGACATCTTCCTTGAACCGTTCGGAAAAGTCCCAGACGTAGTACGGGATCCCGAGGATGTCGCACGCACGCCAGGCGTCGCGGGAGTCCTCGATGGTGCAGCAGCCGCGGCTGCCGGTTCGCAGGGTGCCCGGCATCCGGGACAGCGCGAGGTGGACGCCGACGACGTCGTGCCCCGCCTCGACGGCGCGGGCGGCGGCAACGGCGGAATCGACGCCGCCACTCATGGCTGCAAGAACTCGCATACTGGCTTTCTCTAGGGTTCGGGGGGGGTCACAGGCTCCGGGCTGCTGTTCGCAGCTGCGGTGCTGCTGGGCTTTTACTGCTGGGCAACTGCCGGGCTTTCACTGCTGGGTTGAACCGCAGTGCTACTGCTGGCCCCCGGAAATAGCACAATGCCTGCCCCGCCATTCTATCGCCACGCCGAATCCTCCCCAAAAGGCCTTGACGGGACCGCCTCCCCCTTCTAGCGTCAGGACAAGCGGTTTTAGAAAACGGAAGAGCGCCGACGCGGGAATCGAGCGGACATGGCTGTCGGGAACATCGTGATCGTGGGCGGCGGGCTGGCCGGCGCCACCGCCGCCAAAACGTTGCGGGCGGAGGGCTTCAGCGGTCCGGTGGTGCTGGTGGCCGCCGAGTCCCACCAGCCGTACCTGCGCCCGCCGCTGTCCAAGGAGTACCTGCTGGGCAAGGCCGGCGACGACGCCCTCCCTGTGGTGCCCGAGGACTGGTACGACGCGAACGACGTCGACCTCCGGCTCGGCGTCCAGGTCACGGCGCTGGACCCGGCTGCCCGGGCTGTGGTTCTGGATGACGGGCGGCGGCTGGAGTACGGCTCGCTCCTGCTTGCCACGGGAGCGCGGCCCAGGACCATCCCGCTGCCCGGCAGCGGGCTCGAGGGCGTCAGCACGTTCCGGACGGTCGAGGACAGCCGGCGCCTGCACGCCCGCCTTGCCGGCGGCGGTTTGCACGTGGTCATGGTCGGGTCCGGCTGGATCGGGATGGAACTGGCCGCTGCCGCCAGCACCTTTGGAAACACCGTCACCCTGATGGGGCTGGAGGACGTGCCGCTGGGCGCGGCGATTGGCCCGGACCTGGGCGGTTTCTTCCGCCGGCTGCACGAAGCCCACGGGGTACGGTTCAGGCTTCCGGCGTCCGCTGCCGAGATTCAGGGGTGGTTTGGTCGGGCGACGGCAGTGGTCACCGACTCGGGCGAAGTCCTGCCCGCCGACCTCGTGGTCATCGCCGTCGGCGTTGTGCCGGAGGTCGGGTTGGCCGAGGCGGCCGGGCTCGGGATCCGCAACGGCATCCTCACCGACGCGTCGCTGCGGACCTCGGCGCCCGGGATCTTCGCCGCAGGCGACGTCGCCAACGCCCTGCACCCGTTCACCGGGGAACACCACCGCAGCGAGCACTGGTCCAATGCCCTCAATGGCGGCAAGGTGGCAGCCAAGGCGATGCTCGGCCTCGACGCCACGCTGGACACCATCCCCTACTTCTACACGGACCAGTACGACGTCAGCATGGAGTACTCGGGCTTCCCGACGCTCGTTGCCGGCCCGCCGGTCATCCGCGGCTCGCTTGCGGACAAGGAGTTCATTGCCTTCTGGCAGCGCGAAGGCCAGGTGATCGCCGGAATGAATGTCAACTGGCCCCGCGCCGCCAAGCCGCAGAAGGCGATCAAGGCGCTCATCAACGCCCGCACCGCCGTGAGCCCGGACCTGCTTGCCGATTCCTCGGTACCCCTGGATCAGCTCCTGGATTAGCTCCTGGATCAGCTCCTGCCGGAAGCCTGACGGGCGGCCTCGCGCGCGACCGTTCCGGCGGTCTGGATGCTGGACTCATGCCCGGCCATGCCGGCCTGGCGGCCCCGCGCGTAGGCGCCCGGCAACGCCGCGAGCAGGGCATCGACGTCGGCGTCGGTTGAGGAATGCCCGAGCGTAAATCGCTGCGCCCCCCTCGCCGTGTCCTCGTCCAGGCCCATCGCCAGCAGCACATGGGAGGGCCTCGGAACACCGGCGGTGCAGGCGGAGCCAGTGGAGGATTCGACGCCGGCGAGGTCCAGCAGGAACAGCAGCGAGTCCCCTTCGCAGCCGGGGAACGTGAAATGCGCATTGCCCGGCAACCGCCCGGGGCCCGGGGCGCCCCGCAGGACGGCTTCGGGGACGGCCGCACGGACCCCCTCAATCAGCCGGTCCCGAAGGGCCGCGATCCTGGCGGCTTCCTCGGGGAGTTTCGCGGCAACGGCCTCGGCGGCCGCGGCAAACGCGGCGATCGAGGCGGTGTCCAGCGTCCCGGAGCGGACGTCGCGTTCCTGCCCGCCGCCGTGCTGCACCGGGGTCAGCTTCACCGCCCGGCCCAGGATCAGCGCGCCCACGCCGACCGGTCCGCCGATCTTGTGCCCGGAGACGGACATGGCGTCCAGGCCCGTCCCGCGGAAGTCAACGGGCAGGGAGCCGAAGGCCTGGACGGCGTCGGAGTGGACGGGTACGCCGGCGGCGTGTGCCAGTTCCACAACCCGGGCGACGGGCTGGATGGTGCCGACCTCGTTGTTGGCCCACATGACGCTCACCAGTGCGATCGAGCCCGGATCCCGGGACAGCTCGGCTTCGAGCACGGCCAGGTCCACGACGCCCGCCTCATCCACGGGGAGCCAGCACACGTCAGCGCCTTCATGCCGTTCGAGCCATTCGACGGTGTCCAGCACCGCGTGGTGTTCGACGGCGGAACAGAGGATGCGGGTCCGCGCCGGGTCCTCGGCACGGCGGGCCCAGTACAGGCCCTTGACCGCCAGGTTGTCCGCCTCGGTCCCGCCGGAGGTGAAGATGACCTCCGAGGGATGGGCGCCGGCGGCCGCCGCGAGTACTTCCCGCGCGTCCTCCACGGAGCGCCGGGCACGGCGGCCCGATCCATGCAGCGAGGACGGGTTGCCGGTCCGGGCCAGTTCGCGCGTCAGCGCGGCCAGCGCTTCCGGGGCGAGGGTGGTGGTGGCGGCGTGATCGAGGTAGACAGGCACAGCCCAATTCTACCTGCGTGCGCCCGGGCTGCCGCGGTGCCAGGGCGAAGGCACAGTCTCAGGGCAGAGGCACAGTGTCAGGGCGAAGGCACCGGCCGGAGGCACAGTGAAGGGCACAGTGAAGCACCCGGGGCTGGTGTACATTCAAGCGGTGAAAGCGCCACTCTGCCTTGTGCTGGCCACCTTGTTCTGGTCCGGCAATTTCGTCGTCGGACAGACCGCCAGAGCCTCAATGACACCGCTGGACCTGACCTTCTGGCGCTGGAGCCTGGCCGCCGTGCCGCTGCTGATCCTGGCCCACCTCATTGAACGGCCCGACTGGGGCGCGGTGCTGCGCCGCTGGCCCGTGCTTCTGCTGCTGAGTGTCCTGGGCATGAGCGGCTACACACTGCTGCTCTACGGCGCGCTCGGATTCACGTCCGCGATGAACGCCTCGCTGGTGACGGCCGCAAACCCGGCCCTCATTGTGGTCATGGCGATCGTCCTGCTCGGTGAGAAGACCACACGGCTGGGCTGGCTCGGCATCTGCCTTGGCCTGCTGGGTGGGCTGCTGGTCCTGACCCAGGGCGAGCTGGCCCGCGTGGTCGGCCTCGCCATCAACACCGGTGAGCTCATGATGATTGGCGCGATCATCGTCTGGGGCTTCTACACCATCGTTGCCCGCCGGCTGGATGTGCCGCCCATCGCGGCCACAGCGGTGCAGGTGGTGATCGCAACCGTGACGCTGGCGCCGTTTGCTCTCGCCATGAACGTGCGGTTTCCCGATACCGCGGCCGAAGGCTGGTCGATGGCGTATATCGCCCTGTTCCCGTCCCTTGGTTCCTATCTCCTCTGGAACCTGGCACTGAAAACCACCCCGTCCGGGACCGCCGGAAACTACCTCAACCTGATGGTGGTCTTCACCGCGATCATCACCGTGCTGTTCGGGACCCCGCTCACCCTCGTGCAGATCGTAGGCGGCCTCCTGGTGATCGCCGGCGTGCTGCTGACCGGAATCAAGGGCCAGGCCCGCAACGCCGGCCACCCCAGCGGCAGGGCCCAAGCCGGGCCGCCCGCCGCCGCTTCAGGCAGGCAGGCTCACGCAGGCAGTCCGGTCACGATGGAAGAATACGGGCACAGCACTGCCCGGGCCGCGCGCCGCCCTGCTCCCTGAGATCTTCGATGGCGAGCGCTTCGATCCGGCCCGGTTCGATCCCCAGGGCCATTGAGGCCCCGCCGAGAAAGGCTCCGTTCATGGCACACACCACGTCTGCGTGCCCGGCGGCGAGGCGATGGAACGGGCAGTTCAGCAGCACCAGTCCCCCGCCGCCGTCGTCCGCCGGGCAATAGCCCTGCCCCGCCAGGAAGTCCTCGAACGGGCCGGCGCCATCGGGGCTGCCGGCGGAGTCCGCAGGCCCCGCCCCGGTGGCCCCCGCCGGCTCGCGGCCGGCTGCGCGGGCTGCCGACTCACCCGCCGACTGCCCCCGGGTGCGGGCAGCCCGAAGCAGGGCTTCCCGCGGCGAACCGCCGCCGCTGGTTGCGTCCTCGATCGCGGACACCAGCAGCTCGGCGGCGAGATCATAGTGGCGATCGGGCACCGAGGCCGCGACCTCATCCACGGCGGCCCGGTACAGCTTGGCGGGCCGGCCGGACCCCGGGCCCTCCCGCCCTCCGAGCTTGCGGAACTCCACGGCCAGCAGCCCGTCTTTCACGAGCCGGTCCAGATGGAACGAGGCAGTGCTCCGCGCCAGGCCCACGGCCTGCGCGGCATCGTCCCGGCCAACGGCATCTGCCGCTGAGGCGACGAAGTCAAACAGCCTCCTGCGGCTCTCGTCTCCCAGCGACGCGACCGCCGCCAGCCTGTGGTTCCACGGAAGCTTGGTCATGACACCAGAATATCTCTAAAAACAAGAATCATTGCTTAATCACTGCTAGGCCCTCTAAAATCGAGATATCCATTTTTAGAAGGAGCAATGCCATGAAAGTTTCCCCAGCCCTCGCCACTCCCGCACAGCAGCTCACGGCGGACCGTCAGGCCTTCCTGCTGCTGCGGACCGTCTTTACGGTTGCGCCGATCCTGTTCGGCCTGGACAAGTTTACGAACCTCTTGACCGACTGGACGATGTACCTGGCCCCCGTGGTGACCCAGGTGGTCCCGCTGCCGGCCCAGACGATCATGTACATCGTTGGCGTGGTGGAAATCGTCGCCGGCGTGGCGGTGGCGGTGCGCCCGCGCTTCGGATCGGTGCTCGTGGCCGCCTGGCTGCTGGGCATCATCATCAACCTGATCGTCCTCGGCGGCTTCTACGATGTCGCTCTGCGTGACTTCGGGCTGCTCGTGGGTGCCCTGGCGCTGAACAGGCTGTCCCCGCGCAAGGCCGTGCCGGCCGCGACGCCAGGCAGCTAGGCCAGACGGCGGGTCCCGGCAACTGGTCCCGGCAGCTGGGCGAAGACGCCGGGCCACGCCACTACGCCAGGACGCAAACGGCCCGCGGAACGACCTCAATGGTCATCGGGAGCGCCCCGATCCGCTCGCCGTCGGCGTAGGCCACGATATTGCCGGCAGACAGTTCCACGGTGCGGACCCGGCGAAGCTGCACGGCGGGGTGGCCCACGTGCTTGCCGGCAAAGACCTTGGGAAACACGGCCAGCAGCCGGGTCCGGGACAGCCGGTTGACAATGAAGAGGTCCAGGTAGCCGTCATCAAGGGCGGCTCCCGGGACGATCCTCATCCCGCCGCCGATCGACTGGCCGTTGGCGACGGAAATCAGCATGGCGCCCTGCTGCCACTTCTCGCCGTCGGCAGTCACCGTGTAATCGATGGCCCGGAACGACGCCAGTTCCCGCAGCATGGCGAGCTGGTAGCGGATCTTGCCGCGCGGCCAGCGCCAGTCATTGGCCCGCTCATTGACTGCGGCATCGAACCCGGCCGAGACCACGCCCGCAAACAAGCGGGAGGATCCTCCGGCGGTGATCCTGCCGGCGTCAATCATCCGGCCGCCGCCGGCCAAAGACTCCAGGGCCCGTTCACAGGCCGCCGGGAGGTCGTGCAGCGGCAGGCCCAGCGAACGGGCCGTGTCGTTGCCCGTCCCGGCGGGAATGATGCCCAGTGGAACCCGCCGGCGGGCACCGGCACCTGCTCCGGCACCTGCACCTGCTATCGCGTTAAGCCCGAGGTGGACCATGCCGTCGCCGCCCACCACCACGAGGGCATCCACGCCCGACTCCAGCGCATCCTCAACTGCCTGCGCGAGCCCGGCATAACTGTCCGCGCACAGCAGCAGGACCTCCGCCCCGGCTGCACGGAAGTACGCCGCCGCGTCCTGGCCGGCGTGCCGCGCCCGGCCAAAGGATGCGCGCGGGTTGACGGCGACGGCGATCARCATGCGCTGAATTATGCCAGCCGCCGGGAACCATCCCTGTGCACGCAGTCGTTATTCCTCCAGCCGGTTAAACTGGGCACGCCGGACGCCCACGAACGGTCCGGCATTCCCACCGCCGGCACCATCAACGAAAAGGATCTCTGTTTGACGCAGGGCAGCAGCTCRCATTACCAGGTCCTCGGGATCCCCGTGACGGCGACGGAGAAGGACATCAAAGTCGCGTACCGCAAGGCCGCCCGGACCGCCCACCCGGACCATGGCGGCGACCCTGCAGCGTTTCGGCGCGTCACGCTCGCGTACGAGACCCTCATCGACACCAAGCGCCGCGCGGACTACGACCGCTCCTACGGCAGCGCATCCGGCGGCGCGTATTCGTCTCCCGCCGGCGATGAGGGCGCCCACTTCGACGCGCCCGCCGCGGGCAGCCGGGCCTCCGCCAACGTGCGCCGGCCGAACACGCCGCGGAATACGGCCGCAGATCCACCCGTCTACGTYCCCCCGTTCGAGCAGTTTGACGGCGGGTCGGCAGTGCCGCTGATTCCCGCCAGCGTGGCCCGGCAGCAGGTCCACGGCATGCCCCGCAAGCGCGGCATCTTCGGCGCCGAAGCCCGGATCCAACGCGAGATGCGCACCGTGCAGCTCATCAGCAGGCAGATCCTGACCACCATCCCGGCGGCGCGCCTTGTCAACGGGCTGCAGTCCCCGGCGGACAACAGCCACATCGACCACGCGGTCCTTGCCGGGTACCGTCTCGCGATTGTCGGATCCATGCTGCTGCCGCCGGGTGCCTACGCATGGAACGGCAGCACGTTGACCCACGGCGGACGCTCCGTCGCCCCGCCCCAGCTGGGCCACATCGTGCGCCGGATGCAGGACATATTTCCCGAACTCAATGTCACCGGCTGGATTGTCGTCCACAGCACGGACGGCAATCTGCATCAACCGGTCATCGACCGGCACCGCCGCGCCCCCGGCGGCCAGGGAAGCGGGTACGGGGAAGGCTCGGGACTTGTCGAGGTGGTCAACGCCGCGGGCCTGGCCCGCGGCCTGAAGTTGTTCCTCGGCTCGGGACCGGCGCCCAACACCGTCAACGTTCCCGTGCTGGCCCGCCTGCTGCGCGGAATGCACTAGATTCCGCCCGGGCGCTCCCCTGCGCCCCGGCGGAGGGAAGGCCCGAGGCGCGTTCGACGCCGGCGGCTCGCTAGGATGGGACGGTGTTCCGCATCCTCTTCCACACCCCAGAAATCCCCGGCAATACGGGAAACGCCATCAGGCTGGCTGCCATTACGGGGGCCGAACTGCATCTGGTGGAGCCCCTGGGCTTTGACTTCTCCGACGCCAAACTCCGGCGGGCGGGCCTTGATTACCACGACCTCGCCGTCGTGACCGTCCACCCGGACATCGACGCGGCGTGGGCCGCTCTCGAGCCGGAACGGGTATTTGCCTTCACCTCCGACGGCGAGACCACGTACACAGACATCCGCTACCGTGCCGGCGACGTCCTCCTGTTTGGTCCTGAATCCGTAGGCCTGCCCGAGGAAGTCAAACACAGTCCCCGGGTGACGTCCCGGGTGCGCCTGCCGATGCTCCCAGCCCTCCGGTCACTGAACCTGGCCAATGCGGCATCCATCGCCGTCTACGAGGCGTGGCGCCAGAACGGGTTCGCAGGGGCCAAGTTGTAGCGGTCCGCCGCGAAGGCCCGCCAGGACGTGCGGCGGCCCCCTGGGCGGCCCGCGGGAAAGAATTCCCGCGCAGCACGCCCATCCAGATGCCGGGGCGCACCGAATCACTTCTGAAGGCGGACACCAATCCGCCCACTCACATTGTGTCTACCGGGCCTAGTGCGGAGAAACGGAAGGGAGCGAGGAGCGGCAGGTGAGAACAGTACATCTGGACAGATCCTCTGCCCGCGTGGCAGGGGACGGCCCCTCGACGCATGCCGCACCGATTGGCCCGCGTTGGGCTGCAAGCGCCCTATGCTTGGGAGTGATGGAAACTCCGAATGCCCCGAACCCCGAGGCCGCCGCACCGGCGGACACCTCAGCCGACATCAACGGCCGGCTCAGCAGCCTGCTGGCACTGATTGCCCAGGGCGACCAGACGGCGTTCGCGGAATTTTACAGCCTCACCTCCAGGCGCGTCTTCGGCATGGCACGCCGGGTCCTGATCGATACCGAACTCAGTGAGGACACCACCCAGGAAGTCTTCCTGCAGGTCTGGCAGAACGCCGCCAAATTCAATCCCGCCGCCGGCAGTCCGCTCGCCTGGCTCATGACTATCTCGCACCGACGCGCCGTTGACAAGGTCCGGTCCTCGCAGTCCGCCACCGACCGCGAAGCCAGATACGGTGCCAGCAGCCAGGAGATCGACCACGATTCCGTCTCGGACGAAGTCGGCAGCCGGCTCGAGGCCGAGGCCGTGGTCCGGTGCATGGAGACGCTGACCGATACGCAGCAGGAGTCCGTCCGGCTGGCGTACTACGGCGGCCTCACCTACCGGGAAGTGGCCGAGCGGCTGAATGCCGCGGTACCTACCATCAAGTCCCGCATCCGCGATGGACTCATCCGACTGAAGACCTGCTTGGGGGTGAGCTGAATTGACCGATATGAACGCACATGAGAACAACAACCGCCTCCCCGGCGGCTTCACCGCCGAGATCGCCACCGACCTGTCGTCCGGCCGCGTGGTGGACCTTGCCGAGGTCTATGCCCTCAACGCCGTGGACGACGCCGAACGCGCCGCAATCGAGCAGTTCCTCGCCTCCGCACCGGCAGCAGACAGGGCTGCCTTCAACGAGCGGGTCCGGCAGGCCCGGGAGACCCTGGCCACCAGCTTCACCGCAGAGGAAGAGCCTCCGCCCGGGCTGCTGGACCGGATCATGTCATCCTTGCCTGCGCAGACAGCAGAGCAGGCCGCAGCGCAGTCCCCCGCCGCAGTGCCGCTTCCCGGCACGGGTCCGCAAGCGACGCCGGTGCTGCCGCATCCGGTACGTGACGGCTCCGCGCTGCCCGCCACCGACGAACTCGGTGCGGCCCGCCAGCGCAGGGAAGAGCGCCGCCGCCCGCAGGGCATGCGGAACTGGCTTATCGGCGTCGCCGCAGCAGCCGTGATCGCCCTGGGCGGTGTGGGCGTCGGAGCCTACGTGGCCAACCAGAACGATCCCCTAAATCAGGTGATGCAGGCCAGCGACGTCCGCCAGGCTACTGTCGACGTCAACGGCGGCGGCACCGCCACCGTGTCGATTTCCCCGTCCAAGGATGCCGCCGTCGTCAAAATGAACGGCGTCCCGGCCCCGCCCGTGGGCAAGGTCTACCAGATGTGGCTGATCCCCAAGGACGGCTCGGCCCCGGTCTCGCAGGGCCTCATGGACGCTGAAGCCCTGTCCAAGCCCGCGGTGGTCAAGGGCATCGGTTCCGCGGCCGCGCTGGGCATCACCGTGGAGCCCGAAGGCGGATCCGCGTCGCCTACCCTGCCGACCGTCGCCGCCGCACCGCTGGACGCCTAGCCACCCGCAGGAGACAGCAAGCCACCCGCACACACAAAGCCGCCCGGGCCTTGGCTCCTTCCGTAGAAGGACTCAAGGCCCGGGCGGCTTTGTGCTGTGGCCGGCGGACGTCCCGGCAAGCCGGCTTCCCGCCCGGCTAAATGACCAGCGAGAGCAGCATGACCAGGCCGAAGCTCACCACGGAGATCAGGGTTTCCATGACGGACCAGGTCTTGAAGGTCTGGCCCACAGTGAGTCCGAACAGCTCCTTGACGAGCCAGAACCCGGCGTCATTCACGTGCGAGAAGAACAGCGAGCCCGCGCCGATCGCGAGGGCCAGGAGGGCGGCGTGCGTCGGCGACAGCGAGCTGGCCAGCGGTGCCACGATGCCGGCGGCCGTCACGGTGGCGACGGTGGCTGAGCCTGTCGCCAGGCGCAGGGCAACGGCCACGATGAAGCCGAGCACCAGCACGGACATGTTGGTCCCCTCGGCCCAGGCCTTCACCGAGTCACCCACGCCGGCGCCAATCAGCGTCTGCTTGAAGCCGCCGCCTGCGCCGACAATCAGGATGATCCCCGCGATCGGGCCCAGGCTGGCAGCGATCTTGCTCGTAATCTTGGCGCCGTTGAGGCCCACGGCGTAGCCGAAGGTCACCATGGCCAGCAGGACGGCCAGGGTCATCGCCACCAGCGGCTGCCCGACGAAGTCGAAGAACATCCGGATCGCGGGGGCCGTCTTGGGGTCCGGCCAGATGATGTCCACAACGGCCCTGAGCAGCATGAGGACCACCGGGAAGATGATGGTCAACAGCGTGACGGTGAAGTTCGGCGGGCGCTTGACGCCCTCCATGTCCGCGCCGTGCACGGTATCGACGCCGCCGGCCACGGCGGGGGCACCCACCGGGACCCACCGGGCCGCCAGGCGGGAGAAGAGCGGGCCGCAGATAATCACCGTGGGGACGGCGATGAGGATGCCGAGGGCCAGGGTGGTGCCCAGTTCAGCCTTGACGGCGCTGATCGCGATCAGCGGTCCCGGGTGCGGCGGCACCAGCCCGTGCAGCACGGACAGGCCGGCCAGCGCCGGGATGGCGATGCGCATCAGGGGCATCTTGGAGCGCTGCGTGACCAGGACGATCACCGGCAGCAGCAGGACGAGCCCGATCTCGAAGAACATCGGCAGGCCGATGATCACGGCTACGAGCGTGATGGACCAGACCAGCTTGTTTCCGGTGGCCTTTGCCAGGAGGGTGTCGACCACCCGGTTCGCGCCGCCGGAGTCCGCTAGCAGCTTGCCCAGCATCGCGCCGAGGGCGACCAACAGACCGACTTCCTTCAGGACGCCGCCCACGCCGTCCTCGAAGTTGATGATCACCTTGGCCGGTTCCACACCGGCAGCGAGGCCGACGAATCCTGACCCCAGAATCAGGGCCAGGAAGGGATGGAACTTGAATTTGGCGATCAGGACCACGAGCAGGGCGATGCCCAGACCCGCGATGATCAGTAGTTGGGTATTGACGCCGGTCCCGGCCTCAACGGCAGCCGGAAGCTGCATTGCTATCAGTGATTTCACAAAAAATTCCTTGGTCGCGGCGAAACGCGGGAAGGCTCAGGGCCTGGCGTCGGCGGCGTCGAGATTAAGTCGGGTGATGATTTCCTGCGCTTCTTCCGCCGGCGTTGCGGAGACGGACAGGGAGATGAAGTTTTCGTCTGCCGTGGGGGCTTCGAGCGCGTCGAACTGGGACTCCAGCAGGGCCGGGGGCATGAAGTGCCCGTGGCGGGAGGCCAGCCGGTCGGAGATCTTGTCCCGTGATCCCTCGAGGAACACGAAAACCACCCCTTCGCCGCGCAGAACGTCCCGGTAGCGCTTCTTCAGCGCCGAACAGGTCACGACGCCGGGATTCCCGGCGCCGGTGTGGGCCCGGATCCAGTCCGCAATGCTTTCGAGCCAAGGCCACCGGTCCTCGTCGGTCAGCGGCTGTCCTGCGTGCATCTTTGCCACGTTTGATTCGGGGTGCAGGTCGTCGCCCTCGGCCAGGTCCCAGCCCAGCCTGCCGGCCAGAAGTCCCGCGACAGTTGATTTGCCGGATCCGGAGACGCCCATGATCACAAGAACGGGGTGTTGCGCAGTCTTCGCCATCAAAGTCTGCCTTCCATCAATAAATATGATTTAAACAGAGGCCAGCATATGGCAGAGGTTGTGCTGCAGCAACACTAGAAACCGGCGATGGTCCCCTGGCCGTTGACTGTTACGACATGGAAGGCCTCGGCGCTGCGCCCGGCGGGAAGTCCGGCCCGGGCCCCGGTGCCGAGCATGAGGGCGCGGACCGTGCGCTCCATGGCGTCGACGTCGGGGTGCTGGCTGACGTGGATGTGGATGGCGGCCAGCTTGCTCTCCACATGCCCGGTGACGTCCACGAAGTGGTTTTCGCGCTCTTCCGGCCCGGCGAAGAGCCACAGCCAGGGCAATTTGTAGGCCTCCAGCCCGGACTCGGCCAGTTCCGGGTATGCGAACGGGTTTTCCAGCGCGGGGTACACGGCGCGGGTCACCGCCTCCCCCACGGCGAGATGATCCGGATGGCTCTTCTGGATCCGGTTCCAGTTGCGTTCCGGATGCATGGAGAGCACGACGTCGGGCCGGAGCTGCCGGATCAGGCGCACCACCTCGCGCATCACCTCATGCGAGGGTTCGAGGTAGCCGTCACGCTGGTGCAGGTAATGGATGTCCGTGACGCCGACCAGGGCGGCGGCGCGCTGCTGCTCCGCAACGCGCAGCCGCACAATTTCCTCGCGCTGCTCCGGATCAAAGCCGCCGGCGTCGCCGTCGGTCATGATGCAGTAGCTGACCTGGACTCCGGCGGCGGTCCAGGCTGCAACCGTGCCGGCTGCGCCGAAATCGATGTCGTCCGGGTGGGCCGTGAAACAAAGCACCCGCTCAATCCGGGTGGTCTCCGGGTCGAACGGGCTTTGTGCCGGGACGGCGGTGGTGCTCATGCGGTCAGCCTCTGCGCTTCTTGATTTCGGCGGTGGCCTGCGGCAGGACCTGGAAGAGGTCGCCCACAATGCCGAAGTCCGCGATCTCGAAAACCGGCGATTCGGCGTCCTTGTTCACGGCCACGATCACCTTCGCGGTCTGCATGCCTGCCTTCTGCTGGATGGCTCCGGAAATGCCCGCGGAGATGTAGAGCTGCGGTGCGACGGTCTTGCCGGTCTGGCCGATCTGCGCGTCGTGGCCGATCCAGCCGGCGTCCGTGGCAGCCCGCGAGGCTCCGATGGCTGCGCCGAGGGCGTCGGCGAGTTCCTCCAGCGGACCAAAGTTGCCGTCCACGCCACGGCCGCCGGCCACGACGATCCGTGCCTCGGACAGATCGGGGCGTCCGCTGGCAGGCTTGTCGGTGCGCGCCGTAACCCGCGCGGCAGCCGCAGTCACGTCAGGAACCTGGACAGTGATGCTCTCCGGCGCCGTGCCGGTGACCGCAGGCTCGGGCGTGATGCTGTTGGGCTTCACGGTCAGCACGGAAACGGGTGTCACCGCCTTCGCGGCGCTGGTGTAGGACCCGGCCAGGACCGACTTGTGCGCCGTTCCGTCGGGATCCACGGCTACGACGTCGGTGATGACGCCGGCGCCGAGCCTGATGCCGAGCCGGGCGGCGATTTCCTTGCCCTCGGCCGAGTTCTCGGCCAGGACCACGCCCGCACCGGCGGCGGCGGCGGCCGCGGCCAGGAATGCCGCCTTGGGTCCGACGAGGTAGTCGTCGAGGTCCGTGGCGGACGGGCGGTACAGTGCCTGGGCGCCGTACGCGGCCAGGGTCGAGGCGGCGTCGTCGTGCAGTTCGCCGTTGACGGCGGCGACGGTCTCGCCCAGGGACCGGGCGATGGTGAGCAGTTCCAGGCTCGACTTCTTCAGCGCCGCACCGGGGTTGTCGATGAAAACGAGTACTTTTGCCATGTTCGGATAATCCCCTTTAGAGCAGCTTCTGGGCGGCCAGGAACTCGACCAGCTGGATGCCGGCGTCGCCTTCGTCGGTAATGATGGTGCCGGCCGTCCGCGGCGGGCGGGCCTCTGCGGTCTCGACGGCGGTCCAGGAACCGGTCTGGCCCACCTGGGCCGCGTCCACGCCGATGTCGGCAAGGCTCAAGGTGGTGATGGTTTTCTTCTTTGCCGCCATGATGCCCTTGAAGTTCGGGTACCGCGGATCATTGATCTGGTCGGTGACGGAAACGACGGCCGGCAGTGTGGCCTCGATGGTGTCCGCGTGGGTGTCGCCGTCGCGGCGGGCGGTGAGCTTGCCGGCGTCGAGCTCGAGGGACGCGGCGAAGGTTACCTGTGGGAGGCCCAGGCGCTCAGCGAGCTGTGCCGGGACCAGCGAGGTCTCGCCGTCCGTGGAGGCCATTCCGGTGAGGATGAGGTCCGCGGGGACGTCCGCGCCCAGGTGGCGGATCGCGGCGGCCAGCGCCAGCGACGTGGCTGCGGCATCCGAACCGGCCAGGGCCTCATCGCTGAGGTGCACGCCTTCCGTGGCGCCGATCTGGAGGGACTTCTTCACCGCATTTACTGCCCCGGCCGGGCCCATGCTCAGCGCAATGACCTTGTTGCCGGCCGCTTCTCCGCCGCGGGCCTCGGTCAGCTGCAGCGCAGCTTCCAGTGCGTATTCATCCAGTTCGGACAGGATGCTTTCGGAGCGGTCCACCGTGTTGGCCTCACCTGTGAGGTGGCGGTCGAACTGCGCATCCGGGACGTGCTTGACCAGCACAATGATTTTCAGAGTTTCTTCCACTGTGTCTACAGCAGCCTTCCATGCGGGTGGACAGCCGCCCCTGACGGGGTCATGGCCACGGAATGCCCGGCAGCCGGGCTGTTCCTAGCTAACCATATAGCCGCCGGGCAGCGCGGCCAGGGTTAAGGTCTGTGTCAGTGAACTGGCCCGGGACGGCAAAGGCCGGGCCGCACCTTTTCGGTGCCGCCCGGCCTGTTTGCTGCTGCCTTGATTTACAGCTGCGCTGTTTGCTTTCGCCCAGCTCTACTGCTCGGCTGCGGCGCCGAGCGTCACGTCGACGTCCTTGAGCTGGCCGCCGCGCAGCACCGTCACCTTGACCGTGGCCCCGGCGGCCTGTTCCCGCACCGCCGCGGTCAGCTGGTTGGGATCGCTGATGGTCAGGTTCTGGAACTTCGTCACGACGTCGCCGACCTTGATGCCGGCCTTGTCTGCGGCTGAGCCGGACT
The DNA here is from genome assembly GCF_056397425.1 of Arthrobacter sp. 05N33_2. NCBI lineage: Bacteria > Bacillati > Actinomycetota > Actinomycetes > Micrococcales > Micrococcaceae > Arthrobacter > Arthrobacter sp. 05N33_2. Next base: position 30,812 of record NZ_JBFTNJ010000030.1, read on the forward strand.
CGACGGTCGCGACCTCCGCGCCCACCGAGAACCCGGAGGAGGACGAGCCTGCGGCCTTGGGCTTCACGCTGACCCCGAACTGCCCGTGGGTGGCTTTGCCGGCGCTGATGATCTCCTGGGCCACGCGCTTGGCGTTGTTGATGGGGATGCTGAAGCCCACGCCGATGTTGCCGCTGCTGCTTCCGCTGGCCGCGTCGCCGCCGGCGGAGGCGATCGCGACGTTGACGCCAATGATTTCGCCCTTGGTGTTCACCAGCGCGCCGCCGGAGTTACCCGGGTTGATGGCCGCGTCCGTCTGGATGACGTTGATCGAGATGGATCCCTGATCCGCGGTGCTCGGAGTCTCGCCGCCGCCGGGGGGCGCGAACTGGAAGCCCTGGTCACCGCCCTGGGAGTTGTCCGCACCGCCCTTCGGCGCAGCCGAGGATGCCACGCTGATGGTCCGGTTCAGGGTTGAGACGATACCGTCCGTGACTGTGCCGGTAAGTCCCAGCGGCGATCCAATGGCGACGGCGGTGTCACCGACGTTCAGCTTGCCCGAGTCACCGAGAGTTGCCGGGACCAGTCCCGAGGGGTTGTCGATCTTGATCACGGCGAGGTCGGAAAGCGGGTCGGTACCGACGATCTTCGCGGAGTAGACCTTGCCGTCGCTCGTCCGGACCTCCATGGTGGCGTTCGCGGCCTTGCCGTCGAGCGTCACCACGTGGGTGTTGGTCAGCACATGGCCCTGGGTGTCGAGGATGATCCCGCTGCCGGTGCCGCCGTCGCTGCCGCTGGTCGCTTTGATGGTCACCACACTGGGGGAAGCCTTGAGCGCGGCGGCGCTGATGGCGTTGACGTCTTCCCTGTTGTTGACGATCACCGGACCGGCCTGGCTCGTGTTGCTCGCGGCGGACGGGGAAAGGCGATCGCCCAGCAGGGCGTTGCTGCCGGCCACCACGCYGCCGCCGATCAGGCCGGCGGCCACGATGCTGGCCACGAGGGTGGGGACGCCGAATGCCGCCTTGCGTTTGGGGGCGTGCGCCGGGTCGTTCGCAAAGCCGGGGCCGGAAGGGTAGGACGGACCCGGCTGCGGCTGGCCGCCGTAAGGGTTGGCGCCGTAGTGGGCCTGGCCGTACTGGGTTTGCGGCGACTGCCCGTACGGGGTTTGCTGGGACTGGCCGTAGGGCGGGTGGCCGGGCTGGGCGGGCTGGCCCTGGCCGGACTGGGAGAACCCGCCGTACGGGCCGGTTTGCTGGGCCGGGGCGCCGATCTGCTGGGTATCCGCGGCGGAGGGCTGGTGCTGCTGGTACACCGGACGCGGCGCGCCGTCCTCGGCGCGGTCCAGCCGGAGGGTCGGGTTCTCGGGCGCCGGGCTTCCGGCTACTGAGTTTTCGGACGTCGTGCTTTCGGATGCCGGACTTCCCGGTGCCGCCTCAGGCGCGCGGCCGGCATGCGGCTGCTCCGGCGAGCCCTCCCGCACTCCCGCCGGTTCCTGGTTCTGTTGTGTCGGCTCCGGTGACACACCCGGCACTGGGTTCTCAGTCATGAGACTTCCTTTCGTCCTCGTCTGCCTATAACTATGAACGCTCAGGCTGACACTAGAGCGGACATTTGCTGGGAGGTTCCTGAACGGACAGTTTGCGGCCTGCGGGCCCGTGTTTCCCAGTTTAAGCCCGTTTCGCTGGTGGCATATTCCCCTAGGTGGACTGCCTTTTGGGTGCACCATAGAATCAAATGGAAATGCCACAGCGACCTGCGGCTTTACATCTGCGTGGGGGCGCTGCTGCTTTCTGTGACGGCTGGTTCGACCGAACCGGTCCCAGAAGTGCTGAAGGGTTGCACATGCGGTCTAAGTTGAATCGTTTCCTCGCCGTCCTTGGCGTCGCTGGATTGCTGGCGCTCCCCGCCGCTCCGGCCCTCGCCGAAGATCCGGTGGCCATTCCGTCCGGGCAGAACATCGTGGACAGCGCGAACGTGCTCGGCAGCCGCAAGGCCGAAGTCCAGGACGCCATCCAGAAGCTCCTCAAGGACCACAAGTACAACCTCTACGTCATCACGGCAAAGACGTTCGAGAATCCGGCCGAACCCAAGGCGTGGGCCCAGGCCGTCGCGACCAACAAGGGCATGGGCAAGGCCGACGTCATCCTGACCATGTCCGACGACGGCAAGTACTACTTCTCCCCCAGCTCGGCCAGCGCCATCTATCCCAAGACGTCCACCATCGTCCAGAACGCCATCGTGCCGAACCTGGCCGGCGGAAAGCGCGACTTCGCCCAGGCAGCCATTGACACGGCCGCTGCGGTGGGCGACGCGGCGGGCGGCGGCAGCGGAACGGTGCCGTCCGGCGCCGGAGCGGGCAGCGCCGTCCTCGTGGGAGTCGGCGTCGTGGCTGTGGGCGGTGCGGGAACGTATCTGTACCTGCGCAGCCGCCGGAAGAAGGCCCTGCAAAGTTCGGGGGCGTCAGCCGGGGCCCAGGGCGGGCAGCCGGACCCGCTGGCGGGGCTCAGCGTGGCCGAGCTGCGCCGGAAGAGCGATTCGCTGCTGATCGAGGCCGATGACGCCATCAAGTCCAGCGAGCAGGAGCTGGGATTCGCCCAGGCCCAATACGGGGACGCCGCGGTGGGCAATTTCACCAAGGCTCTGCAGGAGGCCAAGGGCCACATGACGGAATCGTTCAAGCTGCAGCAGCAGCTTGACGACCACATCCCCGACACCGAGGAGCAGCAACGGAGCTGGCTCGTTGAAATCATCGGCCGCTCCGAAGCCGCGCTGGCATCGCTGCAGGAACAGAAAGCCGATTTCGATTCCCTCCGGGAGCTGGAAAAGAACGCCCCGCAGGCCCTCGCCGCCGTCGGCGCCGGCGCCGCGGACGCCCAGGCAAAGCTTGCCGCCGCCGAACAGTCACTGACCGATCTGCGGGCCAAGTACGCCGAGAGCGCCCTGGTCCAGGTCGCGGACAACATCAAACAGGCCAAGGAACGTCTCGACTTCGTGCAGAATGCCTCCACGGCGGCGCAGGAAAAGCTCGCCGCGGGTGAAAGCAGCCTCGCCGCGGTCGCCGTCCGCGCCGCCGAGGAGAGCCTGCACCAGACGAACGTGCTGATCGGCGCCATCACCAAGGTGGCCGGCAGCCTCGACGGGGCACGCAACAGCCTCGAAGCCGCCGTCGTCGATACCGCGCAGGACCTGGCCCAGGCGAAGGCGATGATCCAGTCCGGCGCCCATCCGGAACTTGCCGGCCCCGTGGCTGCGGCGGAAGCCGCGCTCGCCCAGGTCAAAACGGAAATCCAGGGCGGCAAGATTGATCCGATCGCGACGCTGGAACGGGTCGTCACGGCCCACCAGGCACTCGACCAGTCCCTGGCCGGAATCCGCGACCAGCAGGACCAGGCGCGCCGGGCCCAGGCCTCACTGCAGCAGAGCATCATGTCGGCCCAGGCCCAGATCAGCGCGACGTCGGACTACATCACCGCCCGCCGCGGCGGCGTAGGCACCGATGCGCGCACACGCCTGGCGGAAGCCCAGCGGAACCTGGACTACGCGCTCTCCATTTCCCGCACCGACCCCGTCACGGCCTTGCAGTACGCACAGCAGGCCTACGCGCTGGCGGCACAGGCCGCGCAGCTGGCCCAGTCCGACGTCGACCAATTCGGCGGCTACGCCAACCAGGGCCAAGGCTACGGTCGGGGCGGCATGTTCGGCGGCAGCGGCGGGGGCGGCCTCGGCGGCGCGATCCTCGGCGGAATCCTCATCAACTCGATCCTCCACGGCGGAGGCGGCGGAGGCTGGGGCGGCGGCGGAGGCGGCTGGGGCGGCGGAGGCGGCGATGACTCCGGCGGCGGCTGGGGCGGCGGCGACTTTGGCGGCGGCGGAGACTTCGGTGGCGGGGACTCCGGAAGTTTCTAGCCTGTTCGCCACCCCGCAGGGGACACAGTGGGAAAGCAGTAGCAGGAAACTCGACAGACCACGCGCCGGCCGCACGGGCCCGGACAGCGGATAGATGCGATACATCATCGATCACTGGAATCAGTGAGACAACGGAGCAGGACGAAAGGTAACACCATGGTTAAGCAGTCCATTTTCGGCCGCATGGCGCAGCTGGCGAAGGCAAACATCAATTCGCTGCTGGACCAGGCCGAAGATCCGCAGAAAATGCTGGACCAGATGGTCCGTGACTACACGAACAACATCGCGGAGGCGGAGTCCGCCGTGGCCCAGACCATCGGCAACCTGCGCATGCTCCAGGACGACTACAACGAGGACGTCCGCAACGCCCAGGACTGGGGCAGAAAGGCCCTCGCAGCCTCGCGCAAGGCCGACGAATACCGGGCGAAGGGCGACGTCGGCGATGCCGAGAAGTTCGACAACCTGGCCAAGGTGGCCCTGCAGCGCCAGATGGGTTCCGAGAACGAGGCCAAGGCCGCCGAGCCGAGCATCGCGTCCCAGACCGAGGTGGTGGACAAGCTCAAGCACGGCCTCGACCAGATGAAGGGCAAGCTCAACGAACTGACCAGCAAGCGCAATGAGCTGGTGGCCCGGTCCAAGACCGTGCAGGCCCAGAGCCAGGTCCACGACGCCCTCAAGAGCATCAACATCATGGACCCCACCTCCGAGGTGGGCCGCTTCGAACAGAAGATCCGCCGCGAGGAAGCCAAGGTCCGCGGCCAGCAGGAGCTCGCCGAGTCGAGCCTGGACGCCCAGTTCAATTCGCTGGAAGATCTTGGCGAGCAGACCGAGATCGAAGCCCGGCTGGCAGCGCTGAAGTCCGGCGGCGCCCCCGCTGCCATCGGCACCGGCGAAAAGAGCGCCGAGTCCGGTTCCACGGTCGAGGAGGCCGACTTCGACAAGCTCTGACCCGCCGGTCCGGCGCTTCCGCAGGACTGCTGCACGCTTCGGGCCCGGGGCCGGGCTCCGGCGGACGAACCTGACACCTCAGGATCGCCCGCCGGGGCCCGGCCCTCGTTGTGCCCTGCATGGCCCCATGTCTCACCGCACAGGCGCCCGCGGCGGCGGGTGCGCGTGTACCGTGGATCCATGTCTGCGACCCTTGTGTGGCTCCGTGATGACCTCCGGCTGGATGACAATCCGGCTCTGGCGGAGGCCGCTGCCCTGCACCAACCCCTGACCGTCGTCTATGTCCTGGACGAGGAGTCACCCGGCATCCGGCCGCTGGGTGGCGCGGTGAAGTGGTGGCTCCACCATTCCCTGGCCGGCCTGGCCGCCGCGCTGGAGGCCACTGGCTCGCGGCTGGTGCTCCGCCGCGGCCCCGCCGCCCGGGTCATCCAGGACCTCGCGGTGGAAACGTCGGCAGACGCCCTGCTGTGGAACCGCCGCTACGGCGGCCCTGAACGCGCCGTCGACGCCGGCCTGAAGAGCTGGGCCGGCGGGGAGGGCCTCAACGCCACGAGCTTCCAGGCGAACCTCATGTTCGAGCCGTGGACCGTGCGCACCGGCGGCGGGGGCCCCTACAAGGTCTTCACGCCGTTCTGGAAGGCCTGCCTGGCCGATGCCGAGCCCCGGCAGCCGCTGGCGGCTCCGGACCAGCTGCCGGGCCCTGCACGCACCCAGAGCGGCGGCCTGCCGGCGAGCGAACCGCTCGAAAGCTGGGGCCTGCTCCCCCGGAGCCCGGACTGGAGCCTGGGGCTGGCCGACACCTGGACGCCGGGAGAAGCCGGCGCCCTCAGCCGCCTCGAGGACTTCGTGGACGGCCCGGCCGCAGAGTACGGCACCGGCCGCGACGTCCCGGGCGTCGAGGGCACCAGCCGGCTCTCCCCGCATCTGCGCTTTGGCGAAATCAGCCCCTTCCGGATCTGGCACACGCTGCGCCACAGCTTTGCGGCGGGGGCGCCGGCCGACGTCGGGATCTWCCGTTCCGAACTTGGCTGGCGGGAATTCTGCTGGCAGCTGCTGTACGAGAATCCGGATCTGGCGACACAGAACTACCGGCCGGAGTTCGACCGCTTTCAGTGGCAGCCGGCGTCGGGCGACGAGCTCCAGGCCTGGCAGCAGGGCCGTACGGGCTACCCGATGGTGGACGCGGGCATGCGCCAGCTCTGGCAGACGGGCTGGATGCACAACCGCGTGCGGATGGCGGCCGCGTCCTTCCTGGTAAAGAACCTGCTGGCCGACTGGCGGCTGGGCGAGGCCTGGTTCTGGGACACGCTGGTGGACGCCGATGCCGCGAGCAATCCGGCCAACTGGCAGTGGGTGGCGGGCTCGGGTGCCGACGCGTCGCCGTACTTCCGGATCTTCAACCCGGTCACGCAGAGCAAGAAGTTCGACGCCGCCGGTCGTTACCTGCGCGGGTACATTCCCGAGCTCGCCGCGCTGGATGACAAAACCGTCCACGAGCCCTGGAAGGCCGACAGCGCCGCCCCCGGCTACCCTGCACCGATCGTGGACCTTGCCGAGTCCYGGGCGCGGGCGCTGGCAACCTATCAGCGGCTCAAGGACGGCTGAGAGCCGGCACGGGGGCGCCGCCGGCGTTGCCCGCCACCGCGGACTTAAAGCGAAAGGTCCGGAACACTGTTTCCAGTGTTCCGGACCCTTTCTCCAGTTGCGGGGACAGGATTTGAACCTGTGACCTCTGGGTTATGAGCCCAGCGAGCTACCGAACTGCTCCACCCCGCGTCGCTTGAT
>NZ_JBFTNJ010000031.1:0-36070 GCF_056397425.1 Arthrobacter sp. 05N33_2
TACGTGGACTTCACGCCGGCGAGRATCGCGACACCGCCGGCCCTCCACTGGTAGGCCAGGGTCACCGGGGCCGGGCCCCAGGTCCCCGGGACCGCGGTCAGGGTCGAACCGACCTTCGCCGTTCCCGTGACCGTSGGCACCGGAGCCGGAGACAACACCGGCACGACCGCGGCGGTGGCCGCGGAAGTCTTGGCCGTGGAAGCGTAGCCGGTCTTGGTKCCGGTCACCGTCACGGTCAGGGTCTTGCCCGCGTCGGCGGCGACCGGAACGTACGTGGACTTCACGCCGGCGAGGATCGCGACACCGCCGGCCCTCCACTGGTAGGCCAGGGTCACCGGGGCCGGGCCCCAGGTCCCCGGGACCGCGGTCAGGGTCGAACCGACCTTCGCCGTTCCCGTGACCGTCGGCACCGGCACCGGAGAAAGCGACGTAGCCGCCGTCGCCGATCCACTGGGGAACTGTAGATACCCGCCGATCAGCATCATGACGGCCAACACGCCAGCGATGGATCTGAAGACACTGTAATTACGCACGCATAGTCCAGTCACTAAATGTGGCTAGACAGCCACCTCCGGGTGGTAGCCGTTTGGCTGCCACCGCCCCCATGAGAGTGGGCCAAGAATATAGCGGCATCATGAGCCCCGTCCACGATGTGACCTGCGGTTTTTCTGGAGTGTCACAGACCGAGATGGAAAATTCAGAGCCGTCCATGATTCCCAAGTAATGGGGCTTTCCGGTCAGCGACGCTGGGGTCCCGTGCCCGCGTGGCCCGGACGGGCAATTCACGACCGCCTGCCCCGGCAGAGTCTGCCGCGCAGCGAAGGCATTTCTCCGATTCAGGGCTGCCTCTTCAAATCTGATCGACAATGTGGTCTTTGGTATGGCTGCCGGTGTTGAACTGGGCTGCATGCGGCGCCTGCCATTCAGGCAAGTCCCCTTCATGCTCGCCGATGCGAGTGGACGAGCGCGGGTCACATGGTCACCAACTCTTGGCTGACCAGTTGACGGCACTCTCGATTGGACTGCCCCCGTTCTTTTTCGGGGTCTCCTTGTCCTGGATGCCGTTCATGCCGCAGTACGAGTTGATGGCTGTGACGACACCAAGGGAGTTCCCGAGTGCCATCGGTTCGAGGTCGTGTGCTTCCAGAAGTGCCTTCTCCGTTGCAGACCGTTCGCTGCGGGATTTCGCGGCGTACTGATCGCAGGTGGTGGCGCCGGCGTTGGAGCAGCCTGTCAGGGAGGTCGTGGCTGCCAGAGTTAGCAGGGCTGCCAGAGCCGGAAGGCGCGTTGGCCGGCGCAGTCTGGTGGTCGTGTGATTCATGGAGATCCTCAGGTTATGAGCGGACGCGGTGGCTATTTTGAGGGCAGCTTTTGTGCGACGAACGCGCAGATTCCGCCGACGATGAGGATGCCGATGAACAAAGGTGCTTCGCGGGGGTAGTAGCCAATGACGGACATCTTGATCACGCCGATGCCGACCAGGATGCCGCCGATGACGGTGAGGATTACTTTGAGGTTCACGGGAACGACCTTTCAGGTGGGGACGAACTAGCTACTTCTGGGATTGTTCTGCGGGGCGGCATGACCGGATCTGTGACCGGTAGCGCGGGAGGCGCATACTTGGCGCCAGCCCCTGCGGGCCAGCTGCCCGGGAATTCATAGGCGGCCATGATCCCTTTCTCGGGCGGGGGCAGCGGTCCGGCGGCCACGAGGGCGTTGAGGGCCTCCGCTTCCTGACCGTCCATCGGACTGGTGTCTGCCCTGCGGTAGGCAACCGTGCGTTCCATGAGGGCGTGGGCGAGAGCCGCCGTGTCGGTGCTTCTGTCGAGGATCAGCTGCACGTACATCGCGTTACCCTCGGAGTTGAAGGCCAGCCGCAGAGTTTCGGAGGTGAGGATTCCCTGCTTGGGCTGGAAGAGGATCTGGTCGATCCACGGGTAGCGCAGGTGCCCGGCCAAAGCCTTGCGCCTGCTTCTGCTGGCGGCGAGCAGCTTGCTGCCGGCGTTCAGGAGCAATGCGGCGCCGCCTCCGACCCAGCCGCCGCCTTTGTCGTAGTTGGTGCAGACCATCGCGAAGCGTGCGTTGGTGACGTAGCAGTCGATGCGAACTTCGTCTACCGCGGACACTTTGACGTACTGGCCCCGGCCCGGATCATAGATGTGGACCTCGGCGGCGGAGGCATGGATGGGGCCGATGACGTCCCCGTCCAGGTCCTCCCAGATCAGGCGGAGGTCCCGGTTCAGGCTGGGATAGGCGAAGGACCCAGGCTCCCCGGGTTCGGTGATCGTCAGTGGGTTGTACGTCACGGTGTGCTCCGATCAGTTCTTGATGAACGTGTTGGGCCTGACTCGCGCATCTTCAACCGCGGCCCCGCCGCCGGAGAGCATCCGCGGCAGCACTGCGACGAAGAAAACCACGTCGGCAATGATGCCGGGCACCGCCAGGAATCCTGAGACGGCCAGGGTGGTGAGCCAGAATCCACGGTTACGATCGGCCGTCAGCCAGGCGGCAGTGGGCCGGGTGAACGCGAAGATGAACACTGCGGCGTTCACGATGTAACAAAGCACTGCGACGGTGTTCATGGACTTCCTCCAGCCTTGGAAGGACTGAACGTTTTGCCAGTCCCTTGGGGTCGGGCATGGCGCCTGGCCCGGCCGTGATCCCTGGTGGATGTTAGGCACATCGGAGGAGGCTGCTGAAGCGATAAAACACCTTTTGGGATGAACTGTCCCCGGAAGGGCGTACACCCCGAATTTCCGTTACGACTCGCCGTCGTTGAGCCGCGGCACGTTAGGGTTCGGGCGACCGGTCCGTGAACTCCACGAACGTCGTGTGGTCCGGGTCCTCCGGCGTGGATGCGAAAATGGTCACGGCGAACTCCCCTCCCTGAGGTCTCGCACGGGCGGTGACCGTTCCGCTGCGGGCCTGGTTGAGGACGCTGACAACACGTTCGGACACGGCGGCAAGCATGCGGGGGGCCAGTTCCTGGCGCCGGTCATCCAAAAGTTGGACGGTGACTCCGCGTTCGCGGGCTTTGCGGGCTGCGTCCACGACCTCGGCCGTCGCCAGGACCCGGCCGCGGATTTCATCACGGAACTGGGCCTCTGCGAGCTGGAGTTCCTGCCGCTCGGTGTCCGTGATTGCGTGGCTGGGGTCGGCGATTCTGGCCAGGGCCGGGCCCGCGATCTGCCGGACGTGGTCCAGCCACTGGGTCCGTGCGACATGTAGGGCCTGTTCGGCGGCGTACCAATCGGCGGCGGCCTGGGCATCAGCCTTGTACTGGCCGACCTTGCGGTCGTTGCCGCGCAGTAGATGTCCGATGCCAGTGCTGACCGCCACCCAGCCGATGGTGGCGATGTTCAGCATCAACCCTCCGACCACACCCATCGTGGCCCCTGAGGCCCAGAGCATGGTCTGTGCCATCGTGATGAGCACCCCGATCCAGGACACCAGGACCCTGCCCCGGATGTTTACGATCACGAGCAGAGTGTATATGGCCGCCAGATTCCATGAGGCGTATCCCGGCCATATGTCCAGAGGCAGCACACTGTTGACCAGGATGTTCACTGATATGACGGCAAGCAGGGCGGCGATCGCAGCGGGCATCGGGAGTTTTCCCGTGCGGGGTATGAGGACCAAGACGATGGCGGCAACATAGATCAACATGCCCTGATAGACCGGCCACGGACTAGAGACCAGGTCCAGGGCGAGCAGGCCCAACGTGATGTGGACGGCGACGAATACGGCACACAGGAGCGTCATGATTTTGGTCGAGATAGCGCGGATCATGCTGCCGCGCCTTGCCATGCCAGCCGCACATCGGTCCCGGCCCGAGGCGCGGAGTGGATAGCGGCCGATCCTCCGGCGGCTTCCATCCGGCCGACAATGGAGACACGTATGCCCAAGCGCCGGTCCGAGACTAGTGCCGGGTCAAATCCGGTGCCGTTGTCTTTGATGGAGACGTTCACGCGGGTGGTCTCTCCGGCTCGGTGGCCGGTCAGCCGGACCTCGCAGCGGCTGGCTCCGGAATGTCGGGTTGAGTTCTGGACCGCTTCGGTGGTCGCTTCAAAAACTGCTCGCACGACGTGGGCAGGCAAGACGAGGTGTTCGGGCGACTCGCAGGTCACGGTCACTGTGGGATGCTCGATGCCCCCGTCAACGGTGAACCGGATACGGGCCGCGATTTCGGTGAGGGCGGCTGGGGCTGCTTCGGAGGTGTCTGTCCCCTGCTGCTCGAGACGACCCAAGGCGCTGCCGGCCAGACGGGCACTGGCGCTGCGCTCTTCCGGGGAGCCGGCGTGGGCGGCGGTGAGCAGGGCTGTCATGACGCTGTCATGCAGGAGCCCGTCCAGGCGGAGACGCTCGTGGCTTAGCGCCGTCGCGGCGGCCGCCTCCCTGTACTGGTGAATCGCCAGATCCGCTGCGCCATCCGCCAGGGCGGCCGCGCGCCGGAGAATGCCGATCGTGACGCAGATGATCAGGCCGAGGACCGTGGCGAACAGGGCGTCTTCAAGAGCGACCTGCAGGGGCGCCGAACCGCCCTGGGGTGTGGTGCGGACACCGATGAAGACGGCGCCAATCACCAGGGCGTACAGGCACCCGGCGCGGGCTCCGGAACCGAAGGCCCACCAGGCGGCGCCGACGTTGATCATGGCCCACAGCCACGGCGTCCCGAGGCTCTCAGGAACAGTAGCGGGTACAGCCAACGGCCACAACGCCAGGCCGGCCAGGACGAGAACGGCCAGCGCGTTTGCAATCACAGCCAGCCCGAGTCCCCTGACCGAGGCAGCGACAAACGCCGCAACCAGGGCCAGGAACAACCACAAGAACAGCACATTCCACCAGTCCGCCGCGGACGGAGCCTGACTGATGACTGATCCGCTGGCCTGCAGCAGCAGGAGAAGGGCAAACGCTGCGATGCCGCGGCCCATCAGCCGGTGCGTGTCCAATGCCGAGACGCCCCTCTGCCTCTGCCTGAACATAGTCAGCGCTTCCGCAGCGGCAGCAACGGGGGCAGGATACCGTCCTCGACTGCCCGGCGGTAGAGGTCGATCTTGGTGTTCGCCGGGCGCCCTGCCGCCTCATACTTCTCCCGGATCCGGTCGACGTTCTTCTTGACAGTGCTTTCGGCTATACCCATCCGGAACGCCACCTGGTACTGCCCCAGGCCTGCCGCATAGAGCGCGATGCATTCGCGTTCGCGATCCGACAGGTTCGCCTCCACAAACTCGCCGTCCACCTCGATTGCCGCGGCGAGCTCCTGGCTGTCGATCGTCTCGCCGACGGCGATGCGCCGGAGCTTCGCGAACGTCGCGGAGATGGGTTCGGATTTCAGCGACACGCCCATGGCCCCGTTCGCCAGTGCGTCCTGGATCTGCGGCACGTTATCGCCCAGAGTGAAGACAAGGACTTTGTAGCCCGCGGCCGTAAGCCGCGCAACGTTATCTCCTGGTCGGGAACTGTCAGCTAAGGACAGGTCTAGGGCGACGACGTCGCAGATCCCAGGCCCGGCACCCAGGAAGGCATCGACGGTGGGCGCGGCCCCGATGACCGTCACACGCGGCGTCTTTCCAGGAGGTTCCCGGCCCGCTGACAAGGCGAAGCCAATCCTGACCGCCTCGTGGTCATCAATGATTCCCGCACGCACTGTATCCAACCTGTGGTCCCCCTCTGTGATCGGACAGCTCCGACGAACAACAGTTTGGGGTCAGGCACACGTTCTACCAAGTGTGACGCGCAGCATTCCCGCGGAAAGGCGCGGCCCTCGTCCTGTCCCCAGTTCCGGTGACAACAGCCCGTTCTGCCGCCCTGAGCCCTGTCCGAACCCACGCAAGCCTCGCTAACCTCGGCATCAGGCCGAACGAAGGCCTTAGCCCATTGGGAGGCAACCCATGCGCCAGTTCACCAAAACGTCCCGGTCGCTCTACGCGGCCACGATCCTGGTAGGTCTATCGGCGTCACTAATGGCCTGCGGCAGCGCCCCCGACCTGACGGGGAACTGGTCCGCCGACGACGGAAGCGGCACAAAAGTCATTAATCAGGCCGGCCCCTGCCGGGGAATGTTCTACTCCGGCGGAAAGCCACTGGACATCGGCGGAGGCATGTCCTGCTCATTATCAGAAAAGAAGGACTCCAATGGACGGTACTCACTCGTCGTCTCGCAGCCACCCAACCAGGATTCATACCAAGTCGAGTTCAACGGCAACGATGCCGCCACGGTATATGACAGCTCAGGCACCCGCCTCTACTCCATGAACCGCCTCTAACCGACAACTGATTCGAAGGAGACGTGGATCCAACGGAAATCTATTGGGGGCCGCTGGATCCTCGGCCGCTTCGGCTTCACAGGTAAAACTCCGCCATCAAATATTCAAGAAGGAGCAAAATGGCCGCAACCGACGACAGACAGCGCGGGCTACGGGCTGGGCCTTCGTGTCTAGAACTGGAATCGCACGATCCGCTGACCGAGGACTAGTGAGAATCTGGCCTTCAGCAGCATTACAGAACGGAACAACCATGCCTAAGCGCATCTTCCGCTCCGTTGCGGCCGCGCTAACCATCTTCGCGATGGCGGCCCTGACCTCAGGATGTGGGGGCCATCAGCGACCTCCGCAGGAGCCACAGCGACACCGTCTGCAACGGCCACGCCAACCGTCTACCCCATCCCAAAGGTTTGCCCCCCAGCGAAGGAACTCGGTCAGGCATGGGTCGGCAAACCGGACTGGTTCAGCACGATCGACGCCAAGCTGCTCGACTCGGAAATGAATACCCCGCTACCCAAGAGCGGGTGCGCCTACCTCTACAGCCAGCCAGGAACTTCGAACAGTTCCAGCGAAACCTTCCAGCGTGTCATGGTCTGGTATTTCAACATGAACCGTCCGGGCCAAGCCACTACAGCCGAGATTTCCGCCTGGGCGAAGTCCGCCGAAGGCACGCCGCTCACGGGTATCGACCCTGGAACCGGTAAGACGACCACCGACACTACGGGCCAGAACTTCGATCTTCCGGACACCTTCAGCGGCTGGTCTAGGAGCACTGTTGTACAGGTCAGCGGTGAAGGCAGTTCATTCGCCTGGGACCAGTCCATCCTTCCCGCGTACACCCAAGGCGACCAGGCGAAAATAGATTTCTCCGTGAATGCCGCAAAAGCCCAGGCGATGGGCCGAGCCTGTGGCCCTGATTCCAGCTCCGGCGCCACCAGCAACAGCGACCCGAAGAAGGCGCTGGCTCAGGGTCTTGCCGCCTCGTTCACGACGACCGTGGTCGTCACCGACGACCAGGGTTACACTGCACAACTGAAGGTGCAGGGAAAGCTTGAGCCCTTCACGAGAGACGTCACAGACGCGCCTCCGGGAAAAATGAACGCGGTTTCCAGCTCGACAGTTTCGGGCACAGTCACGAATACGACAAATGGGCGCCAGACCAAAGCGCCTGGTGCCTCCGTCATGGCCGTCTACCCGCTCAACTCGGCTGCCTGCACGGGGTACAACGGCATCTCGGTCCAGAACGCCGACTGGCAGAAGCCTTCCTTCTGTGCGGTCAGCCTCGGTAGCGTCAGCGAGGCCACACTTTCACCCGATGCGTCTCAGCCCCTACCGGAGACCACTGCCCCGCAGAAGCTGGGGACATTTCCAGAGTCCGGGAATGCCATCGCCCAGCTCAATTCGCCGGTCTCCGTCTACCTGTTCTTCGGAAACAAGGGTTCCATTAGCACCGAAACAGCCTGGCACGGTGATAAAGGTTGCTTGGCTCAGCGTGAATATGGGGGCGCGAACTGGAATGTGCCCATGGATGGGTGGCCCGACGTGATCTGCGAGTGAGTCCACTGGTCAACCAGCTACCGCGTCGACATCCAGCGCTGGCTCCGCGACCGAAAGCTTCCTGGCGCGCACCTGGCAGCCCCGGATCATGTCCCCGGCTGCTCCATTACCGCTGCTGCGCACATAGCTGTTATGAGCGCAGACACCACAGCCCGCCTGCGGTGAGATCCGGCCCCGCTGCCGGGCAAGACCCTGGCAGACGGCAAGCCAGCTGAGGCGACATTCGTGGAGTCCTGCCCGGCCATCTTCCGCGACCTGGACGACCACGAAGCAACCCACGGCCTATACGAGCCCGTGCCTTCCCTCAGCGAGGGTGAGAGCCTCGACCTGGCAGGTATCCGCGATGCCAACCTTGGCGCTACCACGGAGCCTTTCTGGAGCGCGACGAGATGACCGGCGGCTCTGTCATCGTCGTGCTCACCAGCAACGGCCACAATTCCGCCACCGGAGCCACGACCGTGGACTGCGACGGGACGCTCCTGGATGGTGCGGCCGCCGACATCGAGCTCGCCGCCGTCTTCCAAGGCCTCGGCAGCGAACCGGACAACGGGGACTTCCACACCCACGCTAATAAGGGTTCGGTAACCTCCTCACCCAGTCGGCAACCGATCCCGACTCACCCCGCCGGGCCGTGCAACTCGCCGAGCAGGAGAACAGGCGATGACCCGGGAACGCCAGCCCCGCGGGGTCCCCCGCCAGCGGCCAATTCGCCGTCACCACCCGCGCAGAGGCGGAAGGCGCCTCCCCGGTCGGCGAGCCGCGGGAGATTATCTCGGAGGAGCTCGTCATTACCGGCCAGGCCGTCGACGGTAACCCCTCGCTTTCGGAGTTGGGTTCGAGTAGTCACGGCGTGAAATTGAACGCTACGGCCTGAGTGTCAGTATGGGGCACACCCAACCTGACGTCCGGCAGGCGGCCGAAAGCTTGTCAGAATAGGGTTTCATTCGGACTTTCTGACACTGGCCAGAGAAGGTCTCAGACTCATCCCTGACGACAGTCGACGGAGCAGCTGAGCGAACGCTGCAGTTCCTGAGGGACGCCGCCCGGCCGGCGGACAGGCTCGCCCTACCCGAAACTCTGTTACTACGGAAGTCTCTGCCTCCGTGCCGGCGACCGATAGCGGATATTACGTAAAGTTGATTCGCGCAGAGACTGACTGCCCGTCGCCGTCTTGAGGCCGACAGAAGACTTGTCGTATTCTCCCTAAACCTCCGCCACCGGGGCCGCGAACTGCGCCGCGTACAGCGCGGCGTAAGCCCCGCCGGCGGCCAGCAGCTGTGCGTGCGTGCCCTGTTCCACGATCTGGCCGGCCTCCATCACCAGGATGAGGTCGGCGTCGCGGATTGTGGACAGCCGGTGGGCAATGACAAACGAGGTCCGGTCCGACCGCAAAGCGCTCATGGCCTTCTGCACCAGGACCTCGGTGCGGGTGTCCACCGAGCTCGTGGCCTCGTCCAGGATCAGCACGGACGGGCGGGCCAGGAACGCCCGGGCGATGGTGAGCAGCTGCTTCTCCCCCGCCGAGACGTTGCCGCCCTCGTCGTCGAGCACGGTGTCGTAGCCCTGCGGCAGGGACCGGACGAACCGGTCCACGTACGTCGCCTTCGCGGCCTCCAGGATCTCGGCCTCCGAGGCGCCCGGCCGGCCGTAGGCGATGTTGTCCCGGATGGTCCCGCCGAACAGCCAGGTGTCCTGCAGCACCATGCCCATCCGCGAGCGCAGCTCATGCCGCGACATGAGGGCAACGTCCACGCCGTCGAGCGTGATCCGCCCGGCGTCGAGCTCGTAGAACCGCATCATCAGGTTCACCAGAGTGGTCTTGCCGGCGCCGGTCGGCCCCACAATGGCGACGGTCTGCCCGGGTTCGGCCACCAGGCTCAAATCGGAGATCAGCGGCTTGTCCGGGGAGTACGCAAAGGACACGTCCTCGAACTCCAGCCGCCCGCGGGTCACCTCGGGCTCCATGGCAACCGAGGGATCGGCCGACTGCTCCTCGGTGTCCAGCAGCTCGAACACCCGCTCGGCCGAGGCCACCCCGGACTGCAGCAGGTTCGCCATGGAGCCCAGCTGGGCCAGCGGCTGGGTGAACTGCCGGGAGTACTGGATGAACGCCTGCACATCTCCCAGCTGCATCGCCCCGGAGGCCACCTGCAGCCCGCCCACCACGGCGATCCCCACGTAGACCAGGTTCCCGATGAACGTCATGGCCGGCATGATCAGGCCGGAAATGAACTGCGCGCCGAAGCTCGCCTGGTACAGCTCAGCGTTCTTCTGCCGGAACCGTTCCTCCACCTCGCGCTGCCGGCCGAAGACCTTCACCAGCGCATGCCCGGTGTAGGTCTCCTCGATCTGCCCGTTCAGCTCCCCGGTGTGCCTCCACTGCGCCACGAACAGCTTCTGCGAGCGCTTGGCGATCACCGCCGTCGTCACCAGGGTCAGCGGAATGGTCACCAGCGCAATCAGCGCCAGCGTGGGCGAGAGGATGATCATCATCACCAGCACCCCGGCCACGGTCAGCACCGAGGTCACGGCCTGGCTGATGGACTGCTGCAGGCTTTGGGAGATGTTGTCGACGTCGTTGGTCACCCGGCTGAGCAGCTCGCCGCGCTGCACGGAGTCGAAGTACCGCAGCGGCAGTCGGTTGATCTTCGCCTCGATCCGCTCGCGCAGCCGGAAGACCGTGCGCTGCACCACGCCGTTGAGGATATAGGCCTGCATCCAGCCGAACACCGAGGCCAGCACGTACAGGACCAGCGCCCACAGCAGCACGGTGGCCAGCGCGGTGAAGTCGATCCCGGTGCCGGGGGTCAGCGTCATGGCGCTGAGCATGTCCGCCTGCTGGTTCTGCCCGGCGGCGCGCATCTGGGCGATCACCTGGGCCTGGGTCTCCCCGGCCGGCAGCTGCTTGGCCACGACGCCGGCGAAGATCAGGTTGGTGCCCTCGCCCAGCAGCCGGGGCCCGATCACCGAGAACGTAACGCCGACGACGGCGAGCAGCAGGACCAGCACCAGCCACAGCCGTTCGGGCCGCAGCTCCCCCAGCAGCCGCCGGGCGGAGGGGCCGAAGTTCATGGCCTTCTCGGCCGGGATGTTCATCCCGGCAAACGGGCCGCCGCGGCCGGGGCCACCCGCCGGGCGGGGAATCCGCAGCGGCGCCTGCGTGGCGGGGGCTGGAGCCCCGGCAGCGGGAGCGGCTGCGGGAGCCGGCGTCGGCGCCTTGTCGGTGCGGCTCATGCTGCCTCCTCCGCTGCGAGCTGGGAGTTCACAATCTCCTGGTACGTTTCCGATGCCTCCAGCAGTTCCTCGTGCGTGCCGTGCGCGACGATCCTGCCGCGTTCGAGCACCAGGATCCGGTCCGCGTCCACAATGCTGGAGACCCGCTGGGCGATGATCACCATGGTGGCCCCGGCGGTGTGCTGCTTGAGCGCCTGCCGCAGCCGGGCGTCCGTGGCGGTGTCCAGCGAGGAGAAGGAGTCGTCAAAGATGTACAGCTCGGGCTGTTTCACCAGTGCCCGGGCGATCGCGAGCCGCTGCCGCTGGCCGCCGGAGACGTTGGTGCCGCCCTGCGAGATCGGTGCATCCAGCCCGCCCTCCAGCTCCTCCACAAAGTCCTGCGCCTGCGCAATCCTCAGGGCCCGCCAGAGCTCGTCCTCGGTGGCGTCCGGTTTGCCGTAGAGCAGGTTGCTGCGCACCGTCCCGGAGAACAGGTAGGGCTTCTGCGGGACCAGGCCGATGTGACCCCACAGCAGGTCCGGGTGGAGCTCGCGGACGTCCACGCCGTCAATCGTCACGGCGCCGGAGGTCGCGTCGAAGAGCCGCGGCATCAGGTTCACCAGGGTGGTCTTGCCGGAGCCGGTGCTGCCGATGATCGCCGTCGTCTGCCCCGCGCGGGCGGTGAAGTTCACGTCCTGGAGCACCGGTTGTTCGGCACCCGGGTAGGCGAACCCGACGTCGCGCATCTCCAGCTCACCACGGGCTGCCCGCCCGGCCGCGCGCGAAACCGGGCGCAGCGGCGGCCGGACGCTGGATTCGGTCCCGAGCACCTCGCCGATCCGATCCCCCGAGACGGCGGCGCGAGGGATCATGATGGCCATGAACGTGGCCATCATGACGGACATCAGGATCTGCATCAGGTAGCTCAGGAACGCGATCATGGTGCCCACCTGCATGGAGCCGTCCTCGATCCGGAACGCGCCGAACCAGATCACGGCCGTGCTGGAGACGTTGAGCACCAGCATCACGGTGGGGAACGCGAGCGCCATGAGCCGGCCGGCGCGCAGCGCGGTATCCGTGACGTCCTCGTTGGCGCGGGCAAAGCGGGCGGTCTCCACGTCCTCCCGGACGAAGGCCCGCACCACGCGGATGCCGGTGAGCTGTTCGCGCAGCACCCGGTTGACGGTGTCGATCCGGGCCTGCATCACCCGGAACAGCGGCACCATCCGGAAAATGATCGAACCCACCGCGGCCAGCAGCACGGGGACGCTGACGGCGATCAGCCAGGACAGCTGCAGGTCCTGCCGGATGGCCATGATCACCCCGCCGATGCAGAGCATGGGCGCCGTGACCATGAGCGTGGCGGACATCAGGACCAGCTGCTGGACTTGCTGGACATCGTTGGTGGAGCGGGTGATGAGGCTGGGCGGGCCGAACCGGGTGACTTCCTGCTCGGAGAACGCGGCCACCCGGCTGAAGATGGCGCCCCGGACGTCCCTGCCCAGCGCCATCGCGGCCTTCGCCCCGAAGTACACGGCCACGACGGTGCAGATGACCTGCAGCAGCGTGACCGCCAGCATCAGGCCGCCGATGCGCAGGATGTACTCGGTGTCGCCCTTCGCCACGCCCTGATCGATGATGTCCGCGTTCAGGGTGGGCAGGTACAGCGAGGCAATGGACGCCGCCAGCTGGAAGACGACGACGGCGAGCAGCAGCCGCCGCTGCGGCCTTAGGTATTCGACGAGCAGTTTCCAGAGCATCCGGTCTCCACTTCACGCGTCACAGACTGTGTCACACAGAACGATGTGAGGGTCAGTTTACGTCCCGAACCCGGGAGCGGGCCGGGTTCCTCTGAGGGCGAATCGGGGGCGGGCCTGCGGCGATGCTCAAATGCGCGGTTTGCTTGCCGACCCGGGCCGCTTGCCGGGCTGGACTGCTTGCCGGGTCTGCGGCCCGGGTGTAGCTTGATGCGGATGCTGCGCATTGGCTCAATCGTCATCCGGGTGGACAACCTCGAACGCCAGATGAGTTTCTGGCAGGCCGCCCTGGGCTACGAGCCGCGGCACGAGCCCGACGGCGACTTCGTGATCCTCCAGCCGCCGGGCGGCGTGGGCACCTGCGTCTCCCTGGACCGCGTCCCCGCGGCCGTCCAGATTCCCCCGCGCCTGCACCTGGACCTCTACACGGACACCCAGGACGCCGAGGTGCAGCGCCTCCTGGGCCTGGGCGCCACCCGAGTCGAATGGAGCAAACGGCCGGCGGACGCCGACTACGTGATCCTGGCCGATCCGGAGGGCAACAGGTTCTGCGTGGTGGACACCGCCGGGAGCCCTTGAAACCTGTTGCTTCGCGAGGGAACGGTGTGCCAGCCTCGAAGTGATCCCGTCTCCGCGGCGACGACGGGCGACGGAGAAGGAGCACGGCATGGGACTCATCCATATCGATCTGTTCACCACTCTCGACGGCGTTGCGCAGGCACCCGGCGGCCCGGACGAGGACCCTGCCGACGGCTTCGCGTTTGGCGGCTGGCAGGCACCCCTCATCGACGAGGTCGTCGGCGGGCAGGTCGTCTCCGGGATGGCGGGGATGGACGCGCTGCTGCTCGGGCGCCGGACCTACGACATTTTCGCCGCGTACTGGCCGCACGCCAACGGTGACATCGCGCGGCTGTTCAACCGCATCCCGAAATATGTGGCCTCGCGCCAGTCGCCGGCACTCGAATGGGCCGACTCCACGCTCCTCGGTCCTGATACCGTCGCCGCCGTGCGCGAACTGCGCGACCGGCACGAGAACATCCACGTCATCGGCAGCCTCGACTTCGTGCAGACCCTGTTTGCCGAGCGGCTCTTCGACCGACTCACGCTCTGGGTGTATCCGATCCTCCTCGGCGGCGGAAAGAAGGTCTTCGCGGACGGGGTAGTTCCGACGAACCTCAGGCTCATCGAGCCGGTCGTCGCCTCACCGAACGGCGCGGTGCAGCAGCGCTACGCGCTCGCCGACGGCACACCTGGCGTCGGTGACATGTCGGCCGTGACCCAGGAGGGCTAAAGCGACACGCCCTGGGCGGTGGCCCGCGACCGATTAGCCGTTCAGCACCACGTTCACCGGCGGCTCGCCCGCCAGCATGATCTCGATCTGCCGCTGCAGCAGCCGGCCCATACGCGGGCGCATGGCCGAGCTCGCGCCGCCCACGTGCGGGCTGATGATGACGCCCGGGGTCCGCCAGAGCGGGTGGTCCTGCGGCAGGGGTTCGGGATCAGTGACGTCCAGCGCGGCGCGGATCCGGCCGGAGGCGGTGTGCCGGACCAGGGCCTCCGTGTCCGCCACCGGGCCGCGGGCCACGTTCACCACCAGGGCGCCGTCCGGCATGGCCGCGAGGAAGGCGTCATCAATCAGGTGCCGGGTGGAGTCGCTGAGCGGAACCCCCACCACCACGATGTCGTGCTCCGGCAGGAGCGTGTGCAGCTCGGCGATGCCATGGATCCGGCCGCGGTCATCGGTCCGTTCGGTGCTGGCCACCCGGGTCACGGTGGTCTCGAACGGCAGCAGCCGGCCTTCGACCGCTTTGCCCACCCCGCCGTAGCCAACGATCAGGACGCGGCGGTCGGCCAGGCTGGCCGTGGGCCGGGCGTCCCACCGTCCTTCCTGCTGGTTCTGGATCAGGCGGGGCAGTTCGCGCTGGCTGGCGAGGATCAGGGCGAGCGCCAGCTCCGCGGTGGAGGTCTCGTGCACGCCGGACGCGTTGGCGAAGACCCGCCCGGCCGGCAGGAACTCCGCCACGCCGTCGTACCCGATCGACTGGCTCTGCACCAGGGCCGTGTCCACCGCTGCCAGGCTCCGCAGGACCTCCGGGCCGCCCATGTACGGCGGGACCACGATGTCGATCCGCGGCAGGGGCGGCTCACCGGCGAGGTCCCACTCCAGGACGGTGACGTCCGGGTGCGGCTGAAGATACTCACGCAGCGCGGCGTCCGGCAGGCTGACAGTAATTTTCCGGGTCATGAATGCCAGCGTAGTGGACCCGCATCTGGGATTTTTGTCCCACTTGGGCCGCGCCCCGCGCGCTCCGTGGACTTCGCCCCCGGCCCGGCCTAACGTCGGAGGCACCACCCAGTCGAGTCCGGAAAGGCCCACGTACATGACGAATCCGGGCCCCCGGCCCGCCGCTCCCACCCACCGCAGGAACGTGGTGCTCGTCTGGGCCGCCGCCGTGCTGGTGCTGGCCGCCGTCGTGGTCCTCGGCGCGATCCGCACCGCACCCGGCAGCGATTCCCACACCCGTGACTTCCTGACCCGCGACTTCCTGACCAGTGACGTCCTGACCGTCGCCCAGCAGCAGGAGCCGGCGGAGACCGCACCGGCAGCCCCGGCGGCCGCCGCCGTCGACCTTTCCGCCGAGATGCAGCGGATCATCGGCGCGCACCCCGACCACCGGATCGGCGTCGCCGTGCTGGACACCCGCGACGGCCAGCTGCAGAGCTACGGCGACGTGGCACCCTACACGGCGGCGAGCACCGCGAAGGTCCTGACGGCCGCCGCCTACTACCACCTCGTGGAAACCGGCGATAAGTCACTCGATGCTCCCCTGGGCGCGTTCAATGCCGCGTTCCAGCTCAARGCCATGATCAACACCAGCAGCGACGACTCATGGCTCCTGCTGATGCGGGACATCGGCTTCCCCAACCTCACCGCCTACGCCGCCACCCTCGGCATCACCTACGATCCCGAACAAAACCTGCTGGCACCGACGGACATGGCACGGCTCCTGGCGCAGCTCACCACGGGCAAGCTGCTCAACGCCGGTCACACCGCGGAGCTGCTCGGCTACATGCAGCACACCAATGACGAGGACCTCATCCCGGCCGCCGTCGCGCCCGGCATCACGGTCCACCACAAGTACGGCGTGGTGCAGGGCTACGTCCACGACGCCGCCCTGCTCAGCGCCGGGGACCGCTCCTACGCGGTGGTCATCTACACGTGGGGCCCGGACGACGCCGACAGTGCGGACCGCCTGGACCTCATCCACGACCTGACTCGCCAGCTCACCGGCGCGCTTTTTGGGCAATAACGGGCCGGCAGGGGCCAGCTCCTGCGAGTGAGCTGTTAACAGGCTGAAAATCAACCGATCAGAGGTGGCGCAGGCTCCATTACGGGGGCAGGATGAAAGAAGCGGGAATAGTCTCAGCCGCAGCTGCCCGATGGAACCCCACGCCGTGGGCCGTCCTCTGGAGGAGCACCAGATGTCCATTCCTTCTGAATCAAGAACGTTCAGTCGCCCCGACGCAGGGGCCTCTCGTCCAGCGCGCGGTCCAGCACGTCCCGCCGCGCCGCCCTGACGGGTCCRCACCAGCTCAACCGCCGGCCCCACACAACGGGGCACGGGTCCGGCCCGCACTCCGGGCTGATCGAGGCTGCTGGGGCCCCGGAATTCCTCCCAGTCACATGTAGGAGACGCCGCAGTATTGGAGCAGGCCTAGGATCCCGCGAAGAGGACCGTGCAGATGCGCGGCTAGGGGGCCTTCCGGAGCCGGGCTGTCCAGGGAGTCACCTTGACCCGCATCCTCATTGCAGAAGACGAAGAACGCATCTCCCGCTTCATCGAAAAGGGCCTGCGCGCGGCTGGCTACGTGCCCACGGTGGTCGCCGACGGCGTCACGGCCGTGGACTACGCCTCCAGCGGCGAATTTGATCTCCTGCTCCTCGACATCGGACTCCCCCGCCTGGACGGGTACGCCGTCCTCGCGGCACTGCGCCGCGGCCAGGTGGGCATCCCGGTCATCTTCCTCACGGCCCGCGGATCATCCAGCGACACCGTCGCAGCGCTGGAGGGCGGCGCCGACGACTACATCGTCAAGCCTTTCCACTTCGAGGAACTCGTGGCCCGCATCAAGGCCCGGATCCGCAAGTCGGACACCGGCGATGTGCTGGCGGGAAGCGTCATGCGCTACGGGCACTTGGAGCTGAACCTGCTCACCCACTCGGTCAGCGTCGACGGCAGGATGGTGGAACTCTCTGCCCGCGAATTCGCGTTGGTGGAAATGTTCCTGCTCCACCCCGGGCAGGTCCTGAGCCGGCAGCAACTGCTCAGCCATGTCTGGGGCTACGACTTCGACGGCACGTCCAACGTGGTGGATGTGTACGTGCGCCAGTTGCGGATGAAACTCGGCGCGGACCGGATCCTCACCACCCGCGGCGCCGGGTACCGCCTCAGCTAGGCATAGCAAGCTGATCCGCGCAGGAAGGGAACAGAGTGGCCACCTTGGATGAACATCCCAGTGAAGACGGCCAGGCCGCGCCGGCGGTTGCCTTCCCTGAGGCGGAAACCCAGGACCCGTCCGGCTGGGGCGCAAAGATCCACTCGGTGCGTTTCCGGGTGGTGGCCGCCATGCTGGGCATGATGCTCGCCGGGGTGGTCACAGCCGGGATGGTCACGTTCGTGGTCCAGTTCCAGGACTCTGATGCCAGGACCGACCAGGCGGTTCTCGACAAGGCGAATGCCGTGGTCAAGGTCGTCCAGACAAAGAAGAAAACGTCCGGTGACTACGCCAACAGGACGTACGTCAGCGCCCTTCACGAGGCCGCGGAGGATATCGAGCCGCGCAGCAACGAGGTCATGGCAGGGATAGTGGATGGGCATGTGGCATGGACCGTTGAAGGCAACGGGGACAGCAACCTCCTGAACAACAGCATGTTGGCCGATGCTGCCCAGCTCAGCAACCCGGCCGGCGCGTCCTTCGGCGAGCTGAACTCGGACGGCCGTCCACTCAGGACAGTGGTGGTGCCCATGAAGGGCGCCCCCGGGACATTCTTCCTGGTCGGCCGGGACGCCGGCGACCAGCGCGAGCACAACGCCAGCTCGGTCCGGACGTATTCGCTGGTGGCCCTCGGCATGCTCCTGGCTGCAGCGGTGATCGGCAGCGTGGTGGCGGGCCGGCTGCTCGATCCGCTCCGCCGTATGCGCGAGACGTCCCGGGCGGTCGGCCCGGAGGACCTCACGCAAAGGGTGACGGTGCGCAAAGGTGAGGACGACGTCACCCTGCTCGCCAAGACCTTCAACACCATGCTGGAAAGACTCGATGAGGGCGCCCAGCAACAGCAGCAGTTCCTGGACGACGCCGGCCATGAACTGCGGACCCCGCTGACCATTCTCCGCGGGCACCTCGAGCTCGTGACGGTCGATGACCCGGACGATGTCATCGCCACCAGGGACGTGCTGCTGGACGAGGTGGACCGGATGCAGCGCCTGGTGGACGACCTCCTGCTGCTCGCCAACTCCGGCGAGATCGGCTTCATCCAGCGTGAACCCGTCCGGGTCCCGGAACTCCTGGATCAGGTCATGGAGAAAGTGCACGTCCTGGCCGACCGGCACTGGCAGATCGATGAAAGAGCCGACTACGTGGTGGAGGCGGACCCGCAGCGCCTCACCCAGGCACTGGTCCAGCTCGCCGCGAACGCCGTCAAGTACACCGGACCGTCCTCCACCATCGCGCTCGGCTCCCGGATTGAGCGCCCGACGGCGAACGACGGCACCTCGCTGCCCCCGCAGGACACCCTCGTGCTCTGGGTGCGCGATGACGGGATCGGCATCGCCGCCGAGGACCAGCAACGGATCTTCGAACGGTTCGGCCGGGCGCACACGGGCCGCGGCGTGGAGGGCTCGGGACTGGGCCTTGCCATTGTCGCGGCCATCGCCCAGGCACACGGGGGCGTGGCCACGGTGGAATCCGAATACGGCCACGGGGCCACCTTCCTGATCCGGATCCCCCTGCAGACCTCCGGCGTCCGCGTCTGACCTGCCCCGCCGTCTGACCTGCCCCCGCCCTCTGGCCCGCACCTCCCCTCTGAACCGCACCCGCTGGTGCCCGTGCCTAAGCGCGGCGCCGCAAAAGCGGGCCCTTGGATGAGGAATCCTTCATCTTCCCCTCATCCCACCCTCACTCTCGGGGCGCACGCTGATGCTTAACATCAGACAGCACCTGCCCGGACACAGTCGCGACCGCGGCCTTGTCCGGGGGCACCGGGGGCGGGGGAGGATTGTTGTGGAGCCACTGCGGATAGTGCTGTACTCACATGATTCAGTGGGCCTGGGACATGTGCGTCGGAATCTGGCACTGGCCCACGCACTGAACAATCAGCTTCCCGGGCTGATCGGCCGCCCCGTCACCGGAATCCTCATCACGGGCACAGCCCTCGCACCGGCGTTCCGGTTGCCCGAGGGGTGGGACTGGGTGCTCCTTCCCGGTGTGGCGAAGGGTTCCGCGGGCTACCTGCCGCGGAACCTGACCCTGCCCATGGGGGAGCTCGTGCCATTGCGGGCCAGGCTGCTGCAGGCAACGCTGGCCGGCTTCTCCCCCCACCTCGTGGTGGTCGACCGGCACGCCACGGGCGTTCATGGCGAACTCGAAACAGCCTTGCGCCATGCCCGCACCGCCGGGCCCGTGCGCGTGGTGCTGGGCCTCCGCGAGGTCCTCGACTCGCCCGCAGCGGCCCTCGCCGAATGGGCCAGGGTGGGCGGTCCCCGCGTGGTGAAGGACCTGTTCGACGCCATCTGGGTCTACGGCGATCCCGCCGTCCACGATCCCGTGGCCGCCGGCGAAATACCGTTCGCCCTCCGAAAGCTCATCCGGTACACGGGCTACCTGGCCGTGGGGCGCCCTCCGGCCTCCGGCACCAGCTGCATGCCCGGGCGGTACTGCATGACGACGGTCGGCGGCGGCTCGGACGGCTATGCCCTGGCCCGCATCGCCGTCGCCACGCCGGTCCCGGACGGGCTGGGACACCTCGTGGTCGCCGGGCCCCAGATGCCCGCCGAGCAGCTTAATGACCTCCGGCAGCGGGCCCGCCCCGGCGTCAAAGTGGTCGCCGCAGTCGATGACATCGTGTTCCACATCCGGCACGCCGGCGCCGTCGTGGCCATGGGCGGCTACAACACGGTGTGCGAAATCATGAGCACCCCTGTCCCGGCCCTGATCGTGCCCCGCACGCAGTCGCGCGCCGAGCAGCGGATCCGGGCCGAGTCCCTCGCCGCGGCCGGGTACCTGGAGCAACACGAGATTGGCACGCTGACGCCAGAGATCCTGGCAGCCTGGCTGGCCGCCCGGTTCGGCACCACCGTGGACCGCCGTCGTGCGGTGCTGGACGGCCTGATCCGGGTTCCGCAGCTGGCCGCCGAGCTGCTGCGGCCGCTGGCCACTACCGAGCTGGCCCAAGCGGATCGGGACGGTGCCGATCAGGTCGCCGCCGAACGGGCCAGTGCCGAACAATTCAGCGCGGACGAAAGCGATGCCGCAGCGAGCGTGAAAGGTGCCAGCCGTGTCGCCGTTTGAACCCGGGACGGCGTACGTCCTGAAGATGTACCCGCGGTTCTCCGAAACGTTCATCGTTTCGGAGATCCTGGCCCGCGAGGCCGCCGGGGACCGGATCGAAATCTTCTCGCTCCGCCCCACCGACGACCCCCGGTTCCACCCCGAGCTCGCCCGGGTCCAGGCACCGGTGACGTACATTGACCGCCCCATCAAGACTGTGGCCCTGTGGGAGAGCCTCCGGATGGCCGACGCGGCCGGGCTCACAGCCGCCGTCGGCCGGAATTTGGGCGAACTCGCCGCCGCCTCGGCAGACGACGCCGTGCAGGCCATCAACCTGGCCACCGCGCTGCAGAACCGCAACATCCGGCACATGCACGTCCACTTCGCCTCGGGATCAACCACCGTGGCCCGGCTGACGTCCCTCATCACCGGCATCCCGTTCTCGTTCACCGCGCACGCGGTGGATATCTTCCATGAATCGGTCCAGGACGAGGACCTGCGGCTCAAGCTCGAGCAGGCCCACCACGCCGTGACCATCAGCCAGTACAACATGCGCTACCTGCGCCGCCGCTTCCCGTCCTCGACCGCCCGGCTCCATCTGGTGCGCAACGGCCTGGAGCTGGAGCGCTTCCCGTACCGGGAGCCCCGGCCGCTCGAAGCCACCCTCCGCATCGCCGCCGTCGGGCGCCTGGTGGAGAAAAAGGGCTTCCAGTATCTGTTGCCCGCGGCCGCCGAACTGCTGGACCAAGGGGTCAAACTGGACCTCCGGATCGCCGGGACCGGGCTCCTGGCCGAGGAACTGGAGGCCGGCATCGGCCAGCTCCGACTCGGCGCCCATGTCCGCCTGCTCGGCCCGCAGACCCAGGACCAGGTCCACGAGCTGCTCCACTCCTCCGATGTCTTCGTGGCGCCCTGCGTGGTCGGCGCCGACGGCAACGCGGACGGCATGCCCACGGTCCTGCTCGAGGCCATGGCCACGGGCGTCCCCTGCGTCAGCACGTCCGTCACCGGGATCCCCGAAGTAGTCCGGAACGGCTCCACCGGGGTCCTGGTCCGGCCGGGCAACCCGCACGCCCTGGCCCGCGGCATCTGCCAGCTCGGCTCCCCGGCCACGGACAGGCTCGCCATGTCCCGCAACGCCCGCGCCCTGATCGAGGAGGACTACGACGTCCAGCGCCAGGCCGAGCTCCTGAGGTCCCTCTCCCGTTCTGAAAGGAGAGTCGCATGACCCGCGTGGCCTATCTCTGCGCCGACCCCGGCGTTCCTGTCTTCGGCACCAAGGGCTCCTCCGTCCATGTCCAGGAAATCGTCCGGGCGTGGCGCGGCACCGGCGCCGCCGTCACCGTCTACTGCACCCTGCTCGGCACCGAGCGGCCCAGCGACCTTGCCGATCTCGACGTCGTCGAAGTCAAGCCGGAATCCGTCCCCGCCTCCGCGCGGGAACGGGCGGTCCAGGACGCCGCGCTGGGCCTGGCGGACGAGGTCCTGCGCAACGGCTGCGGGCTGTTCTACGAGCGCTATTCGCTGTTCAGCCCGGCGCTGTCCGTGGTGGCCCGCATCCTGGACGTGCCGTCCGTGCTGGAGGTCAATGCTCCGCTGATCGAGGAGCAGCAGCGGTACCGCCAGCTGCTCGACGTGAAGAAGGCTGAGACGGTGTTCCGCCGCAACGCCGCGACGGCCGACGTCGTGGCCTGCGTCTCGGATCCCGTGGTCCGCTGGGTGCGGGCGCGGGTGCCGACCGCCAGGACCGTGCTGGCGCCTAACGGAGTGAACGTCGAACGGATCACGGCCCGCCGCCCCGGCCGCCGGAATCCGGACCACCTCACCGTCGGGTTCGTCGGAACCTTGAAGCCCTGGCACGGCGTCCCCGGCCTGCTGCACGGTGTCGCCCTGGCCAACCAGCAGACCGCCGACCCGGGCCTGCGCTGGCAGCTCCATGTGGTGGGTGACGGCCCCGGCCGGCAGGACCTCGAACGCCTCGCCGAATCCCTCGGCGTGCCGACGGTTTTCTCGGGCCCCGTCGCGCCGGCTGCGGTGCCCGGCCTCCTGGCAGAATTCGACGCCGCCGCCGCACCCTATCCCCCGGACGGACCTGGCCAGGACGATTACTTCTCGCCGCTGAAGGTTTTTGAGTACATGGCAGCCGGGTTGCCTGTGATCGCGAGCGCCGTGGGCCAGATCCCGTCCATCATCCAGGACGGCCGCACCGGGATCCTCGTCCCGCCCGGGGACCCCGCCGCGCTCGCGGACGCCCTCCTCCGGCTCGGCCAAGACCCGAATTTGCGGGAGAGGCTGGGGCTCGAGGCCCGCAACGACGCCGTGCAGCGGTTCAGCTGGAGCGGGGTGCTGTCCCGGATCACCGGGGCGCTGCCGCCTGCACGCAGACTGGCCAGGCAATGACCACTACTGCCAGGCATTCGCACCCCCGCAGCTGGCGGACCTTATGGCGACGGACCCGCACCAGCCCACCGGCTGAACTCTCACCGCTGCGGCGGACCTTGCGGTGCGTCCGCCCGCATTTGCGCGGGCACAGGCTGCTCATCACTTGGGGATTCATTGCCATGGCCGTGGAAATCCTCTTCCGGCTTCTTGAGCCGTGGCCGGTGAAAATCGTCCTGGACTCCGTCTCACACTCACTCGGCGCCAATCTGCGCAGGTCCCCGCTCAGCGTGGAGGCGAGCGCGGAGGTGTTGCTCCTCTGCGCCGGTGCGGTGGTTGTCATCTGCCTGATCCGGGCCGTGGCCGGCTACGTGTCCGCGATTTCGTTTGCCCTGGTGGGTACCCGGATTTCCTCCGAATTGCGCGCCCGAACCTTCCGCCACCTCCAGGGCCTGTCGATGCGCCACCACAGCCGCGCCTCCACCGGCGACACTGTCCAGCGGCTCGTCGGAGACGTGTCCCGGCTGCAGGATGTGGCCGTCACGGCGGGGCTCCCCCTCATCGGCAATTTCGTGTCGCTGATAGCAATGATGATCATCATGCTCTGGCTCGATCCTTTGATCGCACTGGTGACGTTCCTGTCCATCGGGATATTCGTGTTGGTGTCCCGCAAGAACTCGGGATCGATTACTACGGCGGCCCGCAAGTCACGCAAGGGTGAAAGCGCCCTGGCCACCACCGCCGCCCAGACGTTGGGCGCAATGCGCGAAGTCCAGGCGTATGGACTCGAAGACACCCTCAGCTCGGGCTTCAGCAAGAGCAACCAGTCGGCACTTGGCTCCGGCGTGGTCACGCTGCGGCTGGCCGCCAGCCTGCAACGGAAGACCGACGTCCTGACGGGAATCGCGACGGCGGTGGTCCTGGCCGCCGGCGGATGGAGGGTGATGCAGCACGTGATGACCCCGGGTGATCTGGTCGTCTTCCTGACCTACCTGAAAACCGGGCTGAGGCCACTCAAGGATGTGGCCAGGTACACGAGCCGCATCGCCCGCGCGACGGCCTCCGGGGAACGGGTTGCGGACCTGCTTGAGGCCCAGAGTGACGTGCCCGAGTCACCGCACGCCGTCGCCCTCAGGAACCCGCACCCGGACATTGTGTTCGAGGACGTCTGGGCCGGCCACTTCGAGGAAACCGCGGTGCTCAAGGGAATCACCCTGAGCATACCGGCGGGTCAGCACTGCGCCGTGCTGGGGCCCTCCGGGGCCGGAAAGTCCACACTGGCAAGCATGATCCTTCGGATGGTGGACCCGTGGAAGGGGAGTGTCAGCCTCGGCGGCGAGGACCTGCGGGACCTCAAGATCGCTTCCGTCCGCGCCCACGTCTCCATCCTGCTCCAGGACTCCGTGCTGTTCGGAACCTCCGTCCGGGAGAACATCAGGTTCGGCCGCCTCGATGCCACCGATGAGGAGATCGAAGCCGTGGCGGCCCTCGCACAGGCCGACGGTTTCATCCGCGCGCTGCCCCAGGGCTACGAAACCGTCCTTGGCGAGGCGGCCAACAATCTTTCCGGGGGCCAGCGTCAACGGCTGGCCGTCGCCCGTGCCATGCTCCGCAAGGCCCCGATCGTGATCCTGGACGAGGCGACCGCCGGGCTCGATCCGGCATCCCGGGATTCAGTCCTCAGCGCCCTGGACACACTCACCGAGGGCCGGACCTCCATCACGATCACCCACGACGTCAACTCGGCCCAATCGTGCGACCGGGTGATCTGGCTCGAAGACGGCCAAATCCTGGAAGACGGGCCGCCGCAGTCATTGCTGGCCGATCCGGATTCCCGCTTTGCCGGCTGGGTCCACAGGCAGCAGACCCCCGAGCCGGGTGAACTGTTCAAGGTGCCGACATGAGCACCCCGCAGGGACAAAGACTGCAGGAACAGTGGCTGCAGGCGCAGCGGCGCGACGCCGACCGTGCCCTGGCGGCCCGGGACCCCCGGATCCCTGGCCTGAACTGGGTGCTCGACGACGAGCTGCTCTCAGAGCTCCTGGGCGAAAGCGTCCGGATCATCAGGACCCGCTACAAACCGCACACCTCGGCCCTCGTCGCCTTCCGCCAGGCCGGCAACGGCAGCTACGGCAACGGCAGCTACGGCAACGGCGCCGGCAGCTACGGCTGGGCATTGACCACAACACCGGAGCATGTCGGGAAACTGCAGCAGCGGGCAGACAGCTCGCAAAAGCGCGACGGCGGCATCCGGCTTGTCCAGCCCGACCGTCCGCACGGTGACGTCGTCGTGRCTGTCGGCCCCATCGAAGAGGACTGGCCGCTGCGCCCCAACCTGCGGTGGCTCCGGGACCAAGGACTCGGACGGCTCGGAGCGCTCCCCGCGGCAGGGCGCTTCCTGGACCCCCCGGTCAGCGTGCTGAGATACAACCCGGAGCGCAGGCTCGTTGTCAGGATCCCATCGGCGACACTGCCCGTCGTCGTCAAGACCGCCGTCCAAGCTGACGAAGCTGCCGAAGGCCTCCGCCTGCGGCAGCGGCTTCAGAGCCACGGCATCCCGGTCCTGCCCGAACTCGCCGACCCGGAATGCGCCGCGCACGGCATCAGCGCCTCCCCGGACTGGGGCCACGGAGACCTGGGCGGCTGCGACAACGATCCGGCCGCCTACCGGGCCGGCCAAGCCCTGGCGGCGATCCATGGAATGGACGCGGGAACCGGAGCGGACCCGATGGCGGACATGGAGGACCTTGTACGCCAGCTCATGGCCACGCGGTCCATGATCACCTGCCTGCTCCCCGGGCTCGAGGCTCCGGTGGACGCGCTCACCGGCCGGCTCCTGGCAGCTGTCGGCGCCGCCGGCCCCCGAAGGCAACAGCCGGTGATGGTCCATGGTGACTTTTCGGCGGACCAAGTACTGGTGGACGGCCCGGCCGTCCGCATCATCGATTTCGACCGAGTCAGGACCTCCGACCCGGCCAGGGACCTTGGGTCCTTTGCCGCGGTGGAGGACATCGCAGACCCCGCCGGCGTCGGGCCCGTCGCCGGCGGCCGCAAGACGGCCCAGCTGATCGACGGTTACCGCGAGGCCGGCGGGCACGTATCGCAGGCCAGGGTGGAGACCTGGGCGGCCTTCCGGTTGTTCCTGAACAGCGTCGACCCGTTCAGGAACCGGGCCAGCGACTGGCCGGCCGACACGAGCTGGCATATCCGCCGGGCCCTGGAGTTGATCGCATGAGCTGGCACCCGCCGCTTTGGAAATACACCGACGACGCCGGCACGGCGTGGCGCGTTCACAACGCGTGGCCCGATAAAGAACCCGGAGAATACCTGCTTGAGGTCGTGACTGCGGAACGGCCCGGCGTTCGGGGAGCACATCTGAGCCATGGCCACTTTGAGATCCTGCCGGAGGACGATCCCGAACTGCCGGCCCTTCGGACCGAAAGACAGCGCGGGGAAATCATTTCCCACTGGCCCTACACGCGGGCGATCATCCGGGCGGAGGGATGCTACATCAAGGTCTTCCGGCCCGGCAGGGCCGCGGTCCCGGCCGAACGGTACGCCCAGATGGACCTCCTGCTGGACGCCGGCGCCTTTACGGCGCCCGAGGTGCTTCAGAGCTCCCCGGACACCCTCGTTTTGAGCGCCCTCTCCGGACCGACGCTCGGCGAAATCGGCGAGGACTACGTCACGATCGGCGACAAGGAGTTTGCCAGCGCATGGGAAGAATGGTCCAGCGCCTGGCTCGCCCAGCTGAGCGCGGCGTCTGACGTCAGCAGACAAACCGTTCTGGGCGCCCTGCCGGTCCATTCACCGGAGGTGGAAGCGAGGGGCGTGGCCCGTTGGTTGAAACTATGGCTGCGCCACACAGAGAATGTTCCGGAATTGTCCACCCAACGCGGCACCTTGACCGCCATGGCAGATTACGTCACGGCGAACCTGCTCGGCCCGGTACCGGACGCGCTGGTATGGGCCCACGGAGACCTGCATGACCGGCAGATCATCGCTGGCGACGGCCGGTCCCCGTTCGGGCTGCTGGACTTCGACGATACTGCGCGGGCCGAGGCCGCCCGCGACCTCGCCTACCTGGATTTCCACCTGGAGCGGCGCATGTGGCGCAGTAACCTGACGCCGGCGCGATACCTTAAGGCCCACACAAAGGTGCTGGCCGTGGCCGAGCAATTGCAGGTCAGCCCGGATCGGTTCGATGCCTACTCGGACGCACGCTGGCTGCGACTGGCCTGTTCTTCGCTCCCTTCGGGCTCATCGCTGGCGACCCGCGTTCTCGAGGACCGGGTAAGGCATCGTCAGTCCTTCGGATCCACCGTCCTGGCCAGCAGCCGGCCCCTCGGATCCCGGAGCTGATCCACATGGGCTGGCACCCGCCCGTCCCGGCCGCCATCCTGGATGCCGACAACACCGAATGGCAGGTCATCCGGTCCTGGCCCGACGACTCCGCGGAGGACTACGTCCTGGAGTTGGGGGTTCCCGGCCGGGCAGGGGTCCGGGCAGCCCACCTCCGGGCGGGCCAGCTGGAGCTCCTGCGGGACGGCCGCGACCGGCGTCTGCCCGCCCTGAAGCGCGCGTCGCCGCTGGGGGTGGTGGTGGTGCACCGGGCCCACAAGCGTGCCGTGGTCAGAGCCGGGGAGCACCACCTCAAGCTCTTCCGGGCCCGCCAGTCCGACGAAGCGGTGGGCAGGCACGAACGGATGAACGAGCTCCTCGGCGCAGGGGACTTCCTCACACCGGAAATTGTTTCCTCCACCCCTGGCTGCCTCACCCTCATGACGCTGCCCGGCCGTTCCCTGTTCGAGCTGGGAATCGACCCCGCGGTCAGCGATGTGGTCTTTGAAAATGCCTGGCAAAAATGGTCCCGGGCCTGGGTSCGGCAGCATTCCCTGGCCTTGGCGCCCGCGCACCGCCCCACTCTCCATGCGCTCCCTGTCCGGACGGCCGCCGTCGAACTGGCGAGACTGCAACACACGGTGCACCTGTGGCTGGTGCACGCCGGGGACATTCCGGCGGCGCAAGCGGAGCGCGCGGCCGTCCGCGGGGCCGCGGGGCAGGCCGCCCAAAAGCTGCTCCGGACCGATCCGGATCCGCTGGTGTGGTCGCACGGGGACCTTCACGACAAGCAGATCTTCACCCTGGATCCCGGCGCGCCCCTGGGTCTGCTGGACTTCGATGAAGCCTGCCGCGCCGAGGCCGCCGCCGACCTCGGCAACATCGCCGTGCACCTTCAGCTGCGCCTGCACCAACACCGCCTGACCGCCGAAAGGTACCAAACCGCCCGCCGCCACGTCATCGCCACGGCCGAGGAACTGCATGTCACCCCGGCACGCTTCGACGCTTACGCCGCCGCGACCCGCCTGCGGCTCGGCTGCCTGTATTCCTTCCGGCCGCAGTGGGCCGACCTGGCGGAGGACTTCCTCATTCCGGATGGTGAACAGCCCCTGGCGGCGGGAGTTCCGGCCGCTAAAGTGGAGCCCACGTACTGACTGCACACCAGATCGAAACCGCCCCACACCGAACCACCGAACCACCGCGCTTTGCGCCGAACCGGGAGGACCGCTGGCATGGCTTACATCAAGGTTGGAACCGAAAACAGCACAGACGTTGAGCTCTACTACGAGGACCACGGATCCGGCCAGGCCGTGGTCCTTATCCATGGCTACCCGCTGGACGGCTCGTCGTGGGAAAAGCAGACCGCGGCGCTGCTCGGCGCGGGCTACCGTGTGATCACCTACGACCGGCGCGGCTTCGGACAGTCCAGCAAACCCACCGAGGGCTACGACTACGACACGTTCGCGGCGGACCTCAACACCCTCCTGACCACCCTCGACCTGAACGACGCCGTGCTGGTGGGCTTCTCCATGGGCACCGGCGAAGTGGGCCGCTACCTCGGAACCTACGGGTCCGCCCGGGTCTCGAAAGCGGTGTTCCTGGCCTCGCTGGAGCCGTACGTGCTGCAGGCCGAGGACAACCCCGACGGTGTCCCGCAGTCGGTGTTCGACGGGCTGATGGAGGCCGTGACGGCGGACCGGTACGCCTTCTTCACGGAATTCTTCAAGAACTTCTACAACAGCGACACTTTCCTGGGCACTCCCCGGCTCAGCCAGGAGGTCCTGAACGCGGGCTGGAACCTCGCCACCGGGGGTGGGTCCACGGCGTCGTCGGCGGCGCAGCCAACCTGGCTCACGGACTTCCGAGCCGACATCCCCAAGATCGATGTCCCGGCCCTCATTGTGCACGGCACGGCGGACAACATCCTGCCGATCGACGTCGCCGGCCGCCAGTTCGCCAAGGCGCTGCCGAGTGCCGAGTACGTGGAGATCGACGGCGCCCCGCACGGCATGCTGTGGACCCACGCCGCGGAGATCAACGAGGTTCTGCTGCGGTTCCTGGCGAGCTGACCGGGGCTGTCGCGGACCCGCCCCTGGTTGACACAGCTCAGACGGGTACGGTTCAATCTTTTGCATATGCTGAAATAACAGTTCCACGATACGAATATTTTGTCCGTATAGCCCTACACCGTGGATGCCAGCATTGACACTAAGGATCTGGCACATGCTGTTGGACGACTTTAATGCCGCCGGACGCGCGGAGGCCGCCGCCGCCCTGCGCCCCTGCCTGGACATCGAGCGATGGATTGAGGAGATCGTCGGCTCGAGGCCCTTCGACAGTACGGAAATCCTCCTCGAAACCGCCCGCCGCGCGGCGGAACCGTTCACCGAGGCGGAGGTGGAAGCCGCGCTGGCCCACCATCCCCGCATCGGCGAACGGGCCGCAGGAGACAGCGCGGAGGCCCGGCTCTCCCAATCGGAGCAGGCGAGCCTGGGCGCTCCGGATCCGGCCGTCGCCGCAGCCATCGCCGCAGGGAACCGGAGCTATGAAGAGAAATTCGGCCAGGTCTTCCTGATCCGCGCGGCCGGCCGCAGCCGCGAGGAGATCCTGGCGGCCCTCAACGCCCGGCTCGCCCACACTCCCGAAGAAGAACAAGTGGTCATCGGCCAGCAGCTGCGCGAAATCGCGGTACTCCGACTCGAAGGACTGATAGGCGCATGAGCACTTCCCACGTCACCACCCACGTTCTGGACACGGGCTCCGGCAAGCCCGCCGCAGGCGTCGCAGTCACCTTGGACATGCTCGACGGCGAACGCTGGGTCAGGATCGCGGCCGGCGCCACGGACGATGACGGCCGAGTCAAGTCACTCGGCCCCGACAGCCTGGGCTCCGGCACCTACCGCCTGGGCTTCGATACCGGAGCCTATTACGCGGCCGCCGGGACCGAGACCTTCTTCCCCGAAGTCACACTGACCTTTGCGGTGTCCGAAGCGCAGGCCCACTACCACGTCCCGCTTCTGCTGAGCCCCTTCGCCTACTCCACCTACCGGGGCAGCTAAGCCCGGAGCAGCCAAGACCGGCTGCCAGCACCACGTCACACCCCTACCGGCCCCAGTACCGCTCCGGGAACAGGCCTCCCTGCCTGGTGGCCGGCGCAGCCATGTTCCCGCGCAGCCATGTTCCGGCGCAGCCATGGCGCAGCCCGCCCGGCCCCCAGGGCCAGTCACAAACGACATTTTCGCGGCGAACCGGCCCAGCCGGCCCATGACCCTTGACAGTGGCCCACGTCACTCCTAATCTGAATTTTGGGATCCCAAATCGGGATCCCAAAACAAGAAAGCTTGCCGGGCCCCGCCCTCCCAGATTCTGCACCTGATCCGAACCTGATGTCAGCGCTGACATCAGCCCTATCAACCGCTGCGATCGACACAGGGCCCGCGCACAGGACGCCCCACGCTCCGGCATCCTGACCCTCAAACAAATCCCCCATCACCTGCCGGCATGTTTACTCTCTATCAAGGAGAAGTTGTGTCTCTTCCAAATACCGAAACAGCAGTACAACCCGATGACCTCACAAGCTCCAAGGACGGCGTGCAACGGCGCACGAATGTCCGATGGAAAATGTTCCTACTCCTGCTGGTCCTCGTGTCCGTGAACTACATCGACCGGGGATCCATCTCTGTTGCCCTGCCCATCATCCAGAAGGAATTCAACATGGCCCCGGAGCTCGTGGGCCTCCTGCTCTCGGCCTTCTTCTGGACCTACGCCCTCATGCAGATCCCGGTCGGCTGGCTGATCGACAAGTTCGGCCCCCGCAAGGTGATGACCGCGTCCTGCGTCGGCTGGGGCGCCGCAACGGCGGCCTCCGGCCTGGCCGGAGGCTTTGTCAGCATGTTCATCGCCCGCCTGGGCATCGGCGTCACCGAGGCCGGGGTCATGCCGGCCGGCGGAAAACTGAATGCCATCTGGATGCACAAATCGGAACGCGGCCGCGGCGCCACCATCCTTGACGCCGGAGCCCCTTTGGGCGCCGGGCTCGGCGGCATCCTCATCGCAGGCCTGATCGCCTCGACGGGCAGCTGGCGGAGCTCCTTCATCATCGCCGGCGCCGCCACCGTCCTCATGGGCCTCGCCGTCTGGTGGTACGTCCGGGACAACCCCCGCCAGCACCGCGGAGTCAACGACGCCGAGGCCGAGTACATCGAGGCCTCCCACGCCGCCGAGGACGCCGAAGCCGAGCTCGACGGCAGCAAGGGCAAGCGCGCCCTGCTCCCCTACCTGAAGTTCCGTTCCTTCTGGGCCATGTGCTTCGGCTGGCTGGGCTTCAACGGCGTCTTCTACGGCCTGCTCACCTGGGGCCCGCTCTACCTGGCCCAGGCCAAGGGCTTTGACCTGAAGACCATCGGCTGGTCCACGTTCGTGATCTTCGGCGCCGGTTTCGTCGGCGAAATCCTCGGCGGCACCATCGCCGACAAATGGCGGGCATCTGGCGCCTCGGCCAACCGCGTCATGCGCACCCTCCTGGGCACCTCCAGCGTCGTAGTGATCGGCGGCCTTGTCGGTGTCACCGTCGTTGCCGACCCGACGACGGCGGTAGTCCTGCTCTCCGTCGTCATGTTCTTCCTTCGCTGGGTGGGCCTCTTCTGGAGCATCCCCTCGATCCTGGGTGGCCGGACCAACGCCGGCGTCCTGGGCGGCGCGATGAACTTCAGCGGCAACATCTCCGGCTTCGTCACCCCGATCGCGGTCGGCCTGATCGTCGGTGCCACCGGCTCATACACCTGGGCGCTGCTGTACTTCGTGGGATCCGCGATCATCATGGGCGCATCCGTGCTGACCCTGAACTACAACAAGCGGCTCCCTGTCTAAGCTAGGCCACGAAACACCAGTTCCCGAAGCCGGGAACGCAGTGCCATAAAGAACCCGAAATGGAGCACCATGCTTACCGCAGAAGAAACCCAGGACAAGGAACGCCCCCTCCGGGAGGCTGTCCGGGACACCCTCCGCAACAGGATCTTTGAAGGGCACTA
The DNA here is from genome assembly GCF_056397425.1 of Arthrobacter sp. 05N33_2. Lineage (NCBI taxonomy): Bacteria > Bacillati > Actinomycetota > Actinomycetes > Micrococcales > Micrococcaceae > Arthrobacter > Arthrobacter sp. 05N33_2. The sequence continues at coordinate 32,089 of NZ_JBFTNJ010000031.1, forward strand.
CGTTCCCGGCACCAGGCTGGTGGAGCGCGACCTCGCCGCCGAATTCAACGTCTCCCGCCTCCCGGTCCGCGAGGCGCTGCGAATGCTGCGCCAGGAAGGCCTGGTCAGCGACCGCGGCGCTCGCGGGGCCGAAGTCAGCTCGCTCAGCCCCAAAGACGTGGAGGATCTCTTCGACGTCCGCCAGTCGCTCGAAGTGCTGGCCTGCAGGCTGGCCGCGGCCCGCGCCACACCGGAGGACCTCAGTGCGCTGGAAGCCTTGTTGGACGTGGCCGAGCTCTCTCTAGCCAAGGGCGCCATTATGGACGCCCACCGGGCCAACAGCGAATTCCACGATGCCATCACCCGGATCGCCAACAACGGCTTCCTCAAATCGGCGCTCGAACCCCTCCAGGGCCGGATGCACTGGCTGTTCCGGCATGTGAGCGACCTCCCCGAACTCATCGAAGAACATCGGGCGCTCTACACCGCGATCGCCAGCGGTGACCCTGACCGGGCGGCTGCCCAGTCGGCGTCGCACATCGACAAATACCGGGAACAGTTTCCGGAGAATTTCCGCCGGACGGAACCCGACCTTCATCGGAAGAAATAATGAAACTCCTTGTCATCAACCCCAACATCAGCAACGATGTCACTTCGCTGATCGAATCCGAAGCCCGGCGTTCAGCCTCGCCCGGAACCGAACTGGTAGTCCGGACCGCCGGCCACGGCGTCGAATATATCGAAACCCGCTTTGAATCGCTGATCGCCGCCGGTGCCGTCGCCGAAATCATCGCAGAGTACACTCGCGACGGCGCCAGCGTCGACGGCGTGGTGGTCGCCGCATTCGGCGACCCAGGGATGCCGGCGCTGAAGGAACTCGCCGACGTCCCCGTCATCGGAATTACCGAGGCGGCACTTTGCGCCGCCGCCCTGCAGGGGCACCGGTTCTCGATCATCGCCATCTCGGACCGCATCCGGCCCTGGTATCTGGACTGCGTTGAACGGTTCGGGCTCGCCGGCCGGCTGGCCTCGATCCGCTCCATCAACGAGAGCCTCAACGGCATCGGTTCCGTGCAGCAGGACTTCAAGGAGACCCTGCTGGCGCTCAGCCGCCAGGCCGTCGCCGAGGACGGGGCCGACGTCGTGATCCTCGCCGGCGCGCCGCTCGCCGGACTTGCCCGCGAGCTTGCAGGCCAGATCCCCGTCCCCGTGGTGGACGGCATTTCCGCTGGCATCCAGATGGCCCAGTCCGTAGTCAACCTCCAGTCCGGTCCGCACCGGGCCGGCGCCTTCGCGCCGCCACCGGTCAAGGCCCGCAAGGGGCTTTCGAAAAACCTCGATGCCGCCCTCACGACGGCGCAGCACGCCACCCGGCTGCCCGCACCGTCCCACTAATTTTCTTTCTCGAAGGAGGACAACGATGTCCCACACCCCAGACCTTGTCATTGCCAAYGGCACCGTGGTCAACAGTTTCGGCCGCCAGAATGTGCACGTCGTGGTGCACGGCAGGACGATCGTGCAGCTCGTGGACGCTTCCGAGCCGGTCCCCGCTGCCGCCAGGAGCATCGACGCCGCCGGCCAGCTGGTGATTCCGGGTGGCGTGGACGGCCACTGCCATGTCGCCCAGGTAACCGGACGGTTCCGTACCCTGGACGACTACCGGACAACATCCACCGCTGCCCTCTGGGGCGGCACCACCACCATTATCGACTTCGGCATCCCCCGCGACGCCCGCGAGACCCCGCTGGCCGCGGTGTTGCACAAGAAGGAACTGGCACGCGAGTCCCGCTGCGACGTCGCCCTGCACGGCTCGGTGGTCCAGTGGGACGAGACCGTGCCGTGGCAGCTCGAACAGCTCGCCGCCGAAGGTGTCCGTTCGGTCAAGATGTACACCACGAACCGGGGCACCACCATGGCCGACGGGGACACCATCCTGAAGGTCATGCGCGAGATGGTCCGGCTCGACGGCCTTACCTACATCCACGCCGAACACGATCCCATCATTGCCGACTGCACCCAGCAGCATGCGGACGACGGCCGCATCGGCATCGAACACCTGCACCGGACCCGGCCCGAACTCGCGGAGGAGATCTCGGTCAAGGAGACCCTGGCGATGGCCGAGTACACCAACGCTCCCGTCTACTTTGTGCACCAGTCCACGCCGGGGGCCGTAGACCTCGTCGCCGGGGCCCGCAGCCACAGAATGGATGCCTTCTCGGAAACGTGCCCGCACTACCTCACCCTGGACGACACCGTCTACGGCACGTCCTTCCCCGAGTGGTACGCCTGCTGCCCGCCGATGCGCAGCCCCGAGACCGTCGCCGCGCTGCGGGACCGGCTTGCCGCCGGAGCCATCCACACGGTGGCCTCGGACCACTCCTGCTACGACCTCGCGCAAAAACGCGAGCGGTCCGATGACATCCGCGCCATGCCGCACGGCCTGCCGGGAGTCGAAACCCGCATGCCTGTCACCTTTACCGCCATGATGGACGCCACCGGCGGGGCAGCCCGGGTGGAGGATTTCGTGGAAGTGTTCGCCGCCGGTCCGGCCCGGATCAACGCCCTGCCGGGCAAGGGAACGATCGCAGCAGGGTACGACGCCGACCTCGTCGTCTTCGATCCCGCACAGGAACGCACCGTTGACGGCGCTGCCCTGCACATGGGAACGGATTTCTCGCCGTTCGACGGCAGGACGCTCACCGGCTGGCCCGCCGTCGTGGTGTCCGCCGGACGCGTCGTGCTGGACGCCGGCGGCTTCCATGACCCCGGCCCCGTGGGCCAGTTTGTGGCCCGAAACGGTTTCCGCGAGCACCAGGCGGCCGCGGCCACCGCCCCCGTCAGCGCCACCCCCGCCCCCGCCGCTGTCTACCCCGCTGCCCGCTAGGAGCACCCATGCCTTCCGCAACCCGCCCCACCCGTATCGGCATGATCGTGCCGTCCTCCAACACCTGCCTCGAGCCGCAAAGCTACCGGATCCTCGGCGACCGCGACGACGTGACAATCCACTTCGCCAGGATCCACGTCACGCGGATCGCCCTCGACGATTCCTCCGACCGGCAATTTGATGCCCCGGCAATGCGGGCTGCCGCCGAGATCCTGGCGACCGCCGACGTCGACGTCATCGCGTGGAACGGCACTTCAGGATCGTGGCTCGGCGCCGATCACGACCGCGAACTCGTCAAGGGAATACAGGACGCCACCGGCATTCCCGCCACCACCTCCACACTGGCCTACATGGAGGCCTTCCGGTCCTTCGGCACCGAGCGGATCGGGCTGTTCACCCCGTACACGGAGGACGTCAACGAACGGATCGTGGCGTCCTACGAACGGGACGGGATCAAAACACTTGACCACCGTTTCCTCGGCCTGAGCGACAACGAATCATTCGCCCGGGTCTCCGACGCCGAGATGCGGCCCGGATCCCTGGAACTCGCGGCACAGAACCCGGACGCGCTCGTGTACCTCTGCACCAATCTCTACGGTGCCAACATCGCGGAGGAAATCGAGGCGGCCATGGGCGTTCCCGTGCTCGATTCGGTGGCCGTGACCCTGTGGCACTGCCTCAAAATGGCCGGCGCCCCGCTGCTCTCCCCGCGGTGGGGCAGGCTGCTCACCTCAGCCTGACCGCCAAGGCAACGCGGGGTCAGATACGGCCGATGCCGGGCGGCTTTATGGGCCGTATCTGACCCCGCGTTGCCTTGTGTACCGACCTTCCAACCGATTGTGACTGCCGGGCCGCGGTGATGCGCCGCTGATGTTGACGCGTCCCAGCCTCTCTCGATAATCTCGAAATGCAAGAAAGTTTTTTCACATAATGAAAAATATTGATCACCATTCAACGATGAAGAGTGAGGTGGACGTGGCTGCAGGAGAAGATACCTCCCATATCCTCAGCGGGTTGACAAACCAGCTGCCTGATCGTGATCCGGAAGAGACCGCCGAATGGCTGGAGTCCCTGGATACCCTGATTCAGGAACAAGGCACCGAACGTGCCCAGTACATT
>NZ_JBFTNJ010000032.1:0-35815 GCF_056397425.1 Arthrobacter sp. 05N33_2
GCGCTGATGTTTTCCTGGGACCATCAGTCCGTGCTGCAAAAATGGGGACAAAATACGATGTTTTTCGATAACGACACGCAGTCTTTGGGTCGATTGCTGCACAGGAACGGCTTCCTTGTTTCGGGGTCAACGCCGAACATGCCGACCATCCGCGATTGGAAATCCCGGGCCGTTGGTGACATCGTCGTCACTCTGCACCCGGAAACCCGCCTCCGGATCGCGGCCACCGGCGCCCGCCAGCTTGCCCTGATCGGCACCGCGTTCGATCCGGAGGAGGATGTCTACGATGAGGGCGCCATCCTCGGATCGCTTCTGAATGCGGCTGCCGACGAAGACAGCTTCTATTCGATTCTTGACCGCTTGGCCGGCAGGTTCGCCCTTGTGGTGCACACGAAGGGGCGAACGGAAATCTTTCAGGATGCCATGGGCTCCCGATCGGTGTTCTATTCCACCCGGGGAGAGTTCGTTGCTGCCTCCCACGCTGAACTGGTGGCAGACTATATCGGTTCGAGGTTCGCCGACTTCTTTATCCCGTACATCACATCCAAAAACTTCATCCAGCGTGATGTGAAGTACTTGCCCGGCCTGGCCACGCCGTACAACGACGTTCTGCAACTGACGCCGAACACCAAACTGGCCCTGGAGGAACAGCGCGTCGAACGTTTCTGGCCGCGGGAGGAAATCGGACCCGAACTGACCGAGGCCGAAGCCACAAGCAGCCTTGTCGTTCACTTGCGCGGTCTCGCCCGCTACGTCGAAAAGCATGGAATACGGCCTGTAGTGGGGCTGACTGCCGGAACTGACAGCCGCGGGGTGTTCGCGGCGACGAAGGACCATGATCCCCTCATCTTCACCTACGTACGAAGTGAAAAGGGAGACAAGACGGCCTCCAGCGATGCAAGGGCGGCCACTGCATTGGCGGGGGTCTACGGATTGGATGCCCAGATATGGGCCGTCCCGAACAAGATGACTCTGAACGCGTCCGACAACGACTTCTCGCACGCATACCGCAGGGCGACGTCCTACTATCGCGGATCGGGCTCCCCGTGGCTGGGAAATCTCGTCGAGGTCGGAAAAGACGCGGAAGAGGCAGTATTCATCCGGGGTTTCGGCGGCGAGGTCATGCGAGGTTTCTACCAGAACTTCTCCAAGAAGATCCGCAAGATTAGTGTCTTCCAATTGGCGGATGCCTACGACGTGAATGCCGGATCGGCCGTCACCCGGGCTTTCTTCAGCCAGATGATGGAAAAGACATCGTTCAACGAAGAGTCGCTCCACGGCTACGACCCCAACGACATCTTTTACTGGGAACACCGAATGGGTACCTGGGGAAGCATCGCCATGGCCGAGGCCGACGTGGCGCTTCCATCGATGGTGGCCTACAACTCCCGGAACCTTTTCCAGACCTTCATGCGTCTTCCAGAATCGGTCCGGGCCAGCCGCAATGCCTTTGACCTGGCGACGCTGGAATTGGCGCCCGCCCTGAAAGACGTCGCCATCTAGCCTGCGAGGGGCCGGTGTCGGCCCCTCGCGGTAGCGTAGGGCTGTGCCTGAAACTGTGCCCGAACCTGTGCCCGAAACCGCCGTCCCCGAAACCGCTGTGCCCGCGGACGCCGCACTGACCGTTGCCGGCCTCTCGGAGTCCCAGCTGCTGGGTCGCATCTTTCCGCGGCTCACGATCCCGCAGCCCAATGGCGGACCGGCGGCGGCGTCGTACTTGCTGCTGGGGCCGGGGGACGACGCCGCGATTGTCGCCGCGCCGGACGGGCGGACCGTGCTGAGCATCGACACCCAGGTGGCGGACCAGGATTTCCGGCTCGAATGGAACAACGGCTACCGGACCACCGGGTACGACGTCGGCTGGAAGGCCGCGGCGCAAAACCTCAGCGACATCAACGCCATGGGCGCCCGGGCCACGTCCGTTGTGGTCAGCCTGACCATGCCGCCGGAGACCCTCGTCTCCTGGGTGGAGGATTTCGCGGACGGCCTCGTGGCCGGCATCAGGGGTCTGGGGGCTCCGGCCTGCGCGGTGGCGGGCGGCGACCTCGGCCGCGGCCGCGAACTGGCGGTCAGCGTGGCGATCCTGGGGACCCTTGACGGCAAGGAACCCGTCCTGCGCTCCGGGGCCCGGCCGGGGGACACCGTGGCCCTGGCGGGAACAGTGGGCCGGGCCGCCGCCGGGCTGGCGCTGCTGGAGTCGAACGTCCCGGTGGGCGCCCTGACCGCCGGGCAGCGTTCCCTCCTGGACACCCAGTGCAGGCCGCAGCCGCCGCTCGCCGCCGGACCGCTGGCCCGTGAGGCGGGGGCGTCCGCCATGATGGACATCTCGGACGGCCTGGTCCGGGACGGAAACCGCATGGCGGCCGCCAGCCGCGCGGTGCTGAACCTGGACGCCGCCGCCCTGAAGGAGCTGGCCGCCCCGCTGCTGCCGGCGTCGGAGCTGTTGGGGGCAGACCCGATGGCCTGGGTCCTCGGCGGCGGTGAAGACCATGGGCTGCTCGCCACTTTCCCGGCAGGGGTTCCGCTCCCTCCCGGGTTCACTGCGATAGGCTCGGTAGAGGCCCCTGCACCAACCGAAAGCACGGGAGTAACGATCGCGGGCAGGCCCGCTGACGCTGTGGGATGGGATCACTTTGCAGACTAAGATTGCCGCCAACGCGCAAGCGATGAAGCGGTGGTTGGGCAAGGCGGAAACCACGCTCGGCAACCACAGCGACCGCCTGAACGCCATCAACATCTTTCCGGTAGCCGACGGCGACACCGGCACCAACCTCTACCTGACTGTCCGCGCCGCGGCCCACGCCGCGGACGCCGCCGTGCCGGGACACCCGGACGGGGCGGCGCACGCGGCGCCGGACCCGACCCTGCATGACGTTGGCGCCGTCCTGGCGCAGGCCGGCCAGGTTGCCATGGAGCAGGCCCGCGGCAACTCGGGAACCCTGTTCGCCGTCTTCCTCTGCGCTGCCGCTGAACCCCTGGCCGGGCACACCCGGATCAGCTCACCCCTGCTGGCTGCGGCCCTGAACCGGGCCCAGATCCGGGCCTGGTCCGCGCTGAGTGATCCCGTGCCCGGCACCATGCTCTCCGTCATGGAGGCTGCCGCCCGGGCCGCGGCCGCCGTGGACTCCGCACACGACGGCGATGACAGCAACCAGACCCTGGGCCTGGCCCTGGACGCCGCCGTCGAGGCGGCCCTGGCCGCCGTGGTCCGCACGGAGGAGCAGCTCGCTGCCCTGCAGGCCGCCCACGTGGTGGACGCCGGCGGCGTGGGCATGCTGCTCATCCTGGACTGCCTCCGCTCGGCCGTGCTGGGCGAGGAGCTCCAGAGCGAACTGCTGGACGGACTGCACGGCTACGACGTCCAGGATCCGCATATCCACGTCGGCATGCCGCGCGACGAAGGTGTCGAAGTCATGTGCACCATTTCCCTGTCCCCGCTGGACGCCGCCATGATGCGCCAACGGCTCGACGAAATGGGCGACTCGGTGATCATGAGCCAGGTCGGCGGCGGCGCCGACGCCGCCGGGCTCTACCGCTGGCGCGTCCACGTCCACGTCCTGGATGCGGACCTCGCCGTCGCGCTGATCCGTTCCCTGGGCGAGCCCACGGACATTTCCGTGAGCGAGCTCGCAGTCCCGCGCGACCCGGAGGCACCGGCCGCCACAGTTGCCGCCACCGCAGCCCCTACAGTTGCCACTGCGCGTGCCGCCGAAACCCGAAACCCCGACGGACATGCACGCTGAACTTGAACTGGGCCTGGAGCGCCGCATCGGCAAGCGCTCCGCGGCTGTCATCGAAAAACACCTTGGCATCACCACTGTCGGCGGGCTCCTGAACTATTTCCCCCGCCGCTACCTCAGCCGCGGCGAGCTCACACCCATCAGCGAGGTCCCGCTGGACGAGGAAGTGACCCTGATCGCCCGGGTGGTCTCCAACAGCACCCGGCCCATGCGCGCCCGGCGCGGTTCCCTCACCGACGTCGTGATCTCCGACGACGCCGGCGGTGCCGTTTCCACGCGGGCCGCCGGCGCACTGCCGGGCACGCTCAAGGTCAGCTTCTTCAACGGGTTCCGGGCCAAGGCCGAGCTGCAGCCGGGCCGGCGCGCCATGTTTTCCGGCAAAGTCACGCGCTACGCCGGATCCCTCGGCCTGACCAACCCGGATTTCCTGCTGCTGGACGAGGACCCCGAAACGCCGGGCATCGACCCCGAGAAGCTCGCCGCCATGCCGATCCCGGTGTACCCGGCCACGGCGAAACTGACCAGCTGGTCCATCCAGAAGGTCATCTCGACGCTGCTGGACACCGTGGAACTGGAAACCCTCGGCGACCCGCTGCCCGCCGAGATCGCGGCGCGGGAGAAGTTTCTGCCGGTCGCGGACGCCTACCGGCTGATCCACGCCCCGCAAACCCCGGCGGACTACCAGCGCGCCCGCGACCGGTTCCGCTACCAGGAAGCCCTGGTGCTCCAGTCGGCCCTGGCCCGCCGCCGCGCCCAACTCGCCGCCGAGGAAGCGACCGCCCGCCGCCCGGCACCGGACGGGCTGCTGCCCGCCTTCGACCGCCAGCTCCCGTTTACGCTGACCGCCGGCCAGGCCGCCGTCGGCAAGACGCTCTCCGACGAGCTCGCCCAGGACTCGCCCATGAACCGGCTGCTGCAGGGCGAGGTTGGCTCCGGCAAGACGATCGTGGCACTGCGCGCCATGCTGCAGGTGGTGGACGCCGGGGGACAGGCTGCCCTGCTGGCGCCCACCGAAGTCCTCGCCGCCCAGCACTATGAATCCATCCGGCGCACGCTCGGACCGCTCTCCCGGGACGGGATGCTCGGCGGGTTCGGCCCGGACGCCGTCCAGGTCACCCTGCTCACCGGCTCCATGCCCACCGCGGCGCGGAAGCAGGCCATGCTCGACGCCGCCTCCGGAACGGCCGGAATCGTGATCGGCACCCACGCCCTGCTCAGCGACAACGTCTCCTTCTACGACCTTGGCCTGATCGTGGTGGACGAACAGCACCGCTTCGGCGTCGAACAGYGCGACGCCCTCCGGGCCAAGGCCAGCAAACCGCCGCACCTGCTGGTCATGACCGCCACCCCGATTCCCCGGACCGTGGCCATGACCGTGTTCGGCGACCTCGAAACCTCCGTTCTGGACGAGCTCCCCGCCGGCCGCGCGCCCATCTCCACCCACGTGGTGGGGCTCGCGGAACACCCGGGGTGGGCCACCCGGATCTGGTCCCGTTCGCGGGAGGAGATCGACGCCGGCCACCAGGTCTACGTCGTTTGCCCCAAGATCGGCACGGACGACGACGGCGACTTCACCCCGGGCGAGGCCGAACCGTCCGCCGCGGACCTCGAAGGCGAGAACGGTTCCCGGGAACTCGCCTCGGTCACCGGCGTCGTGGAACATCTCCAGGACGAACCGGCACTCGCCGGGGTGGCTGTGGCGCCCCTGCACGGCCGGCAGGACCCCGTCCTGAAGTCCGAAACCATGGCCTCCTTCACGGCCAACCAGACCAAACTGCTGGTCTCCACCACCGTGATCGAAGTCGGCGTGGACGTCCACAACGCCACGCTTATGGTGATCCTGGACGCTGACCGTTTTGGCATCTCCCAGCTCCACCAGCTGCGCGGCAGGGTGGGCCGCGGCGGACTGCCCGGAACCTGCCTGCTGGTCACCAGCCTGGAGCCGGGCCATCCGAGCCGGCGCCGCCTGGATGCCGTAGCCGCCACCACCGACGGCTTCGAACTGTCCCAGGAGGACCTCAAGCTCCGCAGGGAAGGCGACATCCTGGGCGCCTCGCAGTCCGGCGGGCGCTCCACGCTGAAGCTGCTGCGCGTCCTCGAACACGAGGACGTGATCGCCCGGGCCCGGCAGGACGCCCAGCGGATCGTGGCCGCCGATCCCGCGCTGGCGGGCCAGCCCCGGCTTGCGGCCGCGATCGATGAATACCTGAACCCCGAGAAGGAGGCGTTCCTTGAACGCGGCTAGGACCACGAGCCAGGCAAACACGTCCGCAGGGGTCCGCGCATGAGCCGGATCATTGCCGGGGCGGCCGGCGGCAGCACGCTGAACAGCGTGCCCGGGAACCTGACACGGCCCACCACCGACCGTGTCAAGGAGGCCCTGTTCTCCCGGCTGGACGCCTTCAACGTCATCGCCGGCGCCCGCGTGCTCGATCTGTACGCGGGATCCGGCTCGCTGGGGGTGGAGAGCGGCAGCCGCGGCGCGGACTCCGTGGACCTGGTCGAATTCGACGCCAAGGCAAGCGCCGTCTGCCAGCGGAACGCCGATCTTGTCAACACCGTCACGGGCCGCAAGGTGGTCTCCGTGCACCGCTCCAAGGTCGAATCGTTCCTCGACCGGGCCGCCGGCGCCGCGATCTGGGACCTGGTGTTCCTGGACCCGCCCTACCCCCTGGACGAGCCGGCCCTCGCTGCCGTGCTGGCCAAGCTGGTGCCGCACCTGGGCGAGGGAGCGGTCGTGGTGGTGGAACGCTCGTCCCGGAGCCCCGAACCGGCATGGCCCCAGGGCATGGAACGGTTTGCCGAGAAGAAGTACGGCGAAACCCGGCTGTGGTTCACCGAGCCCGGCGTGGAAGCCGCGGACGCTGTGGAAGCCGTGGACGCTGTGGACGCAGCGGGCCTGGAAGCCGGGGACTAGCCGGCCAGCGCGTCCAAATCGACGCCGGCGAGCAGCCGGGCCGGATGCGGACCGCGCGCCGTGAGCGCCGCCGTCCAGACCTCCGGCCACGGCCCCTGAGTCCCGGTCAGGATGATGTTCCCGGGGAACCGGCCAGTGAACATTCCGGCCTCAGCGAAGGCCGAGACGTCGGCCATGGCCCGGCGCATGGCCGCGATCTGGCTCCGGACCAGGGTCAGTCCGGGTTCGTCGCCCACGTTGACGATCAACACGCCGCGCGGCGTCAGCCGGGCCGCCGCCTCCTGGTAGAACCCGGTACACGCGATGTGTTCCGGCGCCTCCGGCCCGGAGAAGATGTCCAGGATCACGACGTCGAAGCGCAGGTCCGCCGGAAGCCCGGCGAGAGCGTCGCGGGCATCGCCGATCACCGTGTGCAGCTCGGTTCCCTCCGGCAGGGGCAGCTGCGCGAGCACGAAGTCCAGCAGTTCCCGCTCCAGCTCCACGGCGTACTGAACCGAGCCGGGCCGGGTGGCCTGGATGTAGCGGGCCAGCGTCAGGGCCCCGGCGCCCAGGTGCAGCGCCGTGATCGGCTCGCCCCACGGGGCGGCGAGGTCCACCACGTGCCCGATCCTGCGCAGGTATTCGTAGAAGATGTCCGCGGGGTCGGCCAGGTTGACGTGGGACTGCTCGGCGCCGCCGATGCTCAGCACGAAGCCGCCGTCGGTAAAGGGATCCGGTTCGATTACGGCGTGCTGCCCGGTGGTCCGCAGGAACCGCGAGGCCCCGGGTTGCTGCCCGRCCATGTTCACAGCCTGTCGCGCAAGGTCGCCAGCCGCTCGGCGGCCTCCTCCAGAACGTGCAGCTGCTTGCAGAACGCGAAGCGGAGCAGGCTGCGGGTGCGTTCGGCGCCGTCGGCGTGGCAGAAGACGGGCACCGGGATCGCGGCGACGCCCACGAGGGCCGGCAGCCTGCGGGCCAGCTCCACGGAATCGGTGATCCCCAGCGGTGAGGTGTCCACGTTGACGAAGTAGGTCCCCTGCGGGGTCAGCACGTCGAGGCCGGCCGCGCGCAGTCCCTCGCTGAGGATGTCGCGCTTGTACCGGAGGGTGTCGGCGATGCCCGCGTAAAACTCGTCCGGAAGCCCCAGGCCCACCGCGATCGCGGCCTGGAAGGGCGTGCCGGAACTGTAGCTCAGGAACTGCTTGACCGTCCGGGCGGCGGCCACGAGCTCCTCCGGCCCGGAGAGCCAGCCGATCTTCCAGCCGGTGAAGGAGAACGTCTTGCCGGCCGAGGAAATGGTCAGCGTGCGCTCCGCCGCCCCGGGCAGCGTCGCGATCGGGATGTGCCGCACACCGAACGTCAGGTGCTCGTACACTTCGTCGGTGACGATGACGGCGTCGTATTTCGCGGCCAGTTCGACGACGCGCTCGAGCACCTCGCGGGGGAACACCGCTCCGGTCGGGTTGTGCGGATTGTTGATCAGCACCACCTTGGTGCGGTTGCTGAATGCGGCCTCGAGTGCGGCCAGGTCCGGCATGAAATCCGGGGCCAGGAGCGGGGCGGTGACGTGCGTGGCGCCGGAGAGCCCGATGATGGCGCCGTAGGAGTCGTAGAACGGCTCGAAGGTGAGCACTTCATCTCCCGGACCTACCAGCGCGAGCAGGGCGGCGGCGATGGCCTCCGTGGCGCCGGTCGTGACGATGATTTCGGTCTGCGGATCCGGGTCCAGCCCGTAGAACCGCTGCTGGTGCACCGAGATCGCCTCCCGCAGCGGCAGGATGCCCTTGCCGGGCGCATACTGGTTGGCTCCGGCGGCGATCGCGGCCTGGGCGGCCTCCTTGATCTCCACGGGGCCGTCCTCGTCCGGGAAGCCCTGGCCAAGGTTGATGGCGCCCGTGCTCAGGGCCAGGGTGGTCATCTCCTCGAAGATCGTCACGCCCAGCGAGCCATCGGGGGAGAGCAGGTTGGCGCCGGTTGCGGCGCGCTGCCACGGCAACGGCATGAGGGGGCTCACCGGGTGCCCGCCTTCTCGTCCCGGCCGGTGAAGCTGTCCATGGTGGTGTAGATCCCAAAGACCTTTCCGCCCACGAAGTCCCACGCCCGCACCGGCAGTATGCCCTTGAGTACTTTCCCCAGCGTGGCCATGGCGGGGGCGATCAGCAGCGGCCGCCCGGCGGCCGTAGCACGCCATGCCCTGTCCACAGCGTCCTCGGGCGTCATGAGCGGGGTCAGCAGGGGACCGCGGGCTCCCTCGAACATGCCGGTGGAAATGTAGCTGGGGCAGAAGGTGGTGACTTTCAGGTGGCCGTAGCCCTGCTGCTCAAGCTCGAGCCGGAGCGAGTCGCTCCAGCCGATGACGGCCCATTTCGAAGCCGCGTACACGCTCATCCGCGGATTCGAGACCGTGCCGGCGGCGGAGGCAACGTTGAGGATCCGGCGCGGGCGGCCGGCGGCGGCCATCATGTCCGGCAGGAACTCCAGGGTGGCGTACATGGGGGCGAGGGCGTTGATGTCCATGGTCAGGGCGATGTCACGGTCCGGGGCGTGGTCCCAGAAGTACGCGCCGCGGACAATCCCGGCGTTGTTCACCAGCAGCGCCAGCGGCCCCTCGGCCCTGGCCTCCCGGGCGGCGCCGGCAATCTCGGCGCGATCCGCCAGGTCCACCGTGCGGGGGACGGCGCGGGCGCCCAGGGCGGCAACTTCAGCGGCGGTGCCGGCCAGGGCATCGGCGTCGACGTCCCAGAGGATCACCACCCCGGCGCCTTCCCGGGCGGCGCGGAGGGCGTAGAGCCGGCCCATGCCGCTGGCGGCACCGGTGACCAGGACCACGCCGCCGTCCACGGTGAAAGGCGGCGCAGCGACAGGCCGCACAGTGACAGGCCGCACAGTGAAAGGAGAAGTCGCGCGATTGTTCGATGCTGACATTCAGCCATGTTATCCCGGGCTGYGGCGCGGATACGGTAGGTTCGGAGCATGAGACGCGCTGTTTGCCCTGGCTCTTTTGACCCCATCCACAATGGACACCTGGAAGTCATTGCGCGTGCCGCGGGCCTCTTCGACGAGGTGATCGTGGCCGTGTCCACGAACTATTCCAAGAAGTACCGCTTCAGCCTGGAGGAGCGGATCGACATGGCCAGGGAAACGTTCGCGTCCTTGCGCGGGATTGTGGTTGAACCCGTGGGGGAGGGTCTCCTGGCCGAGTACTGCCGGCAGCGCGGTGTATCGGCGATCGTCAAGGGCCTGCGTTCGTCCTCGGACTTCGACTACGAGCTGCCGATGGCCACGATGAACCGGCAGCTGACCGGTGTCGAGACGGTGTTCCTGCCGGCGGAAAGCCACTACCTGCACCTGTCCTCCACCCTCATCAAAGAGGTCTTCGCCCTCGGCGGGGACGTCTCGGACTTTGTTCCCCGCTCCGTGCTGAAACGGCTGGCCCCGGGCGAGCCGGTCCCGAACCGGGCGCGCAAAGTGTAAGCTTGACCGGTACTCGGCGGCCTGCTGCCGGTTGCGGGGCCCGAATCCGAGGCCGCTTGTGGTGTGAACCGCCGGCGTGCCCCCGGTTTGAGTCCGTCCGGAAGTTCAGGCTAAGATAGTACGTCGGTCATATGTTCAACAGGAGTTCTCATTAAACGAGATGCTAGTTCGCCCTTGGCGTTCGACGTCAAGGACCTCGGACGCAGTCCGGGAAGCATGCGGACGCTGACGGAACATGTACCCGCGCCAAGTGATCTTGGCGTGGCGCTCATTGGCGTGCAGGAAGGCTCGGATGTCGAGCTGGACCTGCGGCTTGAGGCCGTACACGAAGGAATTCTGGTATCAGGAACCGCGCACGTTGAAGTTACTGGCGAATGCGGCCGATGCCTGGATCCCCTTGCGTATGACCAAGAGGTTGATGTGCAAGAACTTTTCTTCTACGAGGATGCTGTGTTCTCCGACGAAGAAGACGAAGAAGAGCAACGTCGAGTCGAGCACGATCTGATCGATCTTGAGCCGGTGTTGCGGGACGCAGTTGTCACCATACTGCCGTTCCAGCCGGTGTGCCGGGAAGACTGCCAGGGCCTTTGCTCCGAATGTGGAGTGCGCCTGGAAGACGAGCCGGGGCATCACCACGAGGTCGTAGATCCTCGCTGGGCCGCCCTGGCTGACTTGGCTAAGCCTGACCGGCAAAACTGATTTGTAAGTGTTTTTCTAGAGAGAAATGAGTTAGCCGTGGCTGTCCCGAAGCGGAAAATGTCTCGCTCGAATACCCGCGCCCGCCGCTCCCAGTGGAAGGCAACTGCCCCCCACCTGGTGAAGACTGTCGAGAACGGCCAGGTCACGTACAGCCTGCCGCACCAGGCAAAGGTCGTTACCGACTCGGCTGGCACTGCGCTGTTCCTTGAGTACAAGGGCCGCAAGGTCGCAGACGTCTAATCCGCCAACAGGCTGAAAAAGATGTCTTCAACTGAAGAGCTTCTGAAGCGTCTCGGTGTCACTATTGACGCCGGGACGCTTCGTCTTGCGCTCACACACCGTTCCTACGCCTACGAAAACGGCGGCATCCCCACCAACGAACGGCTCGAGTTCCTGGGCGACTCCATCCTGGGGTTCTCCGTAACGGACGCGCTGTACCGTGACAACCCCACGCTGCCCGAAGGCGACCTGGCCAAGCGCCGCTCCGCCGTCGTCAGCACCCGGGCGCTGGCCGGCATCGGCCGCAGCATCGGGCTGGGGGAGTACATCTACCTTGGACAGGGCGAAAAGCTCACCGAAGGCAAGAACAAGGCCTCCATCCTGGCGGACACCATGGAGGCGCTGATCGGCGCCACCTACCTCTCCAACGACATCGAGACGGCCCGGCAGCTGGTCATGCGGCTGGTCGGCCCGCTGTTGAAGGACGCCGCCGCCCTCGGCGCGGGCACCGACTGGAAGACTTCCATCCAGGAGCTCGCCGCCAGCCGGCAGCTTGGGACCATCAACTACGCGGTCGACGGCTCCGGGCCGGACCACGCCCGGACGTTCGAGGCCGTGCTGCGGATCGGCGGCACGGACTACGGCACCGGCACCGGCAACTCCAAGAAAGAGGCCGAACAGGAAGCCGCCGCCGACGCCTGGCGCCGGCTGACCGCCCCGTCCGCGCCGGATCCGCAGCAACTGCAGTCCCAGACCGGCAGCTAGGCAGCGGCATTGCCTGAACTGCCCGAGGTCGAGGTGGTCCGGCGCGGCCTGGTGAGCTGGGTGCGCGGCCGGACCATCACCTCCGTCGAGGTGCTGGACCCGCGCTCCCTGCGCCGGCACGCCCTGGGACCGGACGACTTTGCCGGCAACCTTGAAGGCGCGCGGGTCCTGGACGTGGTCCGCCGCGGCAAATTCCTGTGGATGCCACTGGCGGACACGCCCGCCCCGCCCGGAAACGGTGCCCCGGCCGGCGAACCGGCCCCCGCCGTCGCGCTCATGGCCCATCTGGGCATGTCCGGCCAGCTGCTTATGCAGGACCCCGGCGTTCCGGACGAAAAACACCTGAAGGTCAGGCTGCGGCTCAGCCCAGCCGACGGCATGCCCGAACAGCTCCGGTTCGTGGACCAGCGCATCTTCGGCGGCCTGTTCCTGACCACGCTGATCCCCACCGACGACGGCGGCCCCGGCGGCCTCGCCGAAACGCCGCTGCCGCTCATCGCCGAGGAAGCCGCGCACATTGCCCGCGACCCGCTGGATCCCTGGTTCTCCTTCGAGACCTTCTACCGGCGCCTGCGGGCCCGCAAAACCGGGCTCAAGCGGGCGCTGCTGGACCAGGGCCTGGTCTCGGGGATCGGCAACATCTACGCGGACGAGGCCCTCTGGACGGCGCGGCTGCACTACGCCCGGCCCACCGACACCCTGCGCCGACCCGATGCGCTGCGGGTCCTCGACGCCGCCCGTGCGGTCATGACGGATGCCCTGGCCGCCGGCGGCACGAGCTTCGATTCGCTCTACGTCAACGTCAACGGAGCCTCCGGGTACTTCGACCGTTCCCTGAACGCCTACGGCCGGGAGGGGCTCGAGTGCAAGCGCTGCGCCGCCGCCGGCCGGGTCAGCCGGCTCCTGCGGGAACAGTTCATGAACCGGTCCTCGTACACCTGCCCCGTCTGCCAGCCCCGGCCGCGGAACGGGCGCTGGTAGGGGGCGTACGGGCGTAGTGCCCGGCCAGCCTCGCCAGGCCCTCGTCAAGCGAAACGGCGGGGGCCCAGTTGAGGAGTTCACGGGTCTCGCGCTGGTCGAACCAGTGGGCCGTGGAGAGCTGCTCAGCGAGGAATCTGGTCATCGGCGGCTCCCCGGCCCGGCCGGACCGGGACCACACCTTCTCCACCACCGATCCCGCAGCCCGCGCGAGACTGCCCGGCACCGTCCACGACGGCGCAGGGACGCCGCCCGCGGCGCAAATGCCCGCCAGCAGCTCACCAACCGGGCGGGGTTCGCCGTTGCTGACCACGAGCGCCCGGCCGTGGATGTGCTCCATCCGGTCAAGCGCGGCGACGATGGCCGAAGCGGCGTTGTCCACGTAGGTCGTGTCGATCAGGGCCGCACCGGCGTCGAGCAGCGGCAGGCGGCCGCGGCTGGCACGTTCCAGCACCCGTTCCACCAGCTGGGTGTCACCCGGGCCCCAGACGATGTGCGGGCGCACCGCCGTGACCCGGAAACCCGGCGAGTCCGCGGCCAGCGCCAGCAGTTCGGCCTCGGCCTTCGTGCGGGAGTAGTCACCGTGCGCGCGGGCCGGGTCCGCCGCCTCGGCGCCCAGCCCGGCGATGGCGGCCCCGGAATTGGCCACGGACGGGGAGGAGACAAATACCAACTCCCGCACACCGGCCTCGCGGGCGGCCCAGAGCAGGCGGCGCGTGCCTTCGACATTGACCTCGTCGAACTCCGCGGCACGGCCGGTGAAGGACACCTTCGCGGCCAGGTGGATGACGCCTTCGGCGCCGGAGACGGCTCGGCGCACGGCGGCCTCGTCCGCAACGGACCCTTGGAGGTCCGTGGCGCCGTCGACGCCGGAGGGGCGGCGCTGGAACGTGCTGACGGCGTGGCCCTGCCGCACCAGCAGCCGTGCCACCTCCCGCCCGAGCAGTCCGCTCGCGCCGGTGACGAGGACCCTCATGGCGTGCCCGGACGGCCGCCGGCCAGCACCGCCGAAGCCCACAGGGCCAGGCGGCTCCGGTCGATCTTGGCGTTGTGGCGGATGTCGGTCGGCTGGGAGGGGACAGCGAGCACGGCCGAGACGCTGACCCCTGCCGCGCGGGCGGCGTCCCGCACGCGGCCCGCCAGCTGCGGCGCGGCGGGACCGGCCCGGCGGACCGGCGGAACGGTTTCGACGACGGCGACGACAGCCTGGGTCCCGGACGGACCGACCCCGACGACGGCTGCCATCCCGACGTCGTCCAGGCGTTCGATGGCCTGCTCGGCGCCCACCGGCGTCACCACGGCGCCCGGGGCCGTCACGACGTGCACGAGGCGTCCTTCCACCCAGAGCCGGCCGGCGGCGTCGAGGTGCCCCACGTCGCCGGTGCGGTGCCATCCGGCCGTGCGGACGCTCTCGCGCTGGGTCAGCCAGAGCCGGTCGTAGGCTTCTTTCACGTGCGGGGCGCTGACGAGGATCTCCCCGCTCACTCCGGCCTCGCTGACGGGCTCGTTCCCGGGTGCGGTGCCGTCCGCGGCCAGCGGGATGATGGCCACGCGGGCGCCCTCCACCGGCCGGCCCACGCACACGCCGTTGCCGGCGCCTGCCATGGTTCCGGCGGCGGCGGCGGCGGCGTCGGCCGCGGCGGCACGGATCTGTTCGAGGCTGATGTCCGTGACGGGCAGCGCCTCGGTCATCCCGTACGGGGTGTGCAGCGAGGCGCGCGGCAGCAGCCGCTGCACCTCTGCGAGGAGGGTTTCAGGGACCGGCGCGCCGGCGGAGAGCAGCAGCTCCACGCGCCCCAGCGCCTCGTGTCCGGCCCGGCTCAGGCCGGCCCGGGTGGCCAGGACGTTGCGCAGCGCCGCGGGCGAGGCGAAGACCACCGTGGCGTCGATGGCTGCTGCGGCGTGCGCCAGCGCGCTGGCCGTCAAGGTGCGGGGGGCGGTGACGTCCATGGCGGGCGTCACTGAAACGGCTCCGAGCGCCGGTCCCAGCAGGGCGAACGGCGCGAAGCCCGCCACCAGGCGTGCGCCCGGGCGGATCTCCAGCGTCGCGGCCACGGCATCGCGCATCGCTGCCAGCCGCCGGTGCGTGTAGACCACGCCCTTGGCGGGCCCGGTGGAACCGGAGGTGAACAGCACCGCGGCGGGGGCGTCCGGGTCCGGAACCGGGGCCGTGCCCGGGCGGGGGAGTCCGGGGCTGAGGCCGGCTCCGCGGCGGGCAAGGGYAGCGAGGGAGGTCTCGACGGCGAGGAGCCGGCGGCGGCGGGCCGGCAGGTCCCGCACACTGATGCGCCGCCCCGGCCAGCCAAGTACCGAGGCGGCCGCCAGGGCCTTGTYGATTCCGATGAAGAAGTCCGGGGTGGCGCCCTTCACCGCACGGCTCAGGCCGCGGGTGCCCAGGCCGGCGTCGGCCACGATGACCACCGCGCCGAGCCGCAGGCAGGCGTAGAGGACCACGGTCAGGTCCACGCCCGGGGGAACCATCAGGCTCACCCGGGTGCCGTTCCCTACACCGGCGTCCTGCAGGCCCGCCGCGAGGGCGGCGATGTTCTGTTCGAGCTCCTGCCAGCTGAGCGAGCGGGCGACGCTGCCGTCCGTGGCCATTTCCGCGACGGCGGTATCCCCGGCCGCCGGTCCCGCCGCCAGCTCGGCGAGGGGCGCCCAGAGGGGCGTGACCCCGGCGCCGGGCTCCAGGGGCCCGGTCCCGAATTCCAGCATCGAGTCGTCGGCCGGGCCGTCGGCCGGTCCGCTGTCCGGGCCGCACCCGGCCAGCCACTCGAAGACGGGCGCGGCGATGTCCCGGTCTTCCGCGACCAGGTGGCCGGCACCCTCGAAGCGGTGAACTTTCGCGTCCGGCAGCCGGCCGATGAGGTCCTTGAGGTACCGGTCGGAAAAGATCGGATCGCGCGGGCCCCAGAGCATCAGGGCCGGAACCCCCAGCCCGCGCACCCCTTCCGCGACGCGGCTGAGCGTCGGGAAGCTGGGATGGGACGCGTCGGCGGGAATGTCCGCGACAAAGTTCCCCACGCCGGCGCGGCGGCCGGCGCCGCGGTAGGGGGCCATGAAGGCGCCACGGACATCCGCGGTGAGCGGCGGGCGGGCCAGGGCATGCGTCACGCGCAGGAAGCTGTCCGTGCCCGTCGTTCCCCAGCGGTGCACGGCAGGGTGCAAGGCAAGCCGCAGCGCCGGCGGTATACGGGTGCCGGAGGGCTGGTGCACGGCCGTGTTGGTCAGCACCACGCCGGCGAGCTGCTGCGGATGGGCCACGGCCCAGCCCAGGCTGATCACGCCGCCCCAGTCGTGGCCGACGGTGACGACCGGCCCGTCCAGGCCGAGCGCCGCGGTGAGGTCGCCCAGGTCGTTGATCCGGTCCTCCAGGCGCCGGAACGTGCCGGTGCGCTCGGAGTAGCCCATGTCCAGCTGGTCCACGGCCACCACGCGCCACGGGTGTGCGGGGTCGGATCCGGCGGCCAGCAGGGTCCGCCACAGGTAGGACCACGTCGGGTTGCCGTGCACGCACAGCAGGGTGCCGGCAGGTGTCAGGCCGCGGCGCGTGAGCCGGGCACCGTTGTCCAGCAGGTGCCAGCGGCGCACGGTGCCGGGCTCATCCGCGGCGGAGGTGGACGCCACATCGATTTCGCGCGACCATTCGGGGTCGACGCCGGGCCAGTCGGCGGCTACCAAACGATTTCCACCATGGCGGTGTTCAGGCCGGAACCGACGCCCATGCACAGCACGCGGTCCCCGGCGGCGAGAGTCTGCGCTTCGGCCGCGAGGGTCATGGGGAGGGAGGCCGGGCCCACATTGCCCCAGTGCGGGAACGTGATCGGCACCTTGTCCGGGTCCAGGTCAATGGCGTTGATGATGGCCTGGGTATAGGCATTGCTCACCTGGTGCGTGACGTACCGGTCCATCGAGGCCCAGTCCCACTCCGGCTGGGCCTCGTGCCAGGCATCGACCACGAGCTGCAGGCCGCCGTCGAGCAGGCCTTTGGTGTCGGTGGCCATGCCGTCAATGCTGCCCACGCACAGTTCATGGTGCTCGGTTCCGGCACGCATCACGCCGCCGAGGACCCGGTGCGCCCCGGGGTGCTCATCCGCCGGGCCCAGGACGGCCGCAGCGGCTCCGGAGCCGAGCGTCAGTGTGGCGAACTCGCGGTTGAAGTCCTCGCGGGTCGTCTCGGGCCGCTGCAGCCGGGCCAGGGTGGCCTCCTGCGTTGGCTGGGCGTCTTCACCGTTGACGATCATCGCGTACTTGATCTGGCCGGAGTCGATCATGTTGGCCGCCAGGGTCATGCCGTTGACGAATCCAAGGCAGGCGTTGGCCAGATCAAAGTTCATGGCCGACGAAGGCAGGCGCAGTCCGTGGTGGATCTTCACCGCGACGGRCGGTTCGAGGTTGCGCCGCGTCACGGAGGTGTTGATCAGCAGGCCAATCTCGGACGCTTCGATGCCGGACTCTGCCAGGGCCTTTGCACCCGCCTCGATGGCGGCGTCGTCGAACGATGTCCCGGGGGCCCACCAGCGCCGGTGTGTGATGCCCGCGACCCGTTCGAGCAGCTTCGGGGGGACCCTCAGCCGCCGCAGGGTCGAAGCCAGCCTGCGGTCGAAATCCATGGAACTGATGATCGTCGGAGCTTCGACGCTGCTTACCGAAAGTAGAGCGGTGTTGCTGTGCCGGAATGTTGCATTGCCTACCAATTCAAGCCCCTCTTCATGTCCGTCCTGCGCTCCGGCGGTGGCCGCTCACAAGCCCGAGAGCTTAACTATGCCCCGTGCAGGTCAATTCCCGCATATGCGGCCTCAGCCATCTGCGGCGGCTTCGCGCTGGTTCTGCGCGGAATGGCCGCAGATGCGCAGTAGATTGTAAGTATCCGGGGCCGCCCCGGAACCCCCGTGTCCGTCCGAATCATGCTTTCGTCGGACAGCGGACCAGTCCGCCGACCAGGAGAACCGAAGCGCCTTGCACCTGAAAAGTTTGACCGTCCGGGGATTCAAGTCGTTCGCCTCGGCGACGACCTTTGAATTCGAACCGGGCGTCACCGCCGTGGTGGGCCCCAACGGCTCGGGCAAATCCAACGTGGTGGACGCGCTGGCGTGGGTCATGGGCGAACAGGGAGCCAAGACCCTCCGCGGCGGCAAGATGGAAGACGTGATCTTCGCCGGCACCTCGGGCCGGCCGCCCCTGGGGAGGGCGCACGTCTCGCTGACCATCGACAACAGCGACGGCGCCCTCCCGATCGAATACAGCGAGGTCACGATCTCGCGCACGCTGTTCCGGACCGGCGGCTCGGAATACGCCATCAACGGCGCGGGATGCCGGCTGCTCGATATCCAGGAGCTGCTCTCCGACTCGGGCCTGGGCCGCGAGATGCACGTGATTGTCGGCCAGGGCCAGCTGGACAAGGTCCTGCACGCCACCCCCGAGGACCGGCGCGGCTTCATTGAGGAGGCCGCCGGCATCCTCAAACACCGCCGCCGCAAGGAAAAGACGGTCCGCAAACTCGAAGCCATGCAGGCCAATTTGTCCCGGCTCAGCGACCTCACCGGCGAAATCCGGCGGCAGCTGACCCCGCTGGGCAAACAGGCCGAGGTGGCCCGGCGCGCCCAGAGCGTCCAGTTCGAGGTCCGTGACGCCCGCTCACGGCTCCTGGCCGACGACCTCGTTGCGCTGCAGTCCGCGCTGGCGCAGGACGTGGCGGATGAATCGGCGCTCAAGGCACGCCGCGCCGTCGTCGAACGCGACCTCGAGGCCGGGCGGCAGCGCCAGGCCGTCCTCGAAGGGCTCGCAGCCGAGGCCACGCCCGCGCTGAACGCCGCGCGGGAGAACTGGTATTCGCTTTCCACCGGGCGCGAACGGCTCCGTTCCCTCGGTTCGCTCGCAGAGGAACGCCGCCGCCTGCTCGGCGCCGCGGACGTGGTTCCGGACACCGGCCGGGACCCGGACCAGCTGGAGCAGCAGGCCGCCCGCGTCCGCGACGAGCAGGCCGGGCTGGAACGGCAGATCCTGGACCGCACCGAGGCCCTGGACGCCGCGACAGCCGCCAAACACGACGCCGAACAGGCCGCCGCCGCCGAGGACAAGCGGCTCGCGGCCCTGCTCCGCGCCGCCGCGGACCGGCGTGAAGGCCTGGCCAAGCTCGCCGGGCAGGTCGGCGCGGCACGGTCCCGCGTCGAGTCTGCCCAGTCCGAGCTCGGCCGCCTCCGCGAATCGCAAAAGGCGGGCGAGGAGCGCCGCCGGCAGGCGCACAGCGAGTTCACGGCCCTGGAAGCGCAGGTCGCAGGGGTCGAGGACGGCGAGGAATCGCTCGACGCCGATTACGAGGCCGCGAGCGAGGCCCTCGAAACCATCATCGCCGAAATTGACGCCCTGAAGGCGGCCGAGCGCGAAGGCGAGCGGGAACGTGGCGCCCTTATGGCCCGCCGCGATGCCCTCCAGCTGGGCCTGAACCGCAAAGACGGCTCCGGGCATGTGCTCGGCGCGGCAGCCGGGGACCTGGCCGACGGGGTCCTGGGATCGCTGGCATCCATGATCACCGTGGATCCAGGATTCGAGGCCGCCGTCGCCGCCGCACTCGGCAGCGCGTCCGACGCCGTGGTGGTCCGGGACCAGCAGACGGCCGCCGCTGCCGTGCGGCTGCTGCGCGCGGACGACGCCGGCCGTGCCGCGCTGCTGCTGGCCGGCCCCCCGGCCGGGTCCCCGCCGCCGGTGGCCGATTCGCTGACGGCCGATGCATTAACCGGCGGCAGCACGCTTCCCGCGGGCGCGCGCTGGGCTGTGGATCTGGTGGATCTTGTGTCGGCTGCGGCACCGGACGCCGCCGGCCTGCCGCTGCCCGCCCTGCTGGCCGGCGTCGCCGTCGTCGAGGACCTGGATGCCGCAGCGCAGCTGATCGCCGCGCGTCCCGAGCTGACCGCCGTGACCCGGACCGGGGACGTCTTCACGGCGCTGACCGTGACCGGCGGGTCCGCGTCGGCGCCGTCGCTGCTGGAAGTCCAGGCCGCCGTCGACGACGCCGCGTCGAAGCTGGCCGCCGTCACCGCCGCGCTCGAACGCAACCGCTTCGCACTCTCCACCGCCCGGACCCGGCGCGCCGAAGCCCAGGACCGTGCCGACGCGGCCCTCGCGAAACTCCACGATTCCGACGCGAAACTCGCGGCCGTCGCCGAACGCCTGGGCCACCTGAACGCGGTGCTGCGCAGCGCGGTCGCCGAAAGTGAGCGGCTGGCCGCGTCCCTGGCCAGGGCTGAGGCCCAGATTGTCAGCGAACAAGGTGCGCTGGAAGCGGTGGCGGCCCGGCTCGCCGCGGCCTCAGAGGCCCCCGCGGAGCAGGAACCTTCCCCGGAGCACCGGGATGCCCTGGCCCTGGCCGCCTCGCTGGCCCGCACGGCCGAGATGGAGGCCAGGCTCGCCCTGCGCAGCGCCGAGGAACAGCTCACGGCCACCCGCAACCGGGCGGCGTCGCTGGAACGGGCCGCCGCCACTGAACGCCGTGCCCGCGAGGAAGCCGCGGAACGGGCCCGCCGCCGCCGTCTCCAGGCCCGGCGCGCCGCCGCCGTCGCCGTCGCCGTGCAGCAGGTCATCGGATTCATCGATGTGTCCGTGGAACTGGCCCGCCGCGAGCGGGACAGCGCCGAGGAACGCAGGGACGCCATGGACCTTGGACTGGCCGGGGTCCGCAGCGGCAACGATGCACTGGCCCGCGAACTGGCCGAACTCACCGACTCCGTGCACCGCGACGAGCTCGCCCGCACGCAGCAGCGGCTGCGGATCGAGGCGCTGGAACTGAAGAGCGTGGAGGAGCTCGGGCTGACTGCCGGGCAGCTCGTGGCCGACTACGGACCGGACCTGCCCGTCCCGGTCCCTGCCGGCGACTCGGCGGACAAATGGGCCGCMCTGCGCGCCCCGGTGGACGAGGACGGACGCGAGATTTCCGAAGGCAAGCCCTTCGTCCGTGCGGAACAGGAAAAGCGGCTCAAACGCGCCGAACGCGACCTCGCGGCCCTGGGGAAGGTCAACCCGCTGGCGCTCGAGGAGTTCGCCGCGCTTGAGGAGCGCCACCAGTTCCTCAGCACCCAGCTCGAAGACCTGAAGGCCAGCCGCAAAGACCTGCTGGACATCATCAAGGAAGTCGACGACCGCGTCCAGAAGGTCTTCGCCGAGGCGTTCGAGGACACCTCCCGGCAGTTTGTCCGCGTCTTCGCCCGGCTGTTCCCCGGCGGCGAGGGCCGGCTGGTCCTGACCGACCCCAACGACATGCTCACCACCGGCATCGAGGTCGAAGCCCGCCCGGCCGGCAAGAAAATCAAGCGGCTCTCGCTGCTTTCCGGCGGCGAACGCTCCCTGACGGCCGTGGCGCTGCTGGTGGCCATCTTCAAGGCACGGCCCTCGCCCTTCTACGTCATGGACGAGGTCGAGGCCGCGCTCGATGACACCAACCTGGGCCGGCTCATCACCATCTTCGAAGAACTCCGCGAATCCAGCCAGCTGATCGTCATCACGCACCAGAAACGCACCATGGAAGTCGCCGACGCCCTCTATGGCGTCACAATGCGCGGCGACGGCGTCTCCACGGTGATCAGCCAGCGGCTCAGTGCGGAGATCTAGGCAAACGTCCAGGTCCCGGCACGACGGCGTCCGCGCGCAACAAAAGCGCTGGCCACGGCCCATTTGGGGTTTGTGAGAAGCTAGGGGAGTGAACGACATCCTCCCCATCATTCTGCCCATTTTCGCTGTCCTGGTGGTCCTCGGTGTGCTGATCCCGGTGCTCATGAAGACCCGGAAGAGCGCCAAGACCTACACCGGCCCGCGTGACGCAAACGACCCCGTGCAGGCCCCGGGAGCCGGAACCCTTGTGGAGGACCGTCCCGCGCAGGCGCCGGCACCGGCACGGACCGCGCCGGACGGCGTCGAAATTGAAGAACCAACCCTCGAAGTTCCGGACGACGCAGCCGGGCTGGAAACCGTCCCGGTGGAAACCCCGCTGCCGGTGGCCGGGCGGCTGATGCGGCTGCGCGAGCGGCTGGTCAAGTCCAACAACATCCTCGGCAAGGGGCTCCTGGCCCTGCTCTCGGCAGACAAGATCGATGAAAACGTCTGGGATGAGGTCGAGGAAACCCTGCTGCTGGCCGATCTCGGCACCGAACCGACCATGCAGCTCGTGGACTCGCTCCGCGAACGCGTCAAGGTGATGGGCACCCGGGACCCTGAGCACGTCAAGGCCCTGCTCCGGGAGGAACTCATCAAGCTCGTGGATCCGACCATGGACCGGAGCCTGAACGTCGAGCGCCACGGCGACAAGCCCGCCGTCATGATGGTTGTCGGCGTCAACGGCGTTGGCAAGACCACCACCGTGGGCAAGCTGGCCCGCGTGCTCGTGGCCGAGGACAAGGACGTGCTGCTGGGCGCGGCGGACACCTTCCGCGCCGCCGCCGCCGAGCAGCTGGCCACGTGGGGCCAGCGCGTCGGCGTGCCCACCGTGAAGTCGGACATCGACGGCGCGGACCCGGCCTCGGTGGCCTACGAGGCCGTCAAGGCCGGCATCGACCAGGAAGTCGACGTCGTTATGATCGACACCGCGGGGCGCCTGCAGAACAAGGTGGGCCTCATGGACGAGCTCAGCAAGGTCAAGCGGGTCATCGAAAAGCTGGCCGAGGTGGACGAGGTGCTGCTGGTCCTGGATGCCACCACCGGCCAGAACGGACTCAACCAGGCCCGGGTGTTCTCCGAGGTCGTGAACATCACCGGGATCGTCCTGACCAAGCTGGACGGCACCGCCAAGGGCGGGATCGTCGTTGCCATCCAGAAATCCCTCGGAGTCCCGGTGAAGCTGATCGGCCTGGGCGAAGGCGCCGACGACCTCGCGCCGTTCGACGCCGAAGGCTTCGTGGATGCGCTGCTGAACTAGCCCGCACCGCAACAAAAAGAGTGCCCCGGTMCTGTCTGGCCAGTTCAGACGGGACCGGGGCACTCTTTGTTCGAGTGGCTAGTACTTGAAGTTCAGGACCGTCACTGTGCCGGCCGTCAGATTGAACTGCTGCGTCTGGGACTTGAACGCGAAGCCGGGCACCGTGGCGCGCTTGGCGAGGGGCGTGGGCTCGGTCTTGGCGCCATCGATGACGCTCTGGTCCTCGGCTGCGTAGGTGGGTCCGCTGAGCTGGGTCATGGTCCCGGTGACCGGTTTGCCCGGAAGGTTCAGGGTGACGGAAGTCTGCGCGGCCTTTTCGGGGTCGTTTTCGTTGATGATCACCACGCTGGTGCTGCCGTCGGCGTTCTGCAGCGCGTAGCTGAACGCCGGGCCGCCTCCGGCGCTGTTCACTTTCATGAACTTGCCGGCCTCCAGCTCGGCCACCATGGAGATGCCGAAGAAGTTGGCCCGGCCGGACATCTGGCCATTGCCGAACGGGTAGGCCCCGGCGCTGCAGATGGCGGACAGGGGCGGGCCGCCCTTGCAGGTCAGCAGCGAGCTGTGGAAGCCGATTCGGGTGATGCCCAGCTGGGCGGCGGTGAGGGCATAGTCTGCCGCCCACAGCGCAGATGCGTGGGTGCGGGAGGTCTCATTGGAACCGGGGCACGCCGAGATCCCGGTTTCCGGAATCCAGGTTTCCAGGCCGGCGGCCTGACCCACCGCGAGGGCCGCCTTCTGGTAGTTGACGCCACGGTCGTGCATCGTTCGGCTCATCGCGTTTGCCAAGGTAGGCGAGTCCTGGGGCAAGCTGCCGTCACAGTTGGAGAGCGGGTAGTGGTGGAACGTCAGGATCTTCTTCTGCGGGAGGTCCGCATCGACGAACGGCTGCCACCACTTCTGGTCGTAGGCGCCCGGTCCGGAGATGGGCACGTTCGGCGCCACTGCATAGATCGCGTTGGCGTAGTCCTTCAATTCCCGAATGTACTGATCCAGGCTGTAGCCGCTGCCGGACTTCACATCGTTGAACACGAAGCCGTTGGGCTCATTGCCCACGGTGATGCTCAGCAGCCGGTCGCCAAGGATCGCCGAGGCGTTCTTGGCCATGTCCGCAGCCCGCGCCGGGTTGTAGTGGCCCAGATCCACTGTGAGGCTGACCCTGGCGTCGCCGGCGTCCAGCAGGGTCTTGAGCCGGACCAGGTCTGCCGGGCCCACGGCCTTGACCGGGTGCGTCTTGTCACCCTTGTAGTCGGCGGGGACGGCCTCGCCGGTGGAGGTCCAGAAGAAACGCCGGTCCACGGCGTTGCCGCCGAAACGCAGGACCGGCTGGTCGATCTCCTTGAGCAGCTTGACCATCGACGCGTTGTCGCTGCTGAGGTCGGGATCGGCCAGATCCGTGGCCTCCAGGGAAATTCCCGCCATGCCCTTGTTCAGGGAAGTGCCCACGAGGTCGCTGGAGACATCGACCTTGAGGGGCTCAACCTTTTCCAGCGGCGACCCGGCCGGCGGACCCGGCTGCGCGTAATAGGTGACGGTCGGGCCCACCTCGGCAGGGGCGAGCGCCGGTGCCGACTGGGCCGGGGAAGAAGCGGCCGGCGGGGCCGGCGTCGGGTTTCCGAGGGCGAGGGGAACCAGTACTGCTGCGGCGACGGCGATAATTCCGGCGCCGGCGATCAGCCCTGCGCGCTTCCTGTTTCCCGCGCTTGTGCCCGCACTCTTACCGGGGTTT
The DNA here is from genome assembly GCF_056397425.1 of Arthrobacter sp. 05N33_2. Taxonomy (NCBI): domain Bacteria; kingdom Bacillati; phylum Actinomycetota; class Actinomycetes; order Micrococcales; family Micrococcaceae; genus Arthrobacter; species Arthrobacter sp. 05N33_2. The sequence goes on from NZ_JBFTNJ010000032.1 coordinate 24,402, forward strand.
GCGGGTTGGGCGGGGTCGGGGCTTTCGGCTTTCCCGGGGGAAGAGTCGAATTTGGCCATGGGGGATTACCTCCGGAAGTTTGTGGCACGTGCCCCCAGCTTAGCCAAGGGCGAAGGCCGCCGCTGACCGGAAGGCCCTGGACAACGTCCCGTGCACGGTCCCGGACAAGATCCCGGCGGAGGCGCCGCCCGGAGCGGACCAGCGGCGGCAACGCCGCAGGTCAGGCGCGGTCCGGGGCCGGCCGGCGGAACGTTTCGCGGGCCGGCAACCACACTGCGGCGGCGGCCAACAGGATGCCGCCAGTGACCCCAAAGGCCCAGCCGTAGCCCAGCCGGTCCGCCAGCAGCCCGGCCACCACCGGTCCGACAATTGCGCCGCTGTCGGAAGCCATCTGGAAGACGGCCAGGACGCGGCCGCCCGAGCGCTCGTTGCCGATCACGTCGGCGATGGCGGCCTGCTGGGCCGGTCCGAGCAGCCCGGAGCCGATCCCGGCGCAGGCGGAGGCGAGCAGGAACCAGGGCAGCTGGTGGGTGAAGCCGATGGCCGCCGTGGCGGTGCCGGTGACCAGCAGCCCGGCCAGCAGGAGCGGCTTGCGGCCGAGGCTGTCCGCGAGCCGGCCGGAAAACGTCAGCGCCACCGCGTTGCCGCCGGCAAACACCGCCAGGGCCCAGCCGGCCGATTCCGGACCGGCGCCGAGCGCAACGACGGCGAAGAGCGGCACTGTGGCCATCCGAACCCCGAAGGTGGCCCAGCCGTTGGCAAAGCTCGAAAACAGGCCGGCCCGGTAGGCGCTGTCCCGCAGCGCGTCCCGCAGTTCCATCGCAGGGGCCGTGGCGCCGGGCTGCCGCGAGGCGGCGGGGACATGGCTGAGCTGGGTCTGCACCACGACGGCGGCCAGCACCAGGGCCCCCGCGTAGGCCAGGAACGGCACCCGCAAGCCGAAGCTGGCGAGCATCCCGCCGACGATTGGGCCGCAGACGTTGCCGATCAGGAAGGCGGAGGCATAGGCCCCGGAGACCCGGCCGCGGCTTTCCGGCGGCGCGAGGCGGACCACGAGCGCCATGGACGCCACCGTGAACATCACCGAGCCAGCCCCGCCGAGGCCGCGGAAGACCAGCAGCTGCCAGTAATTCTGGGCGAAGGCGCAGGCGGCCGTGGACACCGCGACGATCAGCAGCCCGGCCACATAGACCGGCCGTTCGCCCAGCTTCACGATCAGGGTGCCCGCGGCCGGTGCGAAGACGAGCCGCATGAAAGCGAAGATGCTCACGATCACGGCCGCGGCGGTCGCCCCGACGTCGAACGTGGTGGCGAACTGGGGCAGAACCGGTGCCACGAGGCCGAAGCCGATCGCAATCAGGAAGGCCGCCACCAGCATCACCTTGATGTCCCGGGGCAGCCGGGAACGGCCCGGGGCCCGTGAGGGCACCTCGGCTGCGGCGTCGCCGGCGGGGCGGGAGGTCTTGCTCATAATGCGTTCGTCCTTGGGAAGATGCGGTGCCGGCTGGCGGCGGGTCCAACAAGTGCGGGAATAATCCGCTGAAACATAACCGTAACAAGTGTGAGATGCACCATTTACGTCCGGGAGGTTCTTGTAACAACCCGGCAATGTAAATCCTCCGCCAGCGAAACACGGCCCCGCGAAACTCTTTCTAGAACGCAAATAAATGCGTTGGGACCGGCGGACTACTCCGCACCTAATAGCAAGAGAGGACGTAGACCATGGAACTCACCGCAGGTCTCGTTTGGCTCCTGGTCGCCGCGGCACTCGTGCTGTTCATGACCCCGGGCCTGGCATTCTTCTACGGCGGCATGACCCGCGCCAAGTCGGCTTTGAACATGATGATGATGAGCTTCGTCGCCATTGGAACCGTCGGCATCATGTGGATCCTGTGGGGCGCTTCGATGGCTACGACCAACGAAGACAACTTCTACCAGATCTTCGCCAACCCGTTCAGCCACTTCGGCCTGCACAACTTCACCGAACCGGCCGACCTGCTCAAGGTCGGCTACGCGGCCACGTTCGCGATCATCACGGTGGCCCTGATCTCCGGTGCGGTCGCCGACCGCGCCAAGTTCTCCGCATGGGTGGTCTTCACCCCCATCTGGGCCACCCTGGTCTACGCGCCGATGGCCTTCATGGTCTGGGGCGGCGGACTCTTCTCCGCGAATGGCTGGTTCGGCCAGACGTTCGCGCCGGTCATCGACTTCGCCGGCGGCACCGTGGTCCACATCAACGCCGGCGTCGCGGGCCTGATTCTGGTCCTGATCATCGGTAACCGCAAGGGCTTCGGCAAGGACCCGAACCACCGCCCGCACAACATTCCGTTCGTCATGCTCGGTGCCGCAATCCTGTGGTTCGGCTGGTTCGGCTTCAACGCCGGTGCCRCTGCCACTGTGGAGCAGGCCGGCCTGATCTGGATCAACACCCTGGCCGCCCCGGCCGCAGCCATGCTCGGCTGGCTCGCCGTGGAGCGCTTCCGCGACGGTCACCCGACCTCCCTCGGTGCCGCGTCCGGCGTGGTCGCCGGCCTGGTCGCCATCACCCCGGCCTGCGCCAACGTCTCCCCGCTGGGTGCGATCGCCCTCGGCGTCGTTGCCGGTGTGGCTTCGGCGCTCGCCGTCGGCCTGAAGTTCAAGTTCGGCTACGACGACTCGCTCGACGTCGTCGGCGTACACCTCGTCTCCGGTGTTGTCGGCACGGTCGCAATCGGCTTCCTGGCCACCCCGACCCAGGGCGCCGCGGGCCTGTTCTACGGCGGCGGCACCACGCAGCTGGTCGCCCAGACCCTCGCGGCAATGATGGCCATCGTCTTCACCGCCGTGATGACCTTCATCATTGCCTTCCCGATCCACAAGCTCATGGGCTTCCGGGTTTCCCAGGAACAGGAAGTTGTCGGTGTGGACCTGAGCCTGCACGCAGAGACCGCCTACGAGTTCGGCGTCGGCGGGCACGGCGGCAGCTTCCAGCCGCTGCACGAACTGATCACGGGCAAGCCGATGGGCGGCGAGCCGCAGGAGGAAGGCACAGCCGCCGAAGTGCCGGTGGACGCCGCGTCCAACGGCAAGCAGAACGCAACGGGCAAGGAAAGTGTGGGGGCATGAAACTGATCACGGCAATCGTCCGACCGGAAAAGCTTGAGGCTATTCGCGAAGGCCTGGAAGCCTACGGTGTGCAGGGCCTCACGGTCAGCGCAGCCAGCGGCTACGGCCGGCAGCGCGGCTACACCGAGGTGTACCGCGGGGCCGAGTACAACGTGGACCTGCTGCCCAAGATCCGGGTGGAAGTCCTGGCCACCGACGAACAGGCGGACGACATCCTGGATGTCATCATCGCCAGTTCCAACACCGGCCGGGCCGGCGACGGCAAGGTCTGGACGATGGATGTGTTCGAGGCTGTCAGGGTCCGTACCGGAGAGCGTGGTTCGGCAGCGATCTAGCTGCCCCGCTCCACTCCCGGAACGGGAGACAGGCAGGGCGTTGACACGGCACTGACACAGCGGGCCGGATACCTGAGAAGGTATCCGGCCCGCTGTGTCGTTGCTGCTTGTGTCGTTAGTGCTTGTGTCGTTAGTGCTGTGTCGTTAGTGCTGTGTCGTTGCTGCTGTGTCGGCCCGGCGCGCCGCGGGATCCGCGCTGGCCCTGCCGCGACGAATCTAGGCCGGCCAGCCCTCCGGCCCCGGGGTCCCGGCCGGATATTCCTCCAGCGGGACATGTCCGGCGGTCCAGGATTTCAGCACCGGCGCCAGGATGCGCCAGCAGTCTTCGGCCGTGTCCGCCCGCACCGAGAGCAGCGGATCCCCGGTCAGCACGCCCTCGAGCACTTCACCGTAGGGGAGGAGCTCGGAGGCGCTCAGTTCGGCCTGCAGCGTGGCCCGGTCCAGGCTCAGGACATTGCCCGGGCCGTTCACGTCGACGTCGAACTGCAGCGTGTCCGGGCCAAAGCCGATCCGCAGCTGGTTGGGGGCGTCCACACCGGTGAACCCCTTCGGAAGGTGCGGCACCGGCCGGAAGGTCACCACGGCCTCCTTGCGTTTCTGGCCCAGCGCCTTGCCCGAGCGCAGGATGAACGGCACGCCCTGCCAGCGCCAGTTGTCGATCTCCACCTGCACCTCGGCGAGGGTTTCAGTAGCCCTGGACGCGTCCACGCCCTCCTCCTTGGCGTAGTCCGGGATGTCCCGGCCGTTGATCGAACCCGCCGTGTACCGGGCCCGGCGGCTGCTTTGGCGGTAGGGGGCCTTGATGCTGCTGGCCCGCAGCACTGTGGCCACGGCATCGCGGAGATCGCGTTCGTCCACGGATGCCGGCGGCTCGATTGCCATGAGGGCCATGATCTGAAGCAGGTGGCTCTGGATCATGTCGCGGAGCGCCCCGGCGCCGTCGTAGTAGCGGGCGCGGCCTTCGAGGGCGAGGTCCTCGTCGAAGATGATCTCGATTTTTTCGATGTTCTGCCGGTTCCACACCGGCTCCAGGAACGTGTTCGCGAAGCGCAGGCCAAGGATGTTCAGGACCGTTGCCTTGCCGAGGAAGTGGTCCACGCGGTGGATGTGGTCCTCCGGGACCAGCGCGGCCAGCGTCTTGTTCAGGTGGCGCGCCGACTGCTCGTCGGAGCCGAACGGCTTCTCCATGACCAGCCGGGTGCCGGCGGCCACGTCCTCCGGCGCCAGGGCCTCGCACGCGAGCTGGCTGACCCGCGGCGGCAGGGCGAAGTAGACCGCCACAGGTCCCTCCAGTTGCGCCAGGAGCCCGGCGAGCTGGCCCTCGGCCGTGACATCGAGCTGGTGGTAGGTGCTCTCCTTGCGGATCCGCTTGAGCTCCCGCTTGCCGTGGGCGTCGGCCTTGGAGTCCTCGTCCGCGAACGACTCCTCGATCCGGCCAAGCCACTGCTCCGGCGTCCAGGGGTCCGATCCCGCTCCCGCCAGGGCGAGGCCGTCGGCGCGGCCCCGGGCCACCAGGCGGGCAAGCCCCGGTAACAGGAGCCTTCCGGTGAGATCGCCGGAAGCGCCCAGGATGAGCAGGGTTTTTACAGTTGTTTGGCTGGTCACCTACGCCAGCATGCCATCTTGAAGGCGCATCTTGGTACCCTAGATAGTCGAGTCCTGTTGTCGTGGCGGTTCGTCCAGGCGAATACCAGTCGCGACGCTGGCGTGCCGCACCGGCCGCCACCTGTAGATCCACTGAAAGAAGTGCACGGCGCGTGTTCAATTCACTCTCTGACCGGTTGACAGCAACCTTCAAGAATCTGCGTGGCAAGGGCCGCCTGACCGAGGCGGACGTTGACGCCACAGTCCGCGAGATCCGGCGTGCCCTCCTGGACGCCGATGTCGCTGTGCCCGTGGTCCGGGAATTCACCGGCCGCGTGCGCGAGCGTGCCCTCGGCGCCGAGGTCTCCGGGGCGCTGAACCCGAGCCAGCAGATCGTGAAGATCGTCAACGAGGAACTCGTCGAGATCCTCGGCGGCGAGACCCGCCGGATCCGCCTGGCCAAGACCGGACCCACCATCATCATGCTGGCGGGCCTCCAGGGCGCCGGCAAGACCACCCTGGCCGGCAAGCTCGCCAAATGGCTCAAGTCCCAGGGCCACAGCCCCATGCTGGTGGCCTGTGACCTCCAGCGGCCCAACGCCGTCACCCAGCTGCAGGTGGTCGGCCAGCGCGCCGGCGTACCCGTGTTCGCCCCGCACCCGGGCGCCACGTCCACCGAACTGGACCACCCTGCCGGTGACCCCGTCGCCGTCGCCCGTGACGGCGTCGAGGAAGCCAAGCGCACCCTGCACGACGTCGTGATCGTGGACACCGCCGGCCGTCTCGGCGTCGACGCCGAGATGATGGAGCAGGCGCGCCAGATCCGCCGCGCGATCGTCCCGAACGAAGTCCTGTTCGTGATCGACTCCATGATCGGCCAGGACGCCGTCAACACTGCCCTGGCCTTTGACGAGGGTGTCAACTTCACCGGCATCGTGCTCTCCAAGCTCGACGGCGACGCCCGCGGCGGCGCCGCGCTCTCCGTCGCGTCGGTGACCGGCAAGCCGGTCATGTTCGCCTCCACCGGCGAAGGCGTGGACGACTTCGAGCTCTTCCACCCGGACCGCATGGCCTCGCGCATCCTCGACATGGGTGACGTCCTCACCCTGATCGAGCAGGCCGAGAAGTCCTGGGACAAGGATGAAGCCGCCCGGATGGCGAAGAAGTTCGCCGACCAGGAAGACTTCACCCTCGATGACTTCCTCGCCCAGATGCAGCAGATCCGCAACATGGGCTCCATGAAGAAGATGCTCATGATGATGCCGGGTGCGCAGAACATCCGCCAGCAGCTGGAGCAGTTCGACGAGCGCGAGATCGACCGCGTCGAGGCCATTGTCCGCTCGATGACCCCGCACGAGCGCGTGGCTCCGAAGATCATCAACGGCTCCCGCCGGGCCCGTATTGCCCGCGGTTCCGGCGTGCACGTCTCCGAGGTCAACGGACTGCTGGAACGGTTTGCCCAGGCCCAGAAGATGATGAAGAAGATGGCCGCCGGCGGCGGGATGCCCGGCATGCCGGGAATGCCCGGCATGGGCGGCGGGGGCGGCGCCCGCAAGGGAGCCAAGTCCGCGCCCAAGAAGAAGGCCCGCTCCGGCAACCCGGCCAAGGCGGCGCAGGAACTGCGCGACGCCGAGGCCCGGCGTGCCGCCGGCCCCAAGGCGCTGCCCACCGGAGCGTCGTTCGGCCAGCAGGGCGGCGACTTCGATCCGTCCCAGCTGAACCTGCCCAAGGGTTTCGACAAGTTCCTCGGCGGCAGCAAGTAGCCGCAAGTGCTGACGGCCGCCGGCACTGTGTCGCCGGCGGCATCAGCACTGAAGTGCCATAGGGTTAGACAATGTTCAAGCAGCGCGTAGTCTTCGTCCACGGGGACGGCAGCTTCGGCGCCGCCGCGTGGCCAAAACAGCACGGAATGGCGCTGGACTACGACGCCCTGTTCCTGCGGCGGCACGGGTTTGACGCCGTCGCGGAACCGCTCGAATCCAGCTTCGCCGCCGACGCCGCCATCGTGCTCGCCTCGCTGGCAGACGACGGCCGCGGCGAGGCCGGCGGCCATGTCGTGGCCCATTCGCAGGGCGCGATCGCCGCGATGATGGCCGCCGTCGAAYGGCCCGACCTCGTCCAGTCGCTGACCCTGGTGGAACCGGCCTGCCTGTCCCTGACCGCGGAACTCCCGGCCACCGCCGCGCACCGGGCCCTCATGCAGCCGCTCTTCGACGTCCGCCACAACCTCAGCGACGACGACTTCCAGCGGGAGTTCATCCGCCGCGCGTTCGCGGCGGACGCCCCCGGGGCCACTACGCCGGAGGCCCTCCGGGCTGCGCGCCGGCTCCGCCTGCAGGCGCCGCCGTGGGAAGCCCCGCTGCAGATCGTGCCGGGCGTGCCGACCCTGGTCCTGACCGGCGGCTGGGAACCGCTGTATGAGGAAATCGCCGGCTACCTGCGCGAGACCGGCGCCCTGCACCGCACGGCGCCGGGAGGGCACCGGCCCCAGGATTCAGCCGAAGGGGACCGGGCCATCCGCTCCTACATCGCCGAGGTCAGCCGGCACCAGCACGCCCGGGCGTCCTAGGAAGCTGCGGGTCCTCCCACCGAGGGCTGCGGCAGGTAGACCTTGCCGCCCGAGGCGAGGAACTCGTTGCTCTTCGCCCGCATTCCGGCCGCCATCTGCGCTAGGGCCGCCTGCGAATCTGCTGATCCGTATTCGTCCCGGATGTCCTGGCTGATCCGCATGGAGCAGAACTTCGGACCGCACATCGAGCAGAAGTGGGCTGTCTTGGCCGGCTCCGCGGGAAGCGTCTCATCATGGAAGGCCTCGGCCGTGACCGGGTCCAGCGACAGCGCGAACTGGTCCCGCCAGCGGAACTCGAACCTTGCCTTGGACAGGGCATCGTCGCGTTCGTGCGCGCCGGGGTGGCCCTTGGCGAGGTCCGCGGCATGGGCCGCGATCTTGTAAGTGATCACGCCCGTCTTCACATCGTCCTTGTTCGGCAGCCCGAGGTGTTCCTTGGGCGTGACGTAGCAGAGCATGGCGGTGCCGTAGCGGGCGATCTCGGTGGCGCCGATCGCCGAGGTGATGTGGTCATAGCCCGGTGCGATGTCCGTGACGAGCGGCCCGAGTGTGTAAAACGGGGCGCCCTTGCAGAGTTCCTGCTGGCGCTCCACGTTTTCCCGGACGAGGTGGAAGGGCACATGCCCGGGGCCCTCCACCATGACTTGCACGTCGAAGTCCCAGGCCCGCTGCGTGAGCTCGGCCAGGGTGTCCAGTTCGGCGAACTGTGCCGCGTCGTTGGCATCCGCCGTCGCGCCCGGCCGCAGCCCGTCGCCCAGGGAGAACGCGACGTCGTAGCGTGCGAAGATCTCGCACAGCTCATCGAAGTGGGTGTACAGGAAGTTCTCCCGGTGGTGCGCCAGGCACCAGCCGGCCATGATGGAGCCGCCGCGGGACACGATGCCGGTGACCCGGTTGGCCGTCAGGGGCACATACCGCAGCAGCACGCCGGCGTGGATGGTCATGTAGTCCACGCCCTGCTCGCACTGTTCGATCACGGTGTCCCGGAAGATCTCCCAGGTCAGGGCGTTCGCCTCACCGTTGACCTTCTCCAGCGCCTGGTAGATCGGGACCGTTCCGATGGGGACGGGGGAGTTACGGATGATCCACTCGCGCGTGGTGTGGATGTCGTCCCCGGTGGAGAGGTCCATGACGGTGTCCGCGCCCCACTGCGTGGCCCACTGGAGCTTGTCGACCTCCTCGGCGATGGAGCTGGTCACGGCGGAGTTGCCGATATTGGCGTTGATTTTCACCAGGAACGCCTTGCCGATGATCATCGGCTCGGATTCGGGGTGGTTGACGTTGTTGGGAATGATCGCGCGGCCCGCGGCCACCTCGCTGCGCACCAGCTCCACATCGCAGTTCTCGCGCAGCGCGACGAACCGCATTTCCTGGGTGATGACACCGTCCCGGGCGTAGCGCATCTGCGTGACGGTCCTGCCCTCGACGGCCCGGCGCGGCACCGGCCGGCCGGCCCGCCACTCGGCCGACGCGGCACCGCGGCGCACCGCCGATTTGCCGTCGTCGAGCAGCTCCCGTTCGCGGCCGGCGTAGGGTTCGGTGTCCGCCCTGGCCTCAATCCAGGTGGTGCGGAACGGCTCCAGCCCGCGGACCGGATCGCTGGCCGGGCCGGCAGTGCGGTACACCCGGAACGGCGGGTTCCGGATGCCGCCCGGGGAGGGTTCCAGGGCGATCTCGGTCACCGGCACGCGGATGCCATGCTCCGGGTCCGTGCTGAAGGCCAGCGAGTGGGACTTCAGCGACTGTGTGGTGGCTGCGGACTGAATTTGGACAGGGCTGTGCTGTGTCACTTGGGTGTTCACGGAAAAGCTCACTTCCTTCGCCGGCATTACCCGGACAGGTTCAACGGTCGCAGGCTGCGTCAGCCCGATCTCAGCCCCTGCAGGGGCACCCGTGTGGTCGTAGACGAAACTACCACGCACCTCCGGCCGGCCCTCGAGTGTGACGCGGACGGCGGACCGCGGTGTTAGCGTGGCACGGTGACTCTGCCCAGGGGCGCTGCCCCGCATCCGGACGGCGACGCCGGAAGATATCCCGGCGCTGCCGGTTCTCGAGGCCTCAGCAGACCGCATCCTCGAAGCGGAGCTGGGGAACCAGACGCTCCCGGCTCCGGAGTTGACGACGCCGGTTGAGCCGCTCTTCATACTTGTCGCCGGAAACCCGCCCGTAGGGTTTGCCCGCATTGACGAGGTCGGCGGCCAGGCCCATCTGGAACAACTCTCCGTGCAGCCGGACTCCGCCGGGCGGGGGATAGGACGGTCCCTGGTGGAGGCGGCCCTTGATGCGGCCCGGAGCCGTGGCTATTTATCGATGACGCTTTGCACCTTCGCAGGCGTCCCGTTCAATGCGCCGTTTTATGCGAGCTGGGGTTTCGAGGAACTCGCCCAGCCAGGACAGGCGTTGGGCGCCCTGCGGATCCACGAAGCGCAGCTGGGGCTGGACCGTCTTGGCCGGCGGATCGTCATGCGGATTAGGCTTTAGGTCATGACCGGCATCATCGAGTTCAGCGGCCCCATCCTCACCGCGGCGGACCAGGAACGCCGCGGGCTCTGGTCGGTGGGCGGCCTGCTGACCTTCCACCGTCCGGCCGCCGCGCCTGACCTCGTACTCGACGGCTGGGTCATGCCCGGCCTCGTGGACGCGCACTGCCACATCGGCCTCGGCCCGGGCGGGGACGTTACCGAGGACACCGCGGAATCCCAGGCCCTGGCGGACCGCGACGCCGGGACACTCCTGGTCCGCGACGCCGGCGCCGTCCACAACACACGCTGGCTCCAGCAGCGCGCGGACCTGCCCCGGATCATCCGCTCCGGCAGGCATCTCGCCAGGACCCGGCGGTACCTGCCTGGCCTGGCCGTCGAGGTCGAACCGGAGGATCTCGTCGAGGCCGTGCGCAAGCAGGCCAGGGCAGGCGACGGCTGGGTGAAGGTCGTGGGGGACTGGATTGACCGCGACGCCGGCGACCTCGCCTCCAGTTTTCCCGCCCGGACCATCAGGGACGCCGTCCAGGCCGCCCACGATGAGGGGGCCCGCGTCACCGCACACTGCTTCGCCGAAGACACCCTCGATGACATGCTCGACGCCGGGATCGACTGCATCGAGCACGCCACCGGGCTGCTGCCGCGGCACCTGCCGCGCTTCCTCGAACAGGGTGTTCCGATCGTGCCCACCCTGATCAACATCGCCACGTTCCCGGACATCGCCGCCCGGGCGGCGGCCAAGTTCCCCCGCTACGCAGCCCACATGCGCTCGCTGTGGGAGCGTCGGGCGGAGCGGATCCTCGAAGCCCACGAGGCCGGGCTGGCGATCTATGCCGGTACCGACGCCGGCAGCGTGATCAGCCATGGCAGGATCGTGGACGAGATCCAGGCCCTGCACGCCGCCGGCCTTTCCGCCGCTGCCGCCCTCAACGCCGCGAGCTGGTCTGCGCGGACCTGGCTCGGCGCGGAGTCCATCGGTGAAGGGGCAAGCGCTGACGTCCTCGTCACCGCCGAGGATCCCCGGAGCAATCCGGCCACGCTCCGCCGGATCCGGCATATCGTGCTGCGGGGGCTGCCGGTAGACCGGGCGCCAGTCCATGTTTTGGAATAAATTGAAGCTTCAAGTAATTTGTCTTTATGAAGAGTCGCCGAAGGCCGGTGGCTACAGAATCCACGGAGCATTGCCATGACCGCAGAAGCCAGCACCCAGGACCTCCTTCCTGCCGAACTCACCATGGGCACCGTGATGCTCAAGGTCGGCGACATGAAGCTCATGACCGACTACTACCAGCGCGCCCTCGGCCTGGAGACTGTGGCCGAACAGGACGGCGGGCTCTACCT
>NZ_JBFTNJ010000033.1:0-33961 GCF_056397425.1 Arthrobacter sp. 05N33_2
AAGTACAAGCGCGTGCGCTTCAAGGGCATCATCTGCGAGCGGTGTGGCGTTGAGGTCACCCGTGCGAAGGTCCGCCGTGAGCGCATGGGCCACATCGAACTCGCCGCCCCGGTCACGCACATCTGGTACTTCAAGGGTGTTCCCTCCCGCCTGGGCTACCTCCTTGACCTGGCACCGAAGGACCTCGAAAAGGTCATCTACTTCGCCGCCTACATGATCACGAGCGTCGACGCCGACAGCCGCCACGAAGAACTGCCCAACCTCCAGGTTGAGCACGACATCGAGAAGAAGCAGCTGATCGACAACCGCGACTCGGACATCGCCACGATCGCCCGCGACCTTGAGAACGAGCTTGCCCGTCTCGAAGGCGAAGGCGCGAAGGCTGCCGACAAGAAGAAGGCCCGCGACTCCGCTGACCGCCAGATGGCGAACGTCCGCAAGCGTGCCGACGCCGAAATCGAGCGCCTCGAGCAGGTCTGGGACCGCTTCAAGAACCTCAAGGTCGCCGACCTCGAAGGTGACGAAGGCCTGTACCGCGAACTGCGCGACCGCTACGGCATGTACTTCGAAGGCTCCATGGGTGCCGAGGCCATCAAGAAGCGTCTTGAGAACTTCGACATGCAGGCCGAGTCGGACATGCTGCGCGACATCATCGCCAACGGCAAGGGCCAGCGCAAGACCCGCGCCCTGAAGCGGCTCAAGGTGGTCAACGCGTTCCTGACGACCAACAACAGCCCGCTCGGCATGGTGCTGGACGCCGTCCCGGTGATCCCGCCGGAACTGCGCCCGATGGTCCAGCTGGACGGTGGCCGCTTCGCGACCTCCGACCTCAACGACCTCTACCGCCGCGTGATCAACCGCAACAACCGCCTCAAGCGCCTGCTTGACCTCGGTGCTCCGGAGATCATCGTCAACAACGAGAAGCGCATGCTTCAGGAAGCTGTTGACAGCCTCTTCGACAACGGCCGACGCGGCCGTCCGGTCACCGGACCGGGCAACCGTCCGCTGAAGTCCCTGAGCGACATGCTCAAGGGCAAGCAGGGCCGTTTCCGCCAGAACCTCCTCGGCAAGCGCGTCGACTACTCCGGCCGTTCGGTCATCGTCGTCGGCCCGCAGCTGAAGCTGCACCAGTGTGGTCTGCCCAAGCAGATGGCCCTGGAGCTCTTCAAGCCGTTCGTGATGAAGCGCCTGGTKGACCTCAACCACGCCCAGAACATCAAGTCGGCCAAGCGCATGGTGGAGCGTTACCGTCCGCAGGTCTGGGACGTCCTCGAAGAGATCATCACCGAGCACCCCGTGCTGCTGAACCGTGCACCTACCCTGCACCGTCTCGGCATCCAGGCGTTCGAGCCGCAGCTTGTTGAAGGCAAGGCAATCCAGCTGCACCCGCTGGTTTGTGGCGCTTTCAACGCCGACTTCGACGGCGACCAGATGGCAGTCCACCTGCCGCTGAGCCCCGAAGCCCAGGCCGAGGCCCGCATCCTGATGCTCTCCTCGAACAACATCCTGAAGCCGTCTGACGGCCGCCCGGTGACCCTGCCGTCGCAGGATATGATCATCGGTCTCTACCACCTGACCACCAAGCGTGTCGGTTCAGCTGGCGAAGGCCGGATCTTCTCCTCGGTCGCGGAAGCCATCATGGCCTACGACCTTCACGAGCTGCACCTGAACTCCAAGGTCAAGATCCGGCTCGAGGGCTTCGTGCCCTACGCCGGCTGGGAAGCCCCGGAGGGCTGGGAGCCCGGTCAGATGGCACTGGTCGAGACCTCCCTCGGCCAGGTCATCTTCAACCAGACGCTGCCCGCGGATTACCCGTGGGTTGAGGATGTTGCCGACAAGGGCGAGCTGTCCCGGATCGTCAACGACCTCGCCGAGCGCTACCCGAAGGTGATCACGGCGGCAACGCTGGACAACCTGAAGGATGCCGGTTTCTACTGGGCCACCCGCTCCGGCGTGACCGTTGCCATCTCCGACATCGAGGTGCCCACGGACAAGCCGCGGATCCTCGCCGGTTACGAGACCATGGCCGCCAAGATCCAGGGCCAGTACGACAAGGGCCTGATCGACGACGACGAGCGTCGCCAGGAACTGATCGAAATCTGGAACAAGGCAACGAACGAGATCGCCCAGGCGATGCGTGACAGCCTGTCCCCGATGAACACGATCAACCGCATGGTGTCCTCGGGCGCACGTGGTAACTGGATGCAGGTCCGTCAGATCGCGGGTATCCGTGGCCTGGTGGCCAACCCTAAGGGTGAAATCATCCCGCGTCCGATCAAGTCCTCCTACCGCGAGGGCCTCTCGGTGCTGGAATACTTCATCGCCACGCACGGTGCCCGTAAGGGTCTGGCTGACACCGCCCTGCGTACCGCCAACTCGGGTTACCTGACCCGTCGTCTGGTSGACGTGKCGCAGGACGTCATTGTCCGCGAAGAGGACTGCGGTACCGAGCGCGGCCTGATGACCGCCATCGCCGTGGCCGACGCCAACGGCGTCCTCGTCCTGGACGAGAACGTCGAGAACAGCGCCTACGCCCGCACCCTGGCCGTCGACGTCGTCGACTCCAAGGGCAAGGTCCTGGCAGCAGCCGGCACCGACTGCGGCGACGTCGTCATTGCCGAACTGTTCGCAGCCGGCATCACCGAGGTCAAGGTCCGCTCCGTACTCACCTGTGAGTCCAGCGTCGGCACCTGCGCCCTGTGCTACGGCCGTTCGCTGGCCACTGGCAAGACCGTCGACATCGGTGAGGCCGTGGGCATCATTGCCGCGCAGTCCATCGGTGAGCCGGGTACCCAGCTGACCATGCGTACGTTCCACACCGGTGGTGCTGTTTCCGCCAGCGGTGGCGACGACATCACCCAGGGTCTGCCCCGTATCCAGGAGCTCTTCGAAGCCCGTACTCCGAAGGGTGTCGCACCGATTGCTGAAGCAGCCGGCCGCATCACCATCGAAGAGTCCGAGCGCCAGATGCGCCTGGTCATCACCCCGGATGACGGATCTGAAGAGATCGCCTACCCGGTGCTGCGCCGTTCACGTCTTCTCATCGAAGACGGCGATCACGTCAGCGTTGGCCAGAAGCTCATCAACGGCCCGGTCGACCCCAAGCAGGTGCTGCGCATCATGGGTCCCCGTGCCGCGCAGAAGTTCCTGGTGGACGAAGTCCAGGGCGTGTACCGCAGCCAGGGCATCGGTATCCACGACAAGCACGTCGAGGTTATCGTCCGCCAGATGCTGCGCCGCGTCACGGTCATCGAGTCCGGCGAATCCGACCTGCTGCCCGGCGAGCTCGCCGAACGCAGCCGTTTCGAAGAGGCCAACCGCCGCGTTGTGTCCGAGGGCAAGACGCCGGCATCCGGGCGTCCCGAGCTCATGGGCATCACCAAGGCGTCCCTGGCGACCGAGTCCTGGCTGTCCGCAGCTTCCTTCCAGGAGACCACCCGCGTCCTGACGCAGGCGGCCATGGAAGGCAAGAGCGATCCGCTGCTCGGCCTCAAGGAAAACGTCATCATCGGTAAGCTCATCCCGGCCGGCACGGGTCTCCCGCGCTACACCGAGGTCACCGTGGAACCCACTGAAGAAGCAAAGGCCAACCTGTTCACCGGCCCCAGCGCATTCAGTGACTTCTCCTACGACTCGCTGGGCGGCGACGGAGCTCCCGAGTTCCACGCCATCCCGCTGGATGACTACGATCTTGGCAGCGACTTCCGCTGAGCTGAGTGACTGACAGGCCCCGTTCCCACCTCGGTGGGGGCGGGGCCTTTCCAGTGGTAAAACCCCGCCGATTAAGGGCTGGGACCCGTCCGTGTTAGACTTGAGACTAATTGTTATTGTGGCAGTGGATGAGTGCGCCGGTTTGAGCCAGACAGCTTGCAGCTGAAAGGTTCAACCAGGACGACGTTTCCGGTTTGCAGGGTTCTTGTGCAACGTATGCCACATTTTCGCATGCCTAGGGGCAGTTCGGGTCGAAAGTCCTTGGACCCCGGCGTGCGGTCCGACTATTAAGGCTTCGCCTCGGCTGCTCTGGAGAGAACTTCAAAGCTCGGGCGGCGAGGCGCAGCGACAAGAGAGCGGCCGCCAACGGCCGCTCCGGATAAAACGGAGAACACGAGAGTGCCTACGATTAACCAGCTGGTCCGCAAGGGCCGCACGCCTAAGGTCAAAAAGACCAAGGCTCCCGCGCTTAACGGCAGCCCGATGCGCCGCGGTGTTTGCACCCGCGTTTACACGACGACCCCGAAGAAGCCGAACTCGGCTCTGCGTAAGGTTGCTCGCGTACGCCTCAACGGCGGCATTGAAGTCACCGCATACATCCCCGGTGTGGGCCACAACCTGCAGGAGCACTCCATTGTGCTCGTCCGCGGCGGCCGCGTGAAGGACCTTCCGGGTGTCCGCTACAAGATCGTCCGTGGCGCCCTCGATACCCAGGGTGTCAAGAACCGTAAGCAGGCTCGCAG
Organism: Arthrobacter sp. 05N33_2; assembly: GCF_056397425.1. Taxonomy (NCBI): domain Bacteria; kingdom Bacillati; phylum Actinomycetota; class Actinomycetes; order Micrococcales; family Micrococcaceae; genus Arthrobacter; species Arthrobacter sp. 05N33_2. Next base: position 4,455 of record NZ_JBFTNJ010000033.1, read on the forward strand.
CCGCTACGGCGCAAAGATGGAGAAGAAGTAATATGCCTCGCAAGGGTCCGGCCCCCAAGCGGCCGCTAGTTCTAGATCCCGTTTACGGCTCCCCGCTGGTCACCCAGCTCATCAACAAGGTGCTGGTTGACGGCAAGAAGTCCACCGCAGAGCGCATCGTTTACGGTGCCCTCGAGGGTGCTCGCGCCAAGTCCGGCGGCGACCCCGTTGCAGCCCTCAAGAAGGCCATGGAGAACGTCAAGCCTTCGCTTGAGGTCCGCTCCCGCCGTGTTGGTGGCGCCACGTACCAGGTTCCCGTTGAGGTCAAGCCGGGCCGTTCCACGGCCCTCGCCCTCCGCTGGCTGGTTGGCTACTCCAAGGCCCGCCGCGAAAAGACCATGACCGAGCGCCTCCAGAACGAAATCCTGGATGCCTCGAACGGTCTCGGTGCCGCTGTGAAGCGTCGCGAAGACACCCACAAGATGGCCGAGTCCAACAAGGCCTTCGCACACTACCGCTGGTAATACTTCCCGGACGCCGCCGGCTCGACTGAGCCGGCGGCGAACGTGCAGTCCATCCGAAAGGGAGACACCGTGGCACAGGACGTGCTTACCGACCTTAGCAAGGTCCGCAATATCGGCATCATGGCCCACATCGATGCCGGCAAGACCACTACTACCGAGCGCATCCTCTTCTACACGGGTGTGAACCACAAGATCGGCGAAACGCACGACGGCGCTTCGACGACTGACTGGATGGAACAGGAAAAGGAACGCGGCATCACCATCACGTCTGCCGCCGTGACCTGCTTCTGGGAAAACAACCAGATCAACATCATCGACACCCCCGGCCACGTGGACTTCACGGTCGAGGTTGAGCGCTCCCTGCGCGTCCTCGACGGCGCAGTCGCCGTGTTCGACGGCAAGGAAGGCGTGGAGCCGCAGTCCGAGACTGTTTGGCGCCAGGCTGACAAGTACAACGTTCCGCGCATCTGCTTCGTCAACAAGATGGACAAGCTCGGCGCTGACTTCTACTTCACCGTMGACACCATCATCAGCCGCCTCGGYGCCAAGCCGCTCGTCATGCAGCTGCCGATCGGCGCCGAGAACGACTTCATCGGCGTCGTCGACCTCCTTTACATGCGTTCGCTGGTCTGGCCCGGCGACGCCAAGGGTGACGTCACCATGGGTGCCAAGTACGAGATCCGCGAGATCCCGGCTGACCTCCAGGCGAAGGCCGAAGAGTACCGCGCAACGCTCATTGAGACCGTTGCCGAGTCCTCCGAGGAACTCATGGAGAAGTACCTTGAGGGCGAAGAGATCAGCATCGATGAGCTCAAGGCCGGCATCCGCAAGATGACGATCAACTCTGAGATCTACCCGGTCTTCTGTGGTTCTGCATTCAAGAACCGCGGCGTTCAGCCCATGCTCGACGCTGTGGTGGACTACCTGCCGAACCCGCTCGACGTCCCGCCGATGATCGGTCACGATCCCCGCGACGAAGAGAAGGAGCTTACCCGTAAGCCCTCCTCTGAAGAGCCCTTCTCCGCACTGGCGTTCAAGATCGCCGCGCACCCCTTCTTCGGCCAGCTGACCTTCGTCCGCGTGTACTCCGGTCACGTGGAAGCAGGCTCGCAGGTGGTCAACTCCACCAAGGGCAAGAAGGAGCGCATCGGCAAGCTGTTCCAGATGCACGCCAACAAGGAAATGCCCGTCGAGGGCGCTACCGCCGGCCACATCTACGCAGCGATCGGCCTCAAGGACACCACCACGGGCGACACCCTGTGCGATCCGGCCAACCAGATTGTCCTCGAGTCCATGAGCTTCCCGGAGCCCGTGATCTCGGTTGCGATCGAGCCGAACACGAAGGGTGACCAGGAGAAGCTCTCCACGGCCATCCAGAAGCTCTCCGCTGAGGACCCGACCTTCCAGGTCTCCCTCAACGAGGACACCGGCCAGACCATCATCGCCGGCATGGGCGAGCTCCACCTGGACATCCTGGTGGACCGCATGCGCCGCGAATTCAAGGTCGAGGCAAATGTTGGCAAGCCGCAGGTTGCTTACCGCGAAACCATCAAGCGTGCTGTAGAGCGTCACGACTACACGCACAAGAAGCAGACCGGTGGTTCCGGCCAGTTCGCAAAGATCCAGATCGCGATCGAGCCGCTGGACACCTCAGGTGGCGAGCTGTACGAGTTCGAGAACAAGGTCACCGGTGGCCGCGTTCCGCGCGAGTACATCCCGTCGGTCGACGCCGGCATCCAGGATGCGCTTAACGACGGCGTCCTGGCCGGTTACCCGGTTGTCGGCATCAAGGCGACGCTGATTGACGGCGCTTACCACGATGTTGACTCCTCGGAAATGGCGTTCAAGATCGCCGGCCGTATGGCTTTCAAGGAAGCCGCACGCAAGGCGAACCCTGTCCTGCTCGAACCGCTGATGGATGTCGAGGTCCGCACCCCTGAGGAATACATGGGTGAAGTTATCGGTGACCTCAACTCCCGCCGTGGCCAGATGCAGTCCATGGAAGATGCCSMKGGYGTCAAGGTKATYCGYGCRCACGTYCCGCTGTCCGGCATGTTCGGCTACATCGGTGACCTGCGYTCGAAGACCCAGGGCCGCGCTGTGTACTCCATGACGTTCAACAGCTACGCCGAGGTCCCGAAGGCAGTCGCCGACGAGATCATCCAGAAGAACCGCGGCGAGTAGTCTTCAAGACGCCTCGCAGCAACAAGAAACTCGGGTGCGTCTCCGCCAGCGGAGACACATCTGGTGCAAGTGGCCGGACTCCGGTCAGCTGTAGTCCGGCCAGGCCGGAGTTCGGCCGCCTGCACGAACAGGCTCTAGGCACTAGCATTAGTACCTGAATCTGCAATTTCATCAATCCAAAGCCCCCCAAGTAGACTTACTGGAGTTTCTGCCGCGACAAGCGCGGCCGAAGGGTAAGTCAATTTGAAAACGTTCTAGGAGGAACCTGTGGCAAAGGCAAAGTTCGAGCGGACTAAGCCGCACGTTAACATCGGTACCATTGGTCACGTTGACCACGGTAAGACGACGCTGACGGCCGCCATTTCCAAGGTGCTGTACGACAAGTACCCGACTCTCAACGAGAAGCGTGACTTCGCGTCGATTGACTCTGCTCCCGAAGAGCGTCAGCGCGGCATTACCATCAACATCTCCCACGTTGAGTACCAGACCGAGAAGCGCCACTACGCACACGTAGACGCTCCGGGTCACGCTGACTACATCAAGAACATGATCACCGGCGCTGCTCAGATGGACGGTGCAATCCTCGTGGTTGCCGCCACTGACGGCCCGATGGCTCAGACCCGCGAGCACGTTCTGCTCGCCCGCCAGGTTGGCGTTCCCTACCTGCTGGTCGCGCTGAACAAGGCTGACATGGTTGACGACGAAGAGCTCCTCGACCTCGTTGAAATGGAAGTTCGCGAGCTGCTCAGCTCGCAGGGCTTCGATGGCGACGAGGCTCCGGTTGTTCGCGTTTCCGGCCTGAAGGCCCTCGAAGGCGACCCCGTCTGGGTCAAGTCCGTTGAGGACCTCATGGCTGCTGTCGACGAGTCCGTTCCGGACCCCGTACGTGACCGTGACAAGCCCTTCCTGATGCCGATCGAAGATGTCTTCACGATCACCGGCCGTGGCACCGTTGTTACGGGCCGCGCCGAGCGTGGAACGCTCGCCATCAACTCCGAGGTCGAGATCGTCGGCATCCGCCCGGTCCAGAAGACCACGGTTACCGGTATCGAGATGTTCCACAAGCAGCTCGACGAAGCATGGGCCGGCGAGAACTGTGGCCTCCTGCTCCGCGGTCTGAAGCGCGACGATGTCGAGCGTGGCCAGGTTGTCGTCAAGCCGGGTTCCATCACCCCGCACACCGACTTCGAGGCTAACGTCTACATCCTCTCCAAGGACGAAGGCGGACGTCACAACCCGTTCTACTCCAACTACCGCCCGCAGTTCTACTTCCGCACCACGGACGTAACCGGCGTTATCACCCTGCCGGAAGGCACGGAAATGGTTATGCCCGGCGACAACACTGAGATGACCGTTGCGCTCATCCAGCCGATCGCAATGGAAGAGGGCCTCGGCTTCGCTATCCGCGAAGGCGGCCGCACCGTTGGTTCAGGACGCGTCACCAAGATCATCAAGTAATTACTTGCCGATCTGATGCTTTGCCCCTGATCAGCCAGCCGTCTGGCAGCTGAGCAGAGGATCGGGAACAGCCCCGCTGCACTTGCAGCGGGGCTGTTCCTTTTAAGTTCCTGATACCTTTGCAGGAAGGGAAGGGAGCTCACCATGGGCTGGTTCATTTTTCTGCTGATCGCCGCCGCGGTCGTCGTCGCGTTCTTTTGGGCGAAGAGGCACTTCCGCCAGGAGATCGAGCGCGCCAAGCGCATCAATAGGTCCAACCGCAACCAGTAGCCGCGGCCGGGCGGGGCTCAGGCCCGGCGTGCCCGCGCGAGGGCCTGGTACCAGTAGTACGAGTCTTTCGGCGTGCGCTTGAGGCTCGTGAAATCGACGTGCACCAGGCCGAAGCGCTGCGAGTAGCCGGCCGCCCATTCGAAGTTGTCCATCAGCGTCCAGACGTAATAGCCGAGCAGTTCGACGTCGTGGGCCACGCCCCCGGGGGAGGTCGCCTCCACCGCCTGGCTGAGGTGTGCGGCGAGGTAGCTGATCCGGCCGGCATCGGGAATGGGGCCGGTGACATGGTCCGGTTCGGGGAAGCTCGCCCCGCTCTCGGTGATGTAGAGCGGCGGCAGYGAGGACCCGTACCGGTCCTTCAGCTCCCGGAGCAGGATCCCCAGGTGGTCCGGAGCGACCGGCCAGCCGAATCCTGTGCGTTCATACTCCGGGAACGCGGCCATGTGGAACGGGACTTTCAGCATCGCCTCCGCGGTTGCCGAGGGGCTGTCGACGCCGCGTCCCGTGGCCACCTTCACGGGGTAGTAATAGTTCAGGCCGTAGAAATCCAGCGGCTGGTGGATCGTGGCCAGGTCCGCGTCGCTGATGCTCCGCATTGAACGGAACCACGGCCGGGCGATCAGCGGCAGCCGGGGAAAGCGGCCCAGGAGGATCGGGTCAGCGTAGAGCCGGTTCAGCACGAAGTCGAACACCCTGGCCAGCATCCTGTCTGTTGGCGAACCCGAAGCAGGCCGGACGGGGGAATGCAGGTTCGTGACCCCGATGGCGCCGGCGACGCCCTCCGCGCGCAGCGCCTGAACCGCCAGCCCGTGCCCCAGGAGCTGATGCCGCACCGACGGCAGGGCATCGAAGAGCAGGCCTCGGCCGGGTGCGTGGACGCCCAGGGCGTAGCCGTTCAGGGTAACCGAGGCGGGCTCGTTCAGCGTCACCCACTGCGCCACGCGGTCGCCGAACCGCTTGCCGGCGGCCGCGCTGTACTCGGCGAACCGTTCCGCCGTCGAACGGTTCATCCAGCCGCCCCGGTGCTCGAGGGGCAGCGGCGTATCCCAGTGGTAGAGAGTGGCCATGGGGGAGATGCCGGCGGCGAGGAGCCGGTCGATCAGGCGGTCGTAGAAGTCCAGCCCGGCCGCATTGAAGCGGCCGCTGCCCTCGGGCTGGACCCGCGGCCACGAGATCGAAAAGCGGTAGGAATCGATCCCGAGATCCCGCATCAGTTCGATGTCTTCCTCGGCGCGGTTGTAGTGGTCGCAGGCCACGGCGGGGGAGTGCCCGTGCAGGATGTTGCCGGGCTTTTCGGCAAAGGCGTCCCAGCCGGAGGGGCCGCGGCCGCCGGCGGCAAGGCTGCCCTCGATCTGGAATGCCGCGGAGGAAACACCCAGGGTGAATCCCGGGCTCAGGCGTGCGGCGAGGGCCTGAACTGCTACAGAGTCCTGCACAGTCATGCCCCTATCATCCATTCGACGGCGATTCAGGACAATGGCCCTCCGGCAGTGATTGCACCGCCGTGCAGAGGGCTGATTCGCTTCTGCCCGCAAATTCCGRCATACTAGATGAGTTGTTCAAGCGCTCTTTCGCGTCCCGATCCGGATAATGCCGGATGCCAGGGTCCAAGTAAGAGACCAAACATAACCCACTCCCCATGGAATTGCGGACGCGTACGTGTGAAAACATGCGACACGCCCGACCGCGGGGGTCGGTTGCGTCGGCAGGTTGAGGAACCCGGATCTTTCCGGATTCAGCTTGTGCGGCGGGTGGTAGTCACGACTTCAAATGCTTCGGCAGCCATACAACTAGTAAGTGAACAGGGCAGCCCTAATCAGGGGAAGCACAGACTGAAAGAGAGTCAGGCGACATGGCGGGACAAAAAATCCGCATCCGGCTGAAGTCATATGACCACGAGGTCATTGACGTTTCAGCACGGAAGATCGTTGAGACGGTCACGCGCGCAGGCGCAACTGTAGTTGGCCCCGTGCCGCTGCCGACGGAGAAGAACGTTTACTGCGTTATTCGCTCTCCGCACAAGTACAAGGACAGCCGCGAGCACTTCGAAATGCGCACGCACAAGCGTCTTATCGACATCATCGACCCCACGCCCAAGGCTGTTGATTCGCTCATGCGTCTCGACCTGCCGGCCGACGTGAACATCGAAATCAAGCTGTAGGGAGGTGCTGAGAGACTATGACCGCAACCCGTAACGTAAAGGGCCTGCTGGGCACGAAGCTCGGCATGACCCAGGTCTGGGACGAGAACAACAAGCTCATCCCCGTCACTGTGGTCCAGGCTGACTCGAACGTCATCACGCAGCTGCGCAACGCAGAAACTGATGGCTATGTCGCCGTTCAGATCGGCTACGGCCAGATCGATCCCCGCAAGGTCACCAAGCCGCTGGCTGGTCACTTTGAAAAGGCAGGCGTCACGCCTCGCCGCCACGTCGTAGAACTGCGCACTGCAGATGCTGACTCTTACGAGCTGGGCCAGGAGCTCTCCGTAGAGCTCTTCGAAGCCGGCCAGAAGATCGACGTCGTTGGCACCACCAAGGGTAAGGGCTTCGCCGGTGTTATGAAGCGTCACGGCTTCCACGGCGTTGGAGCTTCCCACGGTGCACACAAGAACCACCGTAAGCCCGGTTCAATCGGTGGCGCATCCACCCCGAGCCGCGTCTTCAAGGGCATGAAAATGGCCGGCCGCATGGGCGCCGTTCGTCACACCACGCTGAACCTCACGGTCCACGCGGTTGACGTCGAGAAGTCGCTGCTCCTGATCAAGGGCGCCGTTCCCGGCGCCCGCGGCCAGGTCGTACTCGTACGCACCGCCGTGAAGGGAGCCTAGTTCAATGACTAGCACTGTCAAGGTTGACCTGCCTGCAGAGATCTTCGACGTACAGACCAACGTGCCGCTGCTGCACCAGGTCGTCGTTGCCCAGCTCGCTGCTGCTCGCCAGGGTACCCACAAGACCAAGACCCGCGCCGAGGTTTCCGGTGCAGGTCGCAAGCCGTTCAAGCAGAAGGGCACCGGCCGCGCCCGTCAGGGTTCCATCCGTGCTCCTCACATGACCGGTGGTGGCGTTGTCCACGGCCCCACGCCGCGTGACTACAGCCAGCGCACCCCCAAGAAGATGATTGCTGCTGCACTGCGCGGCGCACTCTCGGACCGCGCCCGCAACGGCCGCGTCCACGTCGTTGCTGACCTGGTTGCCGGCTCCACGCCGTCCTCCAAAGAAGCACTGGCAACCCTGCGCGGAGTTTCCGAGCGCAAGAACCTGCTCGTTGTCATTGAGCGCGCCAACGATGTTGCTGCACTGTCCGTGCGCAACCTCGAGGAAGTTCACGTTCTGTACGCAGACCAGCTGAACACCTACGACGTTCTCGTTTCCGACGACGTAGTCTTCACCAAGGCTGCCTACGAAGCATTCGTTGCTGACAAGGTTGCAAAGAACGAGGAGGATGCCAAGTGAGTGCAGCCACCATCAAAGACCCGCGTGACGTCGTGCTTGCACCCGTTGTCTCGGAAAAGAGCTACGGCCTGATCGACGAGGGCAAGTACACCTTCCTGGTGGACCCCCGCTCGAACAAGACCGAGATCAAGCTGGCCGTGGAGAAGATTTTCTCCGTCAAGGTCGAATCGATCAACACCATCAACCGTGCCGGTAAGCGCAAGCGCACCAAATTCGGCTGGGGTACCCGCAAGAACACCAAGCGTGCAATTGTGAGCCTCAAAGAAGGCACTATCGACATCTTCGGCGGTCCGCTTTCATAGCGGAGACCACTTTAACGAGGAAATAAATTATGGGAATCCGTAAATACAAGCCGACTACCCCGGGCCGTCGCGGCTCGAGCGTAGCGGACTTCACTGAAATCACGCGGTCGACGCCGGAAAAGTCGTTGGTACGTCCCCTCCCGAAAAAGGGTGGCCGTAACAACTCCGGTAAGATCACGACCCGTCACAAGGGTGGTGGACACAAGCGCCAGTACCGTCTGATCGACTTCCGTCGCCACGACAAGGACGGCGTCAACGCCCGCGTTGCCGAAATCGAGTACGACCCGAACCGCACGGCTCGGATCGCCCTCCTGCACTACGTTGATGGCACCAAGCGTTACATCATCGCCCCGAACAAGCTGTCCCAGGGCGACTTCGTAGAGGCCGGCGCCGACGCTGACATCAAGCCCGGCAACAACCTTCCGCTGCGCAACATCCCGGTCGGTACCGTAATCCACGCAGTCGAACTGCGTCCGGGTGGCGGCGCCAAGATGGGCCGCTCCGCCGGCGCATCGATCCAGCTCGTTGCAAAGGAAGGCCGTTTCGCCCAGCTGCGTCTGCCTTCCGGCGAAATCCGCAACGTTGACGTGCGCTGCCGCGCAACCGTCGGCGAGGTCGGCAACGCCGAGCAGTCGAACATCAACTGGGGCAAGGCCGGCCGTATGCGGTGGAAGGGCGTTCGCCCGACCGTCCGTGGTGTCGCCATGAACCCGGTTGACCACCCCCACGGTGGTGGCGAGGGTAAGACGTCCGGTGGACGTCACCCCGTCAACCCGAACGGTAAGCGCGAAGGCCGCACCCGCCGTCCCAACAAAGAGAGCGACAAGCTTATTGTTCGTCGCCGTCGTACTGGCAAGAACAAGCGATAGGAGCCTGGACACATGCCACGCAGCCTGAAAAAAGGTCCTTTCGTTGACCAGCACCTCTTTGTAAAGGTAGCCAGGGAAAACGAAAAGGGCACCAAGAACGTCATCAAGACCTGGTCCCGCCGTTCGATGATCGTCCCCGACATGCTCGGCCACACGATCGCCGTACACGACGGACGCAAGCACATCCCCGTGTTTGTCACTGAGTCGATGGTCGGGCACAAGCTCGGCGAATTCGCTCCCACGCGGACATTCCGCGGCCATGTCAAGGACGACCGTAAGGGCAAGCGCCGCTAGGCGCCTGCACTTACGTCAAAGACGAGAGAAGGAAAGCAATGGAAGCCAAGGCAATTGCGCGTCACATCCGCGTAACGCCTATGAAGGCCCGGCGCGTCGTCAACCTTGTTCGTGGTAAGCAAGCGAATGAGGCTCTGGCAATTCTGAAGTTTGCCCCCCAGGCAGCTTCGGAGCCGGTATTCAAGGTAGTTCAGTCGGCAATCTCCAACGCCCGGGTCCTCGCGGACCGCGACGGCGTGGCGTTTGACGAAGGTGACCTCATCATCAGCGAAGCGTTTGTTGATGAAGGCCCGACCATGAAGCGGTTCCAGCCGCGAGCCCAGGGTCGTGCATTTCAGATCAAGAAGCGCACGAGCCACATCACCGTGGTAGTCGCTACCCCGGAGAAAGAGGAGGCTCGCTAAGTGGGACAGAAAGTTAACCCGCACGGGTTCCGACTCGGCATCACCACCGATCACGTATCGCACTGGTTCGCCGACAGCACCAAGGCCGGCCAGCGGTACAAGGACTTCGTTCGCGAAGACATCCGTATCCGCCAGCTCATGTCCACGGGCATGGAGCGCGCCGGTATCGCCAAGGTCGAAATCGAGCGCACCCGCGACCGTGTCCGCGTGGATATCCACACGGCACGTCCGGGCATCGTCATCGGCCGCCGCGGCGCTGAAGCAGACCGCATCCGCGGCGAGCTTGAGAAGCTCACGGGCAAGCAGGTTCAGCTGAACATCCTCGAGGTCAAGAACCCCGAGATGGAAGCCCAGCTTGTTGCCCAGGGCGTTGCAGAGCAGCTGACTTCCCGCGTGGCTTTCCGCCGTGCGATGAAGAAGGCCATGCAGTCCGCACAGCGCGCCGGTGCCAAGGGCATCCGGATCGCTTGCTCGGGTCGACTGGGCGGCGCAGAAATGTCCCGCTCGGAGTTCTACCGCGAAGGCCGTGTGCCCCTGCACACCCTGCGTGCGAACATCGACTACGGCTTCTACGAGGCCAAGACCACCTTCGGCCGCATCGGCGTGAAGGTCTGGATCTACAAGGGCGACGTCACTGCCAAGGAACTGGCTCAGCAGGCAGCTGCTGCTCCGTCCCGTGGCCGTGCCGGCGACCGCCCGGGCCGCCCGGGTGGCGCCGACCGTGGTGACCGCCGCCGTCGTCCCGACCGCCCCGCAGCCGAGGCAGCACCTGCCGCCGAAGCTCCGGCTGTCGAAGCCGGTGCCGCAGGCACGGCACAGTCAGTAGAAGGAGGACAGGCTTAAATGCTTATCCCACGTCGAGTCAAGCACCGTAAGCAGCACCACCCGGGTCGTTCCGGCGCTGCTACGGGCGGCACCCAGGTCTCCTTCGGTGAGTGGGGCATCCAGGCGCTGAGCCCGGCCTACGTCACGAACCGTCAGATCGAATCTGCCCGTATCGCGATGACCCGCCACATCAAGCGTGGCGGAAAGGTCTGGATCAACATTTACCCGGACCGTCCGCTGACGAAGAAGCCGGCCGAAACCCGCATGGGTTCCGGTAAGGGTTCTCCGGAATGGTGGGTCTCAAACGTCAAGCCGGGCCGGGTTCTCTTCGAACTCTCCGGTGTCAGTGAAGAGGTAGCTCGCGAGGCCCTGCGCCTGGCAATCCACAAGCTGCCGTTGAAGGCACGCATTGTGCGTCGCGAAGGTGGTGAGTAGAAATGGCAGTAGGATCCAAGGAACTTGCATCCGCACAGCTGGACGGTTTCGACAACGAGCGTCTCGTTGAAGAACTCCGCAAGGCCAAGGAAGAGCTGTTCAACCTGCGTTTCCAGTCCGCCACCGGTCAGCTGGAGAACCACGGTCGTCTGCGCGCGGTAAAGAAGGACATCGCCCGCATCTACACCGTTCTCCGTGAGCGCGAACTCGGCATTCGTGCCGAGGTTGCCGCACCGGTTGTGGAAGCCAAGGAAGAGAAGAAGTCCAAGAAGGCTGCAACCAAGAAGGCTGAGAAGGCTGAAACGGTTGAATCCGAGGAGGATGCCAAGTGAGTGAAAAGGACGAGAACGTGACGGAAACTGTTTCCGACGCAGCCAAGGCTGACGAGCGCGGTTACCGTAAGACGAAGCGCGGCTACGTCGTCTCGGACAAGATGGAAAAGACCATCACTGTCCAGGTCGAAGACCGCGTGAAGCACGCCCTCTACGGCAAGGTCATCCGCCGCAACGCCAAGATCAAGGCTCACGACGAAGAGAACAGCGCCGGCATCGGCGACCTCGTGCTCCTCGCCGAGACCCGCCCGCTGTCCGCTACCAAGCGGTGGCGTCTGGTCGAGATCCTCGAGAAGGCCAAGTAACACCTGCACCTGTTTGTCTGGTGATACAGCAGAAGCCCTCGTTCCCCTTTGGGGGAGCGGGGGCTTCTGCGTTGCCGGCAGCCGCCGCAGCCGGCAGCCTGCGACTGGCGGCAGCAGTTTACCGTGTTCGTCACGCGAAGCAGCCTTCGGGGGGCTTACGACGCCGGCGGGCCGGGTTCCCGGGGTGCGCGGCGGGCGGGCCCAAAGCCTGTCCGGCGTAACGGCGTCGCGGCTGCGCGGGAGGGGTGTGCGGGCTCCATGGCTGTGATAGGGGGATACGCCCAAAACGTGCTAAGATTTTGAGTTTGTATGGCGCCTTTTGCGCGCCGTCATCAACCTCGTAAACAATCGTGCCACGGCATAGTGCCCCCTTGCGCCCCGACTCGTCGGGAACCGCCTGGGAAGCAAATGTTTTTGGCACGGGCGTTTAGGCCTGGTCTGGCAAAATCCAGGCAGGTCAAGAGACACCCCGATCAACCGTTCCGCAAGGCTCATTCCGTAGGAAGATTTTCGGTCTGAGAACCAGCGCGACGCAAGGAGTAAATAGTGATTCAGCAGGAGTCGCGACTCAAGGTCGCCGACAACACGGGTGCTAAGGAAATCCTTACCATTCGCGTTCTCGGTGGATCTGGCCGTCGCTACGCAGGCATTGGCGACGTAATCGTCGCTACCGTCAAGGACGCAATTCCGGGCGGCAACGTAAAGAAGGGCGACGTCGTCAAGGCTGTCATCGTCCGTACCAAGAAGGAACGCCGCCGTGCGGATGGTTCCTACATCAAGTTTGACGAGAACGCAGCCGTCATCCTGAAGAACGACGGTGACCCCCGCGGTACCCGTATCTTCGGACCGGTTGGTCGTGAACTTCGCGACAAGAAGTTCATGAAGATCGTTTCTCTGGCTCCGGAGGTGCTCTAGTCCATGGCTAAGATCAAAAAGGGTGACCTCGTTCAGGTCATCACTGGCGCCAAGGCTGAGCGCGGCGGCGACAAGGGTAAGCAGGGCAAGGTTCTGCGCGTGTACCCGGAGACCAACCGCGTGTTGGTTGAAGGCATTAACCGCGTAACCAAGCACACCAAGGTCGGTCAGTCGCAGCGCGGCACCAAGACCGGTGGCATCGAGGTCGTCGAGGCTTCGATCCACATCTCCAACGTGGCTCTGGTTGACCCGTCCACCAAGAAGCCCACCCGCGTCGGTTTCCGCACCGAGACCGTTGAGCGCGATGGCGTGAAGCGTGACGTGCGCGTCCGCGTGGCCAAGAGCTCAGGGAAGGACATCTAATGACTGAGACTCTCGAGACTCCGGCAAGCAAGATCGTTCCTCGTCTGAAGACCAAGTACGCCGATTCCATCAAGAACACGCTGACTGAGGAATTCAAGTACCAGAACGTCAACCAGGTTCCCCGCCTGGTGAAGGTCGTTGTGAACATGGGTGTTGGAGATGCCGCCAAGGACTCCAAGCTGATCGACGGCGCTGTCCGCGATTTGACCCTGATCACCGGCCAGAAGCCGCAGGTAACCAAGGCCCGCAAGTCGATCGCACAGTTCAAGCTGCGCGAAGGCATGCCGATCGGTGCACACGCAACTCTGCGTGGGGACCGCATGTGGGAATTCCTGGACCGTCTGGTCACGCTGGCCCTGCCGCGTATCCGCGACTTCCGTGGCCTCAGCGGCAAGCAGTTCGATGGCAACGGCAACTACACCTTCGGTCTGACCGAGCAGGTTATGTTCCACGAGATCGACCAGGATTCCATTGACCGCGTTCGCGGTATGGACATCACCGTCGTGACCACTGCCAAGACCGACGACGAAGGCCGCGCGCTGCTGAAGGCGCTTGGCTTCCCGTTCAAGACCGAAGACTAATCTAGCTACGTAAAAGGTCCGCCCGCGCTCCGTTCCGAATTCTGTTCGGGACAACCGGCACGGCGGAAACCGTTATGAGGAAGGGCAAGAGCCCACATGACAATGACAGATCCCGTCGCAGACATGCTTACGCGTCTGCGCAACGCTAACTCGGCATACCACGATTCCGTGACCATGCCGTACAGCAAGCTCAAGGCACGCGTTGCYGACATCCTGAAGGCYGAAGGTTACATCGCCTCCTGGAAAGAAGAAGACGCTGAGGTTGGCAAGAAGCTGACCCTCGAGCTCAAGTTCGGTCCGAACCGCGAGCGTTCAATCGCTGGCGTTCGTCGTATTTCCAAGCCGGGACTGCGCGTTTACGCAAAGTCCACCAACCTGCCGCACGTGCTCGGTGGCCTGGGTGTCGCAATCCTGTCCACCTCTTCCGGCCTCTTGACTGACAAGCAGGCCGGCAAGAAGGGCGTGGGCGGCGAAGTCCTCGCTTACGTCTGGTAACGGGAAAGGAAGAGAATAATGTCACGTATTGGACGTCTCCCCATCACCGTTCCTGCCGGCGTTGAGGTCAAGGTTGACGGCTCTGTCGTCAGCGTCAAGGGTTCCAAAGGCGAGCTGAGCCACACTGTGGCCAGCCCGATCGAGGTTTCCCTGGAAGATGGCACCCTGACTGTCGCCCGCCCGAACGACGAGCGCGCCTCACGTTCGCTGCACGGCCTGACCCGCACCCTGATCGCCAACATGATCCAGGGTGTCACCGCAGGCTACGAGAAGAAGCTTGAGATTGTCGGTACCGGTTACCGCGTCCAGGCCAAGGGTTCTGACCTGGAGTTCGCTCTGGGCTACAGCCACCCGGTCAACGTCTCGGCACCGAACGGCATCACCTTTGCAGTTGAGACCCCGACCAAGCTCTCTGTTTCAGGTATCTCCAAGCAGCAGGTCGGCGAGGTTGCTGCCAACATTCGCAAGCTGCGGAAGCCGGACCCCTACAAGGGCAAGGGCATCCGTTACGCAGGCGAAGTCATCCGCCGCAAGGTCGGAAAGGCTGGTAAGTAACCATGGCGATCGCAATTAACAAGAAGCGTACGAACAAGAGCAAGTCTGCCCAGCGCAGCCGCCGCCAGCTTCGTATCCGCAAGCGCATCTCCGGAACGGCTGTACGCCCGCGTCTGGTCGTCAACCGCTCCGCACGTCACGTATTCGTCCAGGTTGTCGATGACACCAAGGGCCTGACCGTGGCAAGCGCCTCCACACTGGAAGCCGACCTTCGTGCATTCGACGGTGACAAGACCGCCAAGGCCAAGCGCGTTGGCGAAYTGGTCGCCGAGCGTGCCAAGGCTGCCGGTATCGAAGCAGTTGTCTTCGACCGCGGTGGTAACAAGTACCACGGCCGGATCGCCGCCGTCGCTGACGGCGCACGTGAAGGTGGGCTGGCACTGTGACCGAAAATAACGAAAAGGACATTCAGGTGACTGAAGCTGTAGCTGCTCCGGCAACTGAGACCGCTGCGCCTGCTACCACTGACGACCGCCGTGGTGGCGCTCGTCGTGGCGAGCGTGGCGACCGCGGCCAGGGCCGTGGCGACCGTGGCGGCCGTGGTGGCCGTGACGGCGGCCGCGAGGCCGAGAAGAGCCAGTTCGTAGAGCGCGTCGTAACCATCAACCGCGTTTCCAAGGTCGTCAAGGGTGGTCGTCGCTTCAGCTTCACCGCCCTCGTCGTCGTCGGTGACGGCAACGGCATGGTCGGCGTCGGCTACGGCAAGGCAAAGGAAGTTCCTGCCGCTATCGCGAAGGGCGTTGAAGAGGCCAAGAAGTCCTTCTTCCGCGTTCCCCGCATCGGCAGCACCATCCCGCACCGCGTTCAGGGTGAGGCCGCCGCAGGCGTCGTCATGCTGCGCCCGGCTTCCGCCGGTACCGGTGTTATCGCCGGTGGCCCGGTCCGTGCAGTACTGGAGTGCGTGGGCATCCACGACATCCTCTCCAAGTCGCTCGGTTCTTCCAACGCCATCAACATCGTTCACGCGACCGTTGACGCGCTGAAGCGCCTCGAAGAGCCGGCAGCAGTGGCAGCACGCCGCGGCCTCCCGCTCGACGAGATCGCCCCGCCGGCAATGGTCAAGGCGCTCCTGAACCAGAAGGCAGGTGTCTGAGTCATGGCTAAGAACGTGCTTGTCTCCGACGCAAAGTTGGAGATCACTCAGATCAAGTCCGCCATTGGCGGCAAGCAGAACCAGCGCGACACCCTGCGGTCCCTCGGCCTGAAGCGGATCGGACACACCGTTGTCCGCACCGCCGACGCCGTGACCGTCGGGATGCTCAACACGGTTCCGCACCTGGTAAAGGTAGAGGAGGCGAAGTAAATGGCAGAGAAGAACACCGCCGAAAAGGCACAGGGCGCCGCTGAGAAGCAGAACGCACTGAAGGTTCACCACCTGCGTCCCGCCCCGGGTGCCAAGACCGCCAAGACCCGTGTTGGTCGTGGTGAAGGTTCCAAGGGTAAGACCGCTGGTCGCGGTACCAAGGGTACGAAGGCCCGCTACCAGATCAAGGCTGGCTTTGCCGGCGGCCAGCTGCCGCTGCACATGCGCCTGCCGAAGCTGCGCGGCTTCAAGAACCCGTTCCGGGTTGAGTACCAGGTTGTAAACCTGGACAAGCTCAACGAGCTGTTCCCGGAAGGTGGCGCTGTCACCGTGGAGAACCTGGTCGAAAAGGGTGCCGTTCGCAAGAACCAGCCCGTCAAGGTGCTGGGCACCGGCGACATCACCGTCAAGGTTGACGTCACCGTCCACGCATTCTCGGCCAGCGCTGCTGACAAGATTGCTGCAGCAGGCGGAAGCACCACCGCCCTCTAACGAGGCGGCGGGGCAGTTGCCCGTTGTTGAAACTCCCGGTACCAGGGGCTCAGGCCCCCGGTGCCGGGAGTTTTTTTTCATTTTCCGGGCCCCGCCGATTGTTCGCGGGGCGCATCCACCCGTTAGACTCGGTTGTTGGGTTTATTTGACCTGTCTCACACGACTTTACTTATTACTCAGGAGGACGCTTGCTTAGCGCATTTGGCCGGGCCTTTCGCACGCCTGATCTGCGACGCAAGTTGTTGTTCACGCTGGGAATCATCACAATCTTCCGCTTGGGTGCCTTCATCCCCTCGCCTGGTGTGAGCTACCAGAATGTCCAGCAATGCTTGCAGAACGGTCAGACCTCGGGCGGGATTTACCAGCTCGTCAACCTGTTCAGCGGCGGTGCATTGCTGCAGGTGTCCATCTTTGCCCTCGGCATCATGCCGTACATCACCGCCAGCATCATCGTCCAGCTGCTCCGGGTGGTCATTCCCCGTTTCCAGCAGCTGTATGAGGAGGGCGCGTCAGGGCAGTCGAAACTGACCCAGTACACCCGCTACCTCACGATCGCACTTGGCCTGCTCAACGCCACGACACTGGTGTCGCTGGCACGCTCCGGCCAGCTGCTGCCTAACTGCCAGCTGCCGATCATCCCGGACAGCTCGATCGTCACCACGGTCCTGATCATCATCACGCTCACGGCCGGCACAGGCCTGATCATGTGGATGGGCGAGCTCGTGACGGAAAAGGGCGTCGGCAACGGCATGTCCCTGCTGATCTTCACGTCCATCGCCGCAGGCTTCCCCGGCTCGCTCGGTGCGATCTGGAAGGCCCAGGGCCCCGGCACGTTCTTCCTGGTCCTGATCATCGGCCTGCTCACCGTGGCGCTCGTGGTCTTCGTGGAGCAGTCCCAGCGCCGGATCCCGGTGCAGTACGCCAAGCGGATGATCGGCCGCCGCACGGTCGGCGGAACCAGCACCTACATCCCCATCAAGGTGAACATGGCCGGCGTCGTGCCCGTCATCTTTGCCTCGTCCATGCTCTACCTGCCGGGGCTGATCTCACAGTTCAACCAGCCCAAGGCCGGCGAGCCGGTACAGCCCTGGGTTGAGTGGATCAACAACAACCTCACCAAGGGCGACCACCCGATCTATATGGCACTGTATTTCGCCATGATTGTGTTTTTCACCTACTTCTATGTTGCGATTACTTTCAACCCCGAAGAGGTCTCGGACAACATGAAGAAGTACGGCGGCTTCATTCCGGGCATCCGCGCCGGCAAGCCGACCGCGGACTATCTTCAGTACGTCCTATCCCGGATCACCCTGCCCGGCGCCTTCTACCTCGGCTTCGTGGCATTGATCCCGCTGGTTGCACTGGTCCTGATTAACGCGAACCAGAACTTCCCGTTCGGCGGCACCTCGATCCTGATCATGGTGGGCGTCGGTCTGGAGACCGTGAAGCAGATTGATGCGCAACTACAGCAACGTCACTACGAAGGGCTTTTGCGATGACGAGAATGTTGATTATCGGACCTCCCGGGTCCGGCAAGGGAACGCAGGCGGAACGCATTTCAGAACGCCTCGGCGTCGTTGCGATCTCCACCGGAGACATCTTCCGCGCCAACGTCAAGGGTGAGACTCCGCTCGGCRTCGAAGCCAAGAAGTACATGGACGCCGGCGACTTCGTCCCGGACAGCGTSACCAACAAGATGGTGCGCGACCGCCTCAATGAGGACGACGTCGAGGCAGGCTTCCTGCTCGACGGGTACCCGCGCACCACCGCGCAGGTGGACTACCTCGAAGACATCCTCGCTGGCGCTGACCAGAAGCTCGACGTCGTGCTCCAGCTCACCGCTGACGACGAGGAACTGGTTACCCGCCTCCTGGGCCGTGCCAAGGAAACCGGCCGCAGCGACGATAACGAAGGCGTTATCCGTCACCGGCTGGACCTGTACCACGAGCAGACCGAACCTGTGGTGGCCAAGTATGCCGAACGCGGCATCCTGACCCAGGTGGACGGCATCGGTGCCATCGACGAAGTCACCGAGCGCGTCATGGAAGCGATCAAGTCGGCCCAGGCCGCCTGATCCTCACCCCCTGATCCACGCATGCTCATTGCGGCTGACGCAGAACAGAGACGCAGTGCAGAAGGGCGCGTTCCGTACCATCGGGTACGGAACGCGCCCTTCGGCGTTGGGCGGCCCCGCAGCGAGCCCGTTCCGAACCGTTGAACCGGTACGGGAGAATAGAGCTTGAAGACTTGGGTTGATGACCCATGGTGGAGGTCCGGGATCCAGCCCGCCCGGACCGCGAGAGAAAATTTTGAGGTAGCGATGGCATTCGGCCAGGCACGCATTGAATACAAGACCAACGCCCAGATGCGCACGATGCACGAGGCCGGACTGGTCCTGAGCCGGGCACTGGATGCGGCGGTGGCCGCCGCGGCCCCCGGCGTCACCACTGCCCGGCTGGATGAGGTCTTCGCCGCCGTGCTTCAGGACGCCGGCGCCAAGTCCAACTTCCTCGGCTACCACGGGTTCCCGGCCACGATCTGCACCTCGGTGAACGAAGAGGTGGTGCACGGCATCCCCGGCGGCCGGGTCCTGGCGGACGGCGACATCATCTCGATCGACGGCGGCGCGATCGTGGACGGCTGGCACTCCGATTCGGCGCGGACCGTGATTGTCGGCACCGCCGATCCCGAAGACGTTCGCCTCTCCGAGGTTACCGAGGAAGCCATGTGGCGTGGCATCGCAGCCCTGGCCACCGGGAAATTCGTGGGTGATATCGGCAACGCCGTGGACGACTACGTCTCCTCCGTGCCGGGCAAACCGCTGGGCATCCTGGAGGACTATGTAGGGCACGGAATCGGCTCCGAGATGCACATGGCGCCGGACGTGCTGAACTACCGCACCGGCCACCGCGGGCCGAAGATCCGCCCGGGGCTGTGCCTCGCAATCGAGCCCATGCTGGTCCGGGGCAGCATCGAGACCGCAATCCTGGACGACGACTGGACCGTCGTCACCACGGATGGCAAGCGCTCCTGCCAGTGGGAGCACTCGGTGGCCGTGCACGAGAAGGGGATCTGGGTCCTCTCGGCACCTGACGGGGGAGCGGCGAAACTGGCGCCGCTCGGCGTCGTGCCCGTCCCGATTCCCTAGGCCCGACTCACACGGCGACTCGCGGGATTTCTGGCGACGCGCAAAATCCCTGGCGACACCGGAATACGGTAGCGCCAGGGATTTTGCGTGTCGCAGGTCAGCCGGGGCGCACAATGGAGCCATGGGAGCAACAGGAGCCATCACAGACGTGGCCGGCATCCGGATAGGCCAGGTCCAGAAGTCCGGCGACGGCTGGCTGAGCGGAGTGACTGTGGTTCTCCCGCCGCCGGGCACCGTCGGCTCGGTCGACGTCCGGGGCGGCGGGCCTGCGACGCATGAGACGGACTCACTGGATCCCACCACGCTGTCCCAGACCGTGGACGCCGTGGTCCTGACCGGGGGCAGCGCCTTTGGCCTCGCAGCCGCGGGCGGCGCCATGCGCTGGTGCGAGGAGAACGGCCGAGGCTTCACGGTCCCCGGCGGGCTTGTTCCGATCGTGCCGGCGGCCGCGATTTTCGACCTGGGCCGCGGCGGCGATTTCTCCGCCCGCCCCGGAGAGGCGATGGGCTACGCGGCGACGGCCGCCGCCGCCGGGCAGCCGGAAGGGCACGACGTCGAACGCGGCAACGTCGGCGCCGGCACAGGAGCGGCAATCGGCAGGGGCACGTACAAAGGGGGAGTGGGCACAGCCTCCCTCACCTTAGAAAACGGGGTGACCGTCGGCGCCATTGCGGTCGTCAACGCGCTCGGACTGCCGTGGGGCACATCGCCGCAGCAGGCGGAACCCGGCAGCGTGCGTCTAAGCGACGAAGGAGCGAGCACGCAGAGAGTTTCGGCTGTTGGGGCGGGAGGTGAGGCCGAAGCCGCAGACTACGGCGTTGGCGGTACGCCCCCGCCGCTCAACACCACGCTCGTCGTCGTCGCCACGGACGCCGTCCTGGACAAGGCGGACTGCAAACGCACCGCCTCGGCGGCCCATGCCGGACTGGCACGGGCTTTGAATCCAAGCCACACCCTCGCCGACGGCGATACCGTGTTCGCGCTGGCGACGGGCGCCGTCGCGCTTGACCGCAGCACGCCGGCGGCCCGGCAGATCAGCCTCATTACCCTGCAGAGCGCGGCCGCCGACGTCGTCCGGCTGGCCATCCTCGACGGGATCTCGCAGGCGGAGGCAGTGACGACGGCGGCCGGGACGCTAGGTGCGTACGGACGCTGAGTGCGCTACGATGGGCGGATTTAACTTCGGATTTAACAATCGGGCCGCGATGGCGTAGTGTTGTCTGTTGGTTGTCTGCCCCGTTGTGCCCTTTTGGGGTCGGGTGGCACCAGCCAATCAATCAAAAACGTCCGCGGTCATGACCGGTGCAAACCGGGAGGCTGCGGCAACAACAGTTAGCGGAGGGTATGGCCAAGAAGGACGGGGTCATTGAGATCGAGGGCGTTGTGACCGAGGCGCTGCCCAATGCGATGTTTCGCGTTGAGCTCACCAACAAGCACATCGTTCTGGCACACATCTCTGGAAAGATGCGCCAGCACTACATCAGGATCCTCCCCGAGGACCGCGTAGTGGTGGAGCTGAGCCCTTACGACCTGACACGTGGTCGTATCGTCTACCGCTACAAGTAAACACTGGGCGGCCAGGGCAACAGCCGAGGGCCGGTCCAGCTGACCAACTGCAACACGCAAAGGAACGCCATGAAGGTCAAGCCGAGCGTCAAGCAGATCTGCGAAAAGTGCAAAGTGATCCGCCGTAATGGCCGGGTCATGGTGATCTGCGAGAACCCGCGCCACAAGCAGCGCCAGGGCTAATTTCCTTCACGGGAAATCCTGGGTTGCTAACCCACGCAAGTAAATAAAGGCAGCACAAGCTGAACTGGGACGTATGAGCCCGGACAGCTAACCCCCGGTCGGAGGCTGGGGCCGCACTGAACATGCGGGTGTACTGCCTACGACCTCCGGTTTATACAAGGAGTACTGCCAATATGGCTCGTCTCGCTGGCGTAGACATTCCCCGCGAAAAGCGGCTGGAAATTGCGCTTACTTACATCTACGGCGTGGGCAAGACCCGTGCACACGAAACCCTGGCTGCTACCGGCATCAGCGCTGACGTTCGGGTCAAGGACCTGACCGACGCGCAGCTGGTTGAGCTGCGTGACTACATTGAAGGCAACTACAAGGTTGAGGGTGACCTTCGCCGCGAAGTAGCCGCTGATATCCGCCGCAAGGTTGAAATCGGCAGCTACGAAGGTATTCGCCACCGCAAGGGCCTGCCAGTGCGCGGTCAGCGTACGAAGACGAACGCGCGTACCCGCAAGGGTCCGAAGCGCACCGTCGCAGGCAAGAAGAAGGCCCGTTAATCCCTGAGGGATTAACTCGGTTTTCCCCCGATAACTTTCTGTAGGAGAAAAAATGCCCCCGAAGACTCGTGGCGCGGTTCGCAAGCCGCGTAAGAAGGACAAGAAGAATATCGCGCTGGGCCAGGCGCACATCAAGAGCACCTTTAACAACACCATCGTGTCCATCACGGACCCGAACGGTGCTGTCATCTCCTGGGCTTCGTCCGGTGAGGTTGGCTTCAAGGGCTCGCGTAAGTCCACCCCGTTCGCTGCCCAGATGGCCGCCGAAGCCGCCGCAAAGCGTGCACAGGAGCACGGCATGCGCAAGGTTGACGTGTTCGTCAAGGGACCGGGTTCCGGACGCGAAACCGCCATCCGCTCGCTGCAGGCCGCTGGCCTCGAGGTTGGCTCCATCCAGGACGTCACCCCCAGCGCCCACAACGGCTGCCGTCCGCCGAAGCGCCGCCGCGTCTAAGGCTTTCCAGCGCCCAGGAGCTTGCCCGGACCCTCACCGGTCCGGGCAGGCCCGGCCGCGTTAAGTCTTCAGACCGATCTTTCCACCACCTGTGTTGCGTCATATAGCGGATGCTCGCCGAAAGGAAACCTAAGTGCTCATTGCACAGCGCCCCACCCTCTCCGAAGAGGTCGTCTCCGAAAACCGCTCACGGTTCATCATCGAACCGCTGGAGCCGGGCTTTGGTTACACCCTCGGAAACTCCCTCCGCCGTACCCTGCTCTCCTCCATCCCCGGTGCCTCTGTAACGAGCATCCGGATCGATGGCGTGCTGCACGAGTTCACCACGGTTCCGGGTGTCAAGGAAGATGTCACTGAGATCATCCTGAACATCAAGAACCTGTCGGTTTCCTCCGAGCACGACGRGCCGGTTGTTGCTTACCTGCGCAAGCAGGGACCGGGAGTCGTCACCGCCGCGGACATCGCTCCGCCGGCCGGCGTCGAATTCCACAACCCGGATCTGCACATTGCCACGCTGAACTCGAAGGGCAAGTTCGAACTCGAACTGACCATCGAGCGCGGTCGCGGCTACGTTTCGGCAGCTCAGAACAAGTCCGGCGACTCCGAGATCGGCCGCATCCCGGTCGACTCGATCTACTCGCCGGTTCTGAAGGTTACTTTCCGCGTGGAAGCTACCCGTGTTGAGCAGCGCACTGACTTCGACAAGCTCATTGTCGACGTCGAGACCAAGCAGGCAATCGCCCCGCGCGACGCCGTTGCTTCGGCAGGTACCACCCTGGTGGAACTGTTCGGTCTGGCCCGCGAGCTGAACACCGCAGCTGAAGGTATCGAGATCGGTCCGTCGCCGACGGACGCTGCCCTGGCAGCCGACATGGCACTGCCGATCGAGGATCTGGACCTGACGGTCCGTTCCTACAACTGCCTCAAGCGTGAGGGCATCCACACCGTGGGTGAACTCGTTGCCCGCTCCGAGGCTGACCTCATGGACATCCGYAACTTCGGYGCGAAGTCCATTGATGAGGTCAAGGCMAAGCTSGTCGAACTGGGYCTGTCCCTCAAGGACTCCCCTCCCGGTTTCGATCTCGCAGCMCGYGCCGCAGCCATCGAAGAGGACGACGCCGCGTTCAGCGACGACGAGCTCTAACCAACAGATCTTGGCCGGCTGGCTGGATGCACCCTGGTGTGCGCAGCCCAACGGCTTCCAATGAGGAGAAACTATAATGCCTACCCCCGCTAAGGGTCCGCGCCTCGGAGGCGGAGCGGCTCACGAGCGTCTTATGCTCGCGAACCTGTCCGCCGCACTTTTCGAGCACAAGCGGATCACCACCACGGTGACCAAGGCCAAGCGCCTGAAGCCGTACGCCGAGCGCCTGGTGACTTTCGCCAAGCGTGGCGACCTCGCGTCCCGCCGTCGTGTACTCGGCCTGATCAGCAACAAGGGCGTCGTCCACGAGCTGTTCACCGACATTGCACAGGCAGTGGAAAACCGCGATGGCGGCTACACCCGCATCACCAAGATCGGCAACCGCAAGGGCGACAACGCTCCCATGGCTGTCATCGAACTGGTTCTCGAGCCGGTTTCCGCAAAGCAGGCCGTGGTAGCCGAGGCTACCTCTGCTGCCAAGCGCGACGCTGACAAGAAGGACGCCGAAAAGGCCGACGCAGCTCCGGTTGCCGAGACCGAAGAGGCTGCTGAGACCGAAGAGGCTCCAGTCGCTGAGACCGAAGCCGCTACCGAAGAGGCTCCGGCCGCTGAGGAAGCAGCCGCTGAGTCCGAGAAGGACGCGAAGTAATTCGCTAAATCTTTCTTATAGACTTAAGTCTATGAACGAGCTCAAACCCGCTGCCCCCGTCTTGGGGGGCGGCGGGTTTTTGCGTATCCGGCTGGATGTGGCGTACGACGGCGGCCCGTTCAGCGGGTGGGCCGTGCAGCCGGGACTGCGCACCGTCCAGGGCGTCCTGGAGGAGGCCCTCGCGCTGCTGATCCGACGCCCCGTCCGGGTTACGGTTGCCGGGCGCACCGACGCCGGGGTGCACGCCCGCGGCCAGGTGGTCCACCTGGACCTCAGCGAGGCGGAGTGGCTGGGCCTGAACCGGGGCGCCGAACTGGATCCCGCCGTCGCCCTGCTCCGCCGCATCCGCGGTGCCTTGAGCCGTGGCCTGGGCGACCTCAGCGGCGCCATCGAGGTGCACCGGGTGAGCGTGGCACCCGTTGGCTTCGATGCCCGGTTCTCCGCCCTCTGGCGCCGCTATTCGTACCGGATCGCGGACGGCCCCGCGCTGTGGGACCCGCTGGGACGCGCCTCGACGCTGTGGCACAAGGTTCCGCTGGACGTCGGTCTCCTCAACGAGGGCGCCGCGCCGCTGCTGGGCCTGCAGGACTTCCGCTCGTACTGCAAGCCCCGCGAGGGGGCCACGACCATCCGTGAACTGCAGCGCTTCGAATTCGAGCGCGGCGCGGACGGCGTCATTGTCGTCACCGTTCAGGCTGACGCGTTCTGCCACAACATGGTCCGCTCCCTGGTGGGCTCGGCGTTGTACGTGGGGGAGGGCGAAGAGGCCCCGGAATGGCTCTACGAGCGGCTCCTCGCCCGGCAGCGCGACGCCCGCTCCGTTCTCGCAGCCCCGCACCCGCTGGTGCTCGAGGAAGTGGCCTACCCGACAGAGAGCGGCATGCTGGCCCGGGCCGAACTGACGCGGGCACTGCGGGCCTAAACTGCGCCACCGATTTTCCCCACCTTTGCCGGAGCGAGGCCGCTCTACGCCGGCGGGTCGGCGCAACACGCCGGCGTCGGCCACCAAAGGTGGGGAAACTTCGACGCCACCACAGCCATGTGGGCACGAAAAGGCGGTGGGCCTGCGGGCCTAAATTAGGCGGGAAGCTCGAGGGTGAAAGTGCTGCCGTGGCCCGGACTGGTGCGGCACGAGATGGATCCGCCGTGCCCTTCCACGATGGCCTTGGTGATGGACAGCCCTAAGCCGGCGCCCGGAATGGATCCGTCCCGGACGGCCGGGCTGCGGAAGAAACGGGTGAAGACCCGCCCGGCGTCGGCGGCGGTCATGCCCATCCCGGTGTCCTCGACGTGAAGGCGCACCAGGCCGTCGCCGGAGCTGGCGGAGACCCGCACCGATYCGCCGTCGGGCGAGTACTTGATCGCGTTGGAAACGAGGTTGTCCAGGGCCTGGCTGAGCCGGAGCGGGTCCACGTGGGCCCAGAGCGGACCCTGGACGTCCGTGGCGAGGCAGACGCGGGACGCCTGGGCGTGGGCCTGGGCCGAGCCGAGGCTCGCCTCCACGATGCCGGCGAGGTCGGTGCGGCGCGGATGGACATGGACCGCGGCGCTGGCGGACATGAGAAGGTCCGAGACCAGGGCCAGCAGCCGCTCCGCGTTGCGCTGCGCCACTTCGACGCGGCGGACCACCGGACTGTCCAGGCCCTCGGTGTCGGCGAGCACCAGGTCCAGGTTGCCGATGATGGACGTCAACGGCGTGCGGAATTCGTGGGAGACAGTGGAGACGACCTCGTCCTTCGCTGCCAGGGCGTCCACCAGGCCGGTGACCTCGTTGAAGACCACCACAGCGCCGCGGAAGTCGCCGGCGTCGTTCTTCAGGGGCCGGGCCCCGGTCGAGACCACGCGGCTGGCCGCCGCCTCACCGAAGCAGACAAGGTAGTCGGCAAACGACTCGCCGGCCAGCGCCCGCCGGATGGGACGGCGCTCCAGCGCCAGGGGGGTGCTTCGGTCCTGCCCGGTCAGCACGAGCCGGCCCTCTTCCTCCGGCAGTACTTCCCCCGCCGGTTCGGCCGTAGGACGGGGCGCCGCGGCCGCGGATTCCTCGAGTTCGGCCTGCCACGTGTTCGTGAGCAGCCGGCGGCCGCTGGCATCCACTGCCACGATCCCGACGTCGACGGTGTCAAGAATGGTGTTCAGGAGCCGTTCGCGCTCCCGGCTGTCCGCGAGCAGGACCTCCAGCTCGGCTTCCTTGGACCTGATCCGCCGCTGCTCGCGCCGCAGGCGCGCCCGCGCGAAACGCATGGCCAGGGACACCGCGAGCATCATCAGGGGCACCAGCAGGGCTTCGGCCGTGCGGGCCGCAAGCGGTGCCGATCGGTCCGCCAGGAGCCAGGGCAGGGCGGCCACGAGGGGCACCGAGAAACTCAGTGAAAGGCTCGCGGGGGCGGAGAGCCTGGACGCCGAAATCCACACCACGGGCAAGACGGAGAGCACACCGGGATCCGGCAGCCCGGCGGTGGTGCCGTCCCGGAGCAGCCCAATCGCAACCAGGTCCAGGACAGGGATGACGAGCGGGGCCAACGGCCCAAAACGCTGCCAGGGGACCAGTACGCAGGCCACCAGGAGGGCGGCCTGCAGGGCAAAGGCGTAGCGGCACAGGATGCTGTCCGGAAGGCCGGGCCAGGCGGCCGGGGCAGCCATGACGATTCCGGCCAGCATCACGGCCAGCGGCAACTGGCATACGAGGACCCGCCCGCGCGGCCCCAAAGCCTTCCCGTGTCGATCCACACTGCGGATCAGCCGCTGTCTAAGCAAAGACGCCGTGCCCCCTTCCCGTTGCTCCAGTTTTACACCCTGTGTCACGCAAATTTGACATAAATCGAAGTTTTGCCATTTCTGTTACCGGGCAGCCGCGAATTTGCCCCTTAGGGTGGGTATTCTGACATTGCCGGTGGGGGCCGGCGAGATAATTGCTGCCGCCGCATCCGCGAACGGCAGCGTAGCGTGACACATGAGGGGGGCCATGACCGACATGGGAGTCGCCGTCGTTGTAGAAGACGACGAAGATGTTCGGAACCTTGTCGAAGCCGTATTGAGCCAGGCAGGGTTCGAAGTCCACTCGGCGGCCGGCGGACGTGAAGGGGTCGACGTCGTCAGGGCGCGGGAGGCAAGCGTGGTCACCCTCGATGTCGGGCT
The DNA here is from genome assembly GCF_056397425.1 of Arthrobacter sp. 05N33_2. Lineage (NCBI taxonomy): Bacteria > Bacillati > Actinomycetota > Actinomycetes > Micrococcales > Micrococcaceae > Arthrobacter > Arthrobacter sp. 05N33_2. The sequence goes on from NZ_JBFTNJ010000033.1 coordinate 31,621, forward strand.
TCCCGACATCGACGGTTTCGAGGTGCTGCGCCGGATCCGGCAGTTCAGTGACGCGTACGTGGTCATGCTGACAGCGCGAACCGACGAACTGGACACCCTGACGGCGTTTCATACCGGGGCTGATGATTTCCTGGCGAAGCCATTCCGGCCCCGGGAGCTGCGCGCGCGCGTGGGTGCCATGATGCGCCGGCCCCGGCAGGACCTCGGCGCCGCGGACGGATCCGCGCTGGATTCTGGGGCGGCCGCCGCCCCTGCAGCGTCCCAGAGTCCAGTGCTGCACCACAACGGCCTGGACCTGAACCCCGAGACCCGGTCCGTGAGCGTCGACGGCGTGGCGGTCAGCCTGACCCGCAGCGAGTTCGACCTCCTGCAGGCGCTCCTGAAGGGCGCCGGCGCCGTGCGGTCCAAGACCGAGCTGGTGCGCGTGGTCCGGGGCGATTACTACCGGGCGGACGCCTACATCAGCGAATCCGACGAACGCGCCGTCGAGGTGCATATCGGCAACCTGCGGAGGAAACTCGGCGAGGACCCCGTGCAGCCGCGCTGGCTGCAGACCGTCCGCGGCGTGGGCTACCGGCTGTCGCCGGCGCGGTAGCCCCTGGAGGGGCTTCCGGTGCCCGGCGCCCGGGAAACCTGTAGGCGGCAGCGGTCCCGCCGGTCCTAGCTGTCCCACAGGACGTAGCTGAACTGGAGCTCGTCGACGGTTTCCCCGCCGCGCGCGGCGACGTCGCGCAGGAGCGACAGTGCGCGGCCAATGTCTCCGGCCCTGAGGGCGTTCTCCAGTTCGCCGGCGAGCTGGGCCAGGCGCAGGCCTCCGACCATGGCCGAGGACGTCTTCAGGCTCAGCACAGCGTCCATCGAGCCCGCGAGATCCCCGCGTTCGAGGGCCGAGGCCAGCGAGCGGTAGCGCTGGTCCCACATCCGGGTGTAGTCCCTGGCAAATCCCTTCGCCACGGCCGGATTTTCCAGCTGTGCACCCAGGTCCTGAAGCGCGGCAGGGTCCACGAGCGGGGCCGCCGGCAGGTCCTCGGGGAGGACCTCCGGGAAGACCTCTGGGAAGGCCGCTGCCGCGCTGGATGCCGTGAGGGCAGGCGCCGGCAGTCCCGGAGAGGTGGTGGGAGCGAGGGCAATGCCCGCATCTCCGTCGTCGGGGCAAGCGCTTGGAAGGGACATGTGACCACGCTACTTGCTGATGCGGCCGATGCCGTGCAGCCCGGTCTATCCTGCGGAAACCCTGAGGCTTTCCCGAGGGGAACCAATCCCGGCCGCTGGTGCCGGCCGTGGCCGTGTCGGCGGCCGTTTACTGGCCGCTGAACGTGTCGATGGCGTTGATGACGGCCGGGCCCAGGATGGCGATGAAAAGCACGGGGAAGATGAAGAACAGCAGGGGAAACAGGATGGTGACGGGCAGCTTCATGGCCTTCTCCTCGGCCCGTTGCCGGCGCTTGACCCGCATGACCTTCGCCTGCACCCGCAACACCCGGCTGATGGCAATGCCGTAGGTGTCGGCCTGGACCACGGCCTGGACGAAGCTGCGCAGCTCGGGCACGTTGGTCCGTTCCGCCAGTGCCACGTATGACTCGCGCCGGCTGCGCCCTACCTGCATGTCCTGCAGGGTCCGGATAAGTTCCTCCGCCAGGGGGCCCTTGCCGTTCTCGCCGGCCCGGGCCATGGCGCCTTCGAAGCCCAGGCCCGCTTCCACGGAGATCAGCATCTGGTCCAGCGTGTTGGCCAGTTCCAGCTGCATGGTCTTCTGGCGTTCCTGCCCTCTGCTGTAAAGCAGGAGGTCGGGGATGAAGTAGCCGAGCAGGAACACAAAGATTCCCACGAGCTTGAGGACCGGCGTCGGGCTGTTGGCGCTGATCCAGAAGCCCAGCAGGGCGCCCAGCAGCCCAAGGAGCGGCTTGGCCGCGAGCACGCGGCCCAGCGGCAGCGACGCGGGGCGCCCGGCGAGGGACAACAGCCGGTCCAGTTTGCGGACGTACGCCGCGGGAGTCAGCCGGTAGCCGGCCCGTTCCAGCAGACTGCTGCGCTCCCGATGGGTGAGCTCGGCCGGGTCGGTACCCAGCGCGAGCAGCTCCCGCATGGCGCGCTGTGACCTCCGGTCGACGGAGAGCAGCGACCACGCCAGATAGCCGAGCGGCAAGGCCACCAGCAGCGTGGCAAGAAGTACAGCAGGTGCCATGGCCGCCTCAGAACTTCAGGTCGATGATTTTGCGCATCCACAGCCCGCCAATGGTCATGAGGATGACGGAGGCGGCCATCATGCCCCAGCCCAGCGGGTGCGTGAACATCGGGTTCATGTAGCCGGGATTGACCAGCATCAGCATCACCACGATCC